>JBPPMG010000382.1:0-11566 GCA_051305935.1 Thermoanaerobaculia bacterium
CGGAAAGAACAAGGGCAGCCGCAGGAACATCCGCGCCAAGAAGCGCAGCCTGTAAGAATCGAAGCATCATTCGCGGCGAAGGCTCACATGGGCCTTCGCCGCTTTCTTTTGCTCCCCTTCCTCTGAGCGCTGCGCGGCTCGAGCCGTCACATGTCCGTGACACCGCGTGAAGCCTAACAGCTGTGCTTCACGTCCCAGGGCGATCGACTCTGGTTCGTTCGCTCGCGCCGACCCGGCCCGCCGAGCGCCGGAAAATCCGGCGCAAACGCGCGCCGATTCACCAAAATGGATCGTTCGTCGCAGCGACCTCACTCCGCACGTTTGTATTTTCAATGACTTGACCCTTTCCCGTCCGTGGCGGGCAACGTGCAATTCGTAACAGCAGGTCGCGACCTCCTGGATTTCAAGATCGAAGGAGGGAGTCATGTGGGAACGCTCTGTTGGTCGAGGTTCGCGGTCGTGGCAGCGCGTCTGTGCCGTGTCACTCGTGATGGCGCTCGCGGTCGCTCCGCTCGCGGGCTGCCGCACATCCAGTCAGTCATCCGCCGTCTCACCACCCGTGGCCGAGAGTTTCGTCATCGCGACCCCGGGACCGGCGGGCAGCCTTGGGTCGATCACCGGCACCGTCATGCATGAAGGGGCGCCGCTGCCGGGAGCGACGATCACGATCTCGTCTCCGGCGCTCCAGGGAATCCGCGTCGCCGTCTCGAACGTCAACGGCGACTATGCCTTCCGCGCTCTTCCACCGGGCCCGTACACGATCAAGTTCGAGCTGGACGGGATGGCGACGGTCACGAAGGTCGCGACGATCGACGCAGGCTATGTCGCCCGCGTCCCCGTGGCGATCCAGATCTCGTCCGTCGCCGAGGCGATCACCGTGACTGCAGCTTCGCCCTCGATCCTCGCGTCGACCGAGATCCGCGCTCTGCTGCCTCAGCGGGGATCCAGCGCGCCTGTTGCGCGGCGCTCGCGTCCGCCCGCCTCTCCATCGACCCCGCAGCCTTCCGTACAGCTGCCGATCGCGCGAACGTACGTTCAGTCGGCAACGGTTCCGGTGCCCGGGATGGTTCCCACCGTTCCTGCGGACGCCTGCAGCTGCGAGAACTATGCGCGCGTCGAAGAGGGGTCGTTCCGCCGTGCGGCCGAGGAGCCGTTCTCGACATTCGCGATCGATACCGATCGTGCATCGTTCGCGAACGCACGCCGTTTCATCGAATTCGGTTCGCTCCCTCCGGTCGACTCGGTCCGCGTCGAGGAGATGATCAACTACTTCGACTACGGCTATCCCGATCCGACCGACGGCAAGCCGTTCTCGATCACGACCGAGATCGCAGACTGTCCGTGGAGCAGAACCAGCAAGCTCCTTCGCATCGGCCTCCAGGGCCAGCGCATTCCGTCCGGGACGCTGCCTCCCGGCAACCTCGTCTTCCTGGTCGACACCTCGGGGTCGATGCAGACTCCCGACAAACTCTTCCTCGTGCAGGCCTCGCTCAAGAAGCTGGTTAGGCAGCTGCGCGACGAGGACCGCGTCGCGATCGTCGCCTACGCCGGGGCCGCGGGGCTCGTGCTGCCTTCGACGAGTGGACGTGACAAGTGGGCGATCGACCAGGCGATCGATTCGCTCCAGGCCGGAGGCTCCACCGCGGGCGGCGCGGGAATTCTGCTGGCCTACAAGGTCGCGGCGGACAACTTCCTTCGCGACGGCAACAACCGCGTGATTCTCGCCACCGACGGAGACTTCAACGTCGGCGTCAGCGCGACGACCGACTTGCAGACGCTCATCGAAGCGAAGCGCAAGGAAGGAGTCTTCCTGTCGGTCCTCGGCGTCGGAACCGGCAACCTCAACGACGCCGGAATGGAGACCCTCGCCGACAAAGGAAACGGCCACTACGCCTACCTCGACAGCCTTGCCGAAGCGGAGAAGGTGCTCGTGCGCGAGATGTCGGGCACACTGCTGACGATCACGAAGGACGTGAAGATCCAAGTGGAGTTCAACCCCGCGCGCGTTGGCGCGTACCGCCTCGTCGGATACGACAACCGCGCGCTCGAGCGGAAGGACTTCGACGACGACACGAAGGATGCCGGCGAGCTCGGCGCCGGACACTCGGTGACTGCGCTCTACGAGCTCGTCGCTCCCGGAGGCGAGCGCGACGCGGGCGCCGTCGTAGAGGCGCGGGAGGAAGTCCCCGCCGAAGATCGCTCGACGTGGGATGGCGCGGCGCTCGCTCGCGTGAAGCTTCGCTACAAAGAGCCGAAGGTCGACGTCAGCGGCCTCGTGGAAGTGATCGTCGACGACTCCAACAACAGCATCCACGCCTCGAGCGACGATTTGAGATTCGCCGCGGCGGTCGCGCAGTTCGGATTGCTGCTGCGCGAGTCACAGTACCGGGGCGAGGCGAGCTGGAAGAAGGTGCTCGACCTCGCGGCGTCGGCCGCGTCGCTCGACACGACGGGTGATCGCGCGAAGTTCGTCGAGCTCGCGAGAAAGGCCGAGGCTCTGCAGGCGCAGAAAGTCGCGCGCGGCAACTGACGGCCGCAAAGCCATCGGGCACGGACTCGCTTCGAGGAGCGACGCGGGTCCGTGCCTGGTCATCCCGAAGCGAGCGGGTCTGTGCCTGATCATCCAGAAGCGAAGCGCGTCCGTGCCCCGTCATCCCGAGCGAAGCGAGGGATCTGCAAGACAGCAGCTCCCTTCCACTGATTCAGTTAGGCCGCTTTCGCAGAAGGCACAAGCGGCTGCCGAGGAAGCGATCAGTCGATCGCGTTCAGCAGATTCCTCGCTTCGCTCGGAATGACGGCGGTGCCGGCACGAGTCTCGCGGCTCGTGTTCATTGGCGCCCTCACCCCGGCCTCAGCCGAGCCCGAGCTCCGCTGCGATCTCCCTGAGGGAGCCGAGCACGAACTCGATGTGCGTCTCGAGCTCGACCTCGAGCTCGCGGGCGCCGTTCACGATGTCGTCGCGATTGACGCTTCTCGCGAAGGCCTTGTCCTTCAGCTTCTTCTTCACCGACGACACCTTCACTTCCGCCAGCGTCTTCCCGGGCTGCACGAGCGCGCACGCGGTGAGGAAGCCGCAAAGCTCGTCGCAGGCGAAGAGCGCCTTCGCCATCATCGTGTCGCGCGGCACGCCGGTGTACTCCGCGTGCCCGAGGATCGCGCGGCGGAAGTCCTCGTCCCAGCCCTCGGCTTCGAGGATCTTCGAGCCGACGACCGGATGCTCCTCGGCCGTGGGATACGCCTCGTAGTCGAAATCGTGCAGGAGGCCGCACATCCCCCAGCGCTCCTCGTCGCCACCGTACTTCCTGGCGCAGGCGCGCATCGCCTGCTCGACCGCGAGCGCATGTTTGCGGAGGGAATCGGTCTGCGTGTAGCGGTGAAGGATCGTGATGGCGTCGTCTCGTGTTTTGGTCATGGAGGGGGGGTAGTTGTTAGTTGTTAGTTGTTAGTTGTTAGACGACAGACGAGAGGCGAGAGTAGTCGATTACTGCTCGTTGCGTCATATGCGTATGCGTCTTCCTTCAATTTCGAGCGTCGAAAGCAGAACTCCGGCGAGACTTGTCTAACAACTAACAACTAACTTCTAACAACTCCCTATCGCCTTCCGCAACAAGTCCAACGCGGCGTTCGTTGCGAATCGCCGCACGTTCTCGCGGCCTCCGGCGAAGTAGAGCTTTCGATGTTCGACTCCGGTGGGGGAGGCAACGGCGATGTGGACGGTACCGACCGGCTTCGCTTCGCTGCCGCCGTCCGGACCGGCGATTCCCGTGATGCCGATGCCCCAGGTCGTGCCGAAGCGGCGCCGCGCGCCCGTTGCAAGCTCGCGCGCGACCTCCTCCGACACCTCGCCATGTTGCTGGATGTTCGCCGGGTCGACGCCGACCATCGACATCTTCACTTCGCCCGAGTAGGCCACCACCCCGCCGCGAAACCACTGCGAGCTTCCCGAGACATCGGTGATGCGCGTCGAGAGCATGCCTCCCGTGCACGATTCCGCGGTCGCGACCGTCTCGCCGCGCGCGAGCAGCATCCGCCCGATCACCAGCTCGATCGTGTCCTCCCCTGTTCCGTAGACCCGTTCGCCGAGCGCTTCCCGTACGTCGGCCTCCATTTCAAGGAGCTTCGCGTACGCCGCATCTTCTGAGCCGAGCGTGTAGAAATGCAGAGCGAGCTCGCCTCGCGACGCGAGGATCGTGACCGGCGTGTCGCGGTACTTCTCGTAGAACGCCTTCAGTTTCTGGTCGGCGAGCGACTCCGGCATGCCGATGATCCGGAGCGAACGCCAGTGGCGGCGCGGCAACCCTAGCGTCTGCAGCCACGGCCCGAAATCGGCCTCGAGCATCCCACGCAGCTCGTTAGGTACGCCGGGAAAGATCCAGAGGTGGCGCTTCCAGCCGCTCCAGTCGATCTCGAGATGGAAACCTGGCGCCGTGCCCCGTGGGTTCCGAAGGTAGCCGTGTCCCTCGAAAGCGAGCGCCTGCTTCCGGTTCGTGTCGGGCATCGGGTAGCCGCGCTTCTCGAACAGGTCGACCATCCTTGCCAGCGCTTCGGTGTCCTCGCGCATCGGCACGCCGAGCACGCCGGAGACGACATCCTTCGTGACGTCGTCCTCGGTGGGACCGAGCCCGCCCATCACGACGACGATGTCGCAGCCGTCCAGCGTCTCGCGCAGCTCGCTGCCCAGGTCAGCCGCGTGATCGCCGATGATCGACTTGCGCGCGAGCTCGACGCCCCATTCCTCGAGGTAACGGGTCACCTCTAGCGAGTTCGTGTCGAGCTTCGAGATCCCGAGCATCTCGCTGCCGACTGCGATGATGGCTGCCCTCATGGAGGCACCTCCCGTACGGTTATAATTGGCGCATGTCGAGCGTCCCGGAGAGTTTCGCCCCCGGATCCCCCCTGCTCCACTATGTGCTCACCGAGCGGTTTCCCGGCTCGTTGAACGCCTGGAAGGCCAGCGACACACGTAGCGCCAAGCCAGTCGCGATCAAGATCCTCACACGCATCGTGCCGAAGGACAAGGCCCAGCGCGAGGCATTCCTGAAGGAGATGCGGGTCGCCGCCGCGTTGCGGCACCCCGGCCTCGCCCAGGTGCTCGAGATCGACATCGACCGCGACGCGCTCTTCATGGCGACCGAGCTCATCGAAGGGGAGCCGCTCCGCGAGCGCTCGAGACTCCAGCCTCCGACGCGCGGCGAGTTCCTGCGCCTGTCGTTCCAGATGAGCGAAGCGCTAGCGCATCTCCACTCGAAATCGCTCGTCCACGGAGAGCTGACGAGCGAGTCGTTCGTCGTCACTCCCCAGGGGGACGTGCGGCTCGTCGGCATCGGCTATGCCGCGATTCGCAGGAGACACGAGACCGGCCCGGCGCTGCTCGGCGCGATCCGTCCGAACGACGGAGTGACTCCCTCGTTTCTCTCGCCGGAGCAGGTGACCGGCAAACCGGTCGACGCGCGGAGCGACGTCTTTGCGCTTGGCGTGATCTTCTACGAGATGCTCGAAGGGAAGCTCCCCTTTCGCGGCGCCAGCACTTCGGACGTGACCCAGGCGATCGCACAGAGCGCGCCCGCGGCGCCTACGGCGCCGAGCGTCGACAAGACGCTCCTCTCGCTGATCGGACGCTGCATCCAGAAAAATCCCGACAAGCGCTACCAGACGGCCAATGATCTGCTCGGGGACATCCGCAAAATCGAGCCGAACATCGATCGCCTCGCGGCTCGTCGCTCGGCCGCCACCGCGGTCCCTGCGCAACCTCCCCAGACTGTGTCTGCTCCCGCCTGGATTGTCGTCTGCGAGCTGCCTTACCACGAGTTACTCAAGAAAAAGGACCCGGAACGTGCCGGTCGGCTCGAGACGCGGATGCAGCAGTTCCTCGGCGAGGCGGTCTACCTCTTCGACGGCACCGTGCTCGACTCGTTCGGCCCGCGCATGGTCGCCGACATGCCCGACGCCGAGAGCGCTCTGCGCGCGGCTAGGAAGGGACTCGCGGACATCGTCGAGTTCAACATGTCGAATGCGCAGGAGCCGGTCGAGCCGCGCATGATCATCCACTACGGCGAGCTCGCCGCGGTGACGGGAACACCGAGCGGCCCAGGTCTGGAGATCGCCGACGCAGTCCTCGACGCGATGGAGCCGATGCAGCTGCTCGTCTCCGAACCGGTCATTCAGGGCCTGGGACTCGCATCCCCTCCTCCGATGGCGGGGCGCTTCCGAGACGTGAACTTCTACGCCGCGCCACCGCTGGAGTCGGTCGCCCGCGTGCCGCAGCCCGCGCCGCCACAGCCGCCGGAAGCTCCCGCTCCGCCTCGGGCGAAGGCCACGCCTGCCGCGACACCGGCCGAGGCTTACGCGGCAGCGGCCGAGACCGACAGCGACGAGGCAGGGGCCGAGTCCGAGGATGACGCGATGTCCGGAGCCGCCGCGCCGAAGAAGAAGTCGAACGTGGCCTTGCTCGGCGGCATCGCGGCGCTGATCGTCCTTGGCGTTGTCGCCGCGGTGCTGTTGATGCTGAAGAAAGGAGACGCGGCGCCGGCTCCCTCGCAGGAATCCGTCGTGACTCAGGCCACGGCTCAGTCTTCTGCCCCCCCGTCAGCACCGACCGAAACCGCGCCGAAGATCAACCCATCGGAGGTGTTCGTCGGCGAGATCGCGGTCGAAACTCCGACCCCGGTCGCATCGACCGACACGACGCAGACCGCGGTTCCGCCCGCGGCGCCGCCGGATCCGAAGCTCGTGGCGATGGGGAACGACATTCGCGCGACCGCCGGAGCGATTCTCCGGCTCGAGCCCACGCTCACCTTCGTCGATGCGGCCGCGCCAACGAGCCGCCAGGTCGGCGGAATACTCAGGAAGGGCGAGGCGGGCCTCGCGCTCGTTCCCACGATCACCGAAGCCGGCGTGACGACGGAGGGCGATCCGATCGCGCTGCCCGCGAAGGCGAAGGACAACCTCGCCCCTTCGATCGAGCTCGCGCGATGGATGGCGGCGAAGCTGGACAAGGACGTCTCGCCGTACGTGTCGCAGAATCCCGCCGCCACGAAGGCCTTTCTCGACGCGGTGGCACAGCGAAACGCGGGCGACTCCGCGAAGGCGGTCGCTTCAGCCAGGAAGGCCGTTGCTGCGGACGAGAAGTTTCTCCGCGCCCACCACTTCCTCTACGAGCTCCACACGGAGAAGGGCGCGACCGAGGAGGCGTACAAGGTCGCGGTCGTCATCGCGTTTCTCGAGCCTGCGAACCTGGAGATCCGCACGCAGCTCGCGAAGTGGGAGGCCGAGCGCGGCCGTCCTGCACAGGCGCTGGAGTATCTGGGCTCGCTGCTGTCCGCGAAGGGCGACGACCCGGAGGTCATCACGCTGCTCGGCGAGTACGCCCTGGCGGTGGCCGACGAGGCGAAGTTCAAGACGGCGGTCAACCGGCTGGCGGTCGCCCGCGCGGTGAACCCGAGCATCCACGAGCCCGACGTCACCCTCGCAAGGGGACGTGTCGACGCCGCGGTGCGGGCCTACTACAAAGTGCAGGAAACCCAGCAGGACAATCCGTGGCTGTCGCTCAAGATCGGCCGGCTCGCGGTGATCCGCCGCTCGGACAGCATCATCCAACTGGAGCACGACCGGCAGAAGCGACTCGCCCACCCGTACACGACACCGATGATGAACGCCTACGTCGCGGCGGGGCAAGGCGACGCGGCGACGGCAGACGTGGAGATTGCGAAAGCCGAAGCCGCTGCGGTTCGGGCCGCCGAGCACTACACCCTCGTTGCGGAGGTGAACGTGCTGCTCAACCGCCAGAGGAAGGTCATGGAGGCGCTCGACAGCGCGGTTGCGCGCTCCGAGCCCACGCTCACCTACATCGTATCGAGCCCGCTGTTCGGGTACCTGCAGACCGACCCTCGATTCACGAGGCTCTCGCGAGTGATCCGCGAGAAGTCCGGGACGCTCTCCTCTGCGCTCGACGGCATTACGTTCTGAAATCGGCAGCGCCTCCGAATCCGGGAACAAGCGCGGCTGCGCGCCGCATTGTGAGAGGCAACGCGCAACCCGCGCCCGAGGTAGGGAGCCCATGATCGTCACCGCGAAACTCGACTTTTCCGCTGCGCACCGCCTCAACAACCCGGCCAGGGATGCCGAGTGGAATCAGCGCGTTTACGGGAAATGCGACAACCCGTCGGGGCACGGCCATAACTACGTACTGGAAGTGAGCGTCGAGGGGCCGATCGATCCCGCCACCGGCATGGTGATCGACCTCAAGCGGCTCAAGGACATCATGCGCGAGCGCGTGGTCAACCGGGTCGACCACACCAACCTGAACGTCGACGTCGACTTCCTAAACGGAGTGATCCCAACGGCCGAGAATCTCGTGAAGGCATTCTGGGAACAGCTGGCGCCCGCGATCGTCGAGGGGCGGCTCCGCCGCGTCGTGCTTCACGAAACGGAGCGCAACTCGGCCGTGTACGAGGGAGAGTGATCCATGGTGAACGTCGAACTGGCGATGATGGCGCTCGAAGGGCTCGCGAAGTCGCCGGTGACGCTTCGCGCGTCGGGCAGCGAGATCGTCGTCGAGGGTGACCGGCTCGCCCTCAAGGAGCTCGCTCGCCTCCTGCTGCTGCTCGGCAGCGACACGTCCGATCCGGAAGACGGCTTCGAGCTCGAGCCCGGCGTGCACGCGACCACCACCTCCCTCGCGCTCCGGATCCAGTTGCGGCCGGGAGCGTGAGTGATTCATCGATCGCCCCCGCGTCCGTCATTCCGAGCGCAGCGAGGAATCTGCAAGACGACCACCTGCCCGCTTCCTTAGCCGGGATCAGGCTTCGAGGCGTGAGTCTCTGCTGAGGAAGCGATCAGTTAATCCTTAGCAGATTCCTCGCTGCGCTCGGAATGACAGCCGCGGGACGGGCCTCCTTGACTGGCCCACGCGACGCTCATTCCGCATCCCGCGTTCGGGTCATTCCGCGTTTCGCATTTCGCGTTTCGCGTTTCTCGTTCGGGTCATTCCGCATTCCGCATTCCGCGTTCCGCGTTGCTCCGCGCCACCCGCCCTAACCCGTCGTAGGCGGCGTATTTGTACGCTTCGCTCAGCGACGGGAAGTTGAAGACGGAGTCGATGAACGCGTTGATCGTGCCGCCGAACTGCATGACCATCAGGCCCGTGTGGACGAGCTCCGACGCGCTCTCGCCCACGGCGTGAACGCCGAGCAGCGCGAGCGACTCCGCGTCGAAGACGAGCTTGATGATCCCGCTGTCGTCGCCGATGATCTGTCCGCGCGCGTTCGCGGAGTAATAGGCGCGCCCGATCTCGCAGTCGATCCCCTTTTCCCGGCACTGCTCCTCGGTGAGTCCCACGCTCGAGAGCTCCGGAATCGTGTAGATCGCGTAGGGCAGCAGCGGCGCGACGCGCGTCTTGTACTTGAGGTCGAACGCGTGGACCATCGCCACGCGCGCCTGTTCCATCGACGTCGAGGCGAGGGCCGGAAAGCCGATGACGTCGCCCGCGGCGTAGATGTTGGGCACCGAGGTCTGGTACTGCTCGTTGACCACGACGACGCCATTGCGGCCAGTCTGCACTCCGACCGCTTCCAGCCCGAGATTCGCGGTGTTGCTCTGCCGGCCCGCGGCGTAGAGGACCTTCTCGACGCGGACGTCCTGACCGTTGTCGAGCGTGAGCAGCACGCCGTCGTCGAGCAGACGGATCGCGGCGACCGGGACGCCGAGAAAGAGCTTGATGCCGAGCCGAGTGCGAAAGCTGTCGAGCAGCACCGCGGCGATCTCGCGGTCGATGTGCCCGAGCAGCGCCGTGCGCCCGTCGATGAGTGTCACCGGCACGCCGAGCGAGGCGAAGATCGACGCGTACTCGCATCCGATCACGCCGGCGCCGACGACCGCGAGACTCTTCGGGATCGATCCGATCTCGAGAATCGAGTCGCTGTCGCAGATGCGCTCGTGGTCGAATGGCACGTGCTCGGGTCGGAGCGGCGAGGAGCCCGATGCGATCAGGATCACGTCGCCGGAAATCGTCCGCTCCCCTTCGGGCCCCGAGATCACCACCTCGTTGGCGGACTCAAGGCGCGCCGCGCCGTGGAAGCGCGCGATGTTGTGGCGGCGGATGTTCTCCTCGATCGTCGCGTGCTCGCGCTCGATCACCGCGCGCTTGCGATGCATGAGATCGGCCATCTGGACGTTCTCGTTGAGCGTGTAGTCGACGCCGTAGACCTCGCGCTGGCGGAAGCCCGACATGTGCAGGGCCGTCTCGCGAAGCGTCTTGGATGGCACGGTGCCGGTGTTCACGCACGCGCCGCCGACCACCGTCGCCTTCTCGATGATCGCCGCCCGTCTGCCGAAGTAGGCCGCCTGCGCAGCACCCTTCTCTCCGGCAGGGCCCGCGCCGATGACGATCAGGTCGAAGTCGCGCATGCACCAGTCTCCCCAGGGAACTGCAAAGATTTCGCGACGGACGTCGCGCGGCCGCTCAGTAATGGATGGCGACGTTCACGGGTGTGTTGCCGAGCTTGTCCCGCCCGTTGAGGAACCGCAGCTCGATGACGATCGAGTAGGCGACCACTTCCGCCCCGAGGCGGCGGACGAGCTCGCCCGCCGCCGCCGCCGTGCCGCCGGTGGCGAGAACGTCGTCGATGACGATGACCTTGTCGCCGGGGCCGACCGCGTCCTGGTGGATCTCAAGCGCGTCGGTGCCGTACTCGAGGGCGTACTCGTTCCGGTGCGTGCGCCAGGGGAGCTTGCCCGGCTTCCGGATCGGCACGAACCCGGCGCCGAGATGCTGCGCGACCGCGGCCCCGAAGATGAATCCGCGCGATTCGATCGCGGCGACCTTCACGCCGCGCTCACCCGCGAAGGGGAGCGCGAGATGGTCCACCGCCGCGTTGAACGCATGCGGGGAGCCGAGCAGAGGCGTGATGTCCTTGAACATGATCCCCGGCTTGGGAAAGTCGGGAACGTCGCGGATGTAGTCGCGCAGGTCGATGTGGGTAGGAGTCGCCATGTCAGAACTTCACGTCGAAATCAGCGAGCGGGCCCGCGCCTTCGCGCCGCTCCTGATCGATGCGGACGACCTCCGCATAGCGGGGGCCTTCCTTGATTTCCGTGATCCACTCATCGATCTTGTCGGGCTCGCCCTCGACCATCGCTTCGACCGAGCTGTCCCGGAGGTTCTGAATCCAGCCCTTGAGGCCGAGTCTCCGTGCCACGCGCGTCGCGTAGAACCGGTAGCCGACTCCCTGTACCTTGCCGTGAATTCTGATGTGGCGGATTTCCTTCATTCTTGATTGTCTCTGACGGAGCCATGATAAGGCTTCACGAGCGGGGATTGAAAGCCGATCGCGAGGCGGCCGGCTTCACGCGCGTGTTCTGCGCATACGTGTACTGGAAATTCAGAACGGCCGGGCACGGGATCGGGATCGGGCTCGGGCTCGGGAAATTCAACATCGAGCACAGCAATCTTCGACGGGGCACATCTACGCGAACGCTCGCCGGCGCGCCTCAGGTTCAACATGCCGGCACAGAACCGCGAGTGGACTTCCGATCCCGAGCCCGAGCCCGGCCTTTCGGCCCCCCCCAG
>JBPPMG010000103.1:0-2919 GCA_051305935.1 Thermoanaerobaculia bacterium
GGGATGAAGATCGACTCCCCAATCCGCCGGATGACGTCGAGCGAGCTCGCCCTCTCCTCGGTCGTGGCCGAGATGTCGAGAACGGCGATCTCGTCGGCTCCTTCGAGCTCGTACCGCTTCGCGCACTCGACGGGGTCTCCTGCATCGCGCAACCCTTCGAACTTCACTCCCTTGACGACCCGTCCGCCGCGGATGTCGAGACACGGGATGATGCGCTCCGGGATCGCCCTCGCCGTTCTGACACGCGCTAAAGCTTCCTGATACGTGAACCGGCGCTCGTGGAGAGCCTTGCCGACCACGACTCCCGCCAGCGAGTCCATCCGCGCGAGCGAAGCGACGTCGCCGAGCGTCGCCGCGCCGCCCGATGCGATGATCCGCAGCGAAGTGCGATCCGCGAGCTCCCGGTAGAGATCGAACGACGGACCTTTCAACACTCCATCCTTCCGAATGTCGGTCACAAGCGCCGTCTGCACGCCCATGATCTCGAGATCCGCGAAGACCTCCTCGACGCTGCGGGTCGACGGCTTCTCCCACCCGGAGATCCGGACCGCGCCGTCGAGAAGGTCCACTGCAGCGATGATTCGCGCAGGTCCGGCGAACTCGACGATTCTGCGGAACGCCGCGGGGTCTTCCGCCGCGAGCGTCCCGAGTATGAGGCGCTCTGCGCCCGACCGAAGCCAGGAGCGCGCGTCTTCCGGAGTGCGAATCCCCCCTCCGATCTGCACGCGGTAACCGCACTCGACGAGCCGCTCGATCGCGGTCCGCTCCACGGGACGCCCCAGCCGGCTCGCCTCGAGATCGACGACGTGAATCCGCGTTCCGAGCGGCACGTCCCATCCCGCGACGACTTCGTCCGGCGTCCCGTAGCTGCGCGCGGAGGCGAACTCACCCCGCTCGAGCCGGACGACCCGTCCCTCGAGAATGTCGATCGCCGGGAGGAAGGCGAACTTCTCCCGAACCACCGGCCTGAGCGGCGCGTCGGTCGCGCTCATGCGGTCTCCACGAAGTTGCGAAGCACCTTCAGCCCCGCGGCCGAGGATTTTTCCGGATGGAACTGGACCCCGTAGACGCGTCCGCGCGCGACCGCGGAGACATACGAGCCTTCGTACTCGGACGTTCCGACCGTGTCCTCCGGCTCCGCTTCCGCAGCGTAGGAGTGGACGAAATAGAAAGGCGTCCCGTCCTCGACCCCCGCGAAAAGCGGAGAGCCTTCGGCCATCGCGACGCAGTTCCATCCGATCTGCGGAACGGGAAGCGATCCGCGGAACCGGCGCACGCGACCCCGGAGCAGCCCGAGTCCCTCACGTCCGCCCCCCTCTTCCGAGGAGTCGAACAGGAGCTGATGGCCGAGACAGACGCCGAGCAGCGCCGATCCCGCGTCGACCGCGGACCGGATCGCCGCATCAAGTCCGTTGCCGGCGAGCCAGGACATCGCGGCGCCGAAGCTGCCGACGCCCGGGAGGACGAGCCGGTCCGCGCCGGCGACCGCGGCCGGATCCGACGACAGCTCGACGCTGGCGCCGCCCGCCTCGAGAGCCCGGCGGATGTTCGCGATGTTGGCGAGCGGCGAATCGATGAGCAGGACGTTCTTCACAGGACGCCTTTCGTGCTCGGAATCGAGCCCCCGATGCGCTCTTTCGCCATCCGGATACTCACCGCCAGCGCCTTGAAGATCGCCTCGGCCGCATGGTGGCCGTTCCGGCCGCGGATCAGATCGACGTGCAGGTTGCATCCGCAGCGGAAGGCGAAAGACTTGAGGAACTCTTCGACCAGAGCGAACGGGAAGTCCTTGTGCACGAGGAGCATCTCGGTGTCGATCTCGGCTTCGAAGACGAAGAAGGGCCGGCCGGAGAAGTCGAGCACGACGCGCGCGAGCGCCTCGTCGAGCGGCACGTAGGCATGGCCGAATCGCCGGATGCCGCTCTTGTCTCCGAGCGCTTCCTTGACCGCGTCGCCGAAGAGCAGACCGACGTCTTCGACCGTGTGGTGGTAGTCGATGTGCGTGTCGCCGGTCGCCTCGACGACCAGGCCGATCGCGGCGTGGCGGGCGACGGCCTCGAGCATGTGGGAGAGGAACCCGACCGGCGTGTCGATCTTCACGTTCGACGCGTCGTCGAGGTCAACCGAGAGGCGCACCGAGGTTTCTTTCGTCTTTCTCTCGAGCGCCGCGCGGCGCCCGGAGATCCCTGTTGCGGTCATGCCATCACCTCACGCAATGTCTGGATAAAGCGATCGTTCTGCTCCGCGCTGCCGACCGAGACCCGAAGCGCCGACCCGAGACGCGGATACGACGACACGTCACGGACGAGAATCCCTCTAGCGAGAAGCGCGTCGAACACGAGGCGGGGAGCACGACCCGTCTCGAACGCGATGAAGTTGGCCCGAGTCGGAAACGGGCGGACTCCATCGATCGCCCGCATCTCGGCGACGAGCCGCTCCCTCTCCGCGCGGATTGCAGCGACCCGCTCCTCGATCAGTCGCGGCTGCTCCAGCATCGCGATCGCCGCCTCTTCACTGACGAAGTTGAGGTTGTAGGGAAGCTTCACCTTTCGGATCTCCCGGCAGTTGGCCGCGGTCGATACGACGGCGCCGATCCGCAATCCGGCGAGCCCGAATGCTTTCGAGAACGTCCGGAAGACGACCAGCCGCGGGTCGATCGGCGGCATCGGCGCGTCGTCGAACTCGCCGTAGGCGCGGTCGAGAAGAACGGTTCCGGCGTCGAGCAGCCGCGCGAGGTCTCCCTCCGCGAGGACGCCGCCGGTCGGGTTGTTCGGCGAGCAGACCACGAAGATCGTATCGGGAGATCCTCCGGCCGCCTCGATCATCGCATCGGCCGGAAGCTCACCCAGGGCAGGATCGAACGGGACCGGGACCGGCGTTCCTCCCAGCGTCACGACCAGTTTCTCGTAGAGCGTGAAG
>JBPPMG010000437.1:0-12906 GCA_051305935.1 Thermoanaerobaculia bacterium
TTCAAGAACTACGAGATCAACAGCAAGCACGACGAACTGCTGATCTTCATCACGCCGAAGATCGTGAGGAATTCGTAATCGAGAGCCTCCGGGGAGACGGGGCGAGGCGAAGAGGCGAGGAATGACGATGAATACGAAAACGATCGGACGAATGACCCTGGTGCTCCTTTCGCTCGGAGCCATGCTCGGCTTCGCATCCTGCACAAGCGACATCAACGAGGAAGGCGCCCCGGTCGAGCTGGTCGCAACGTTTGATCAGGAAATCCTGGTCTACGATTACGAGCCGCTCAATGGTTGCGACACCGGAGTGGGCGCACTCAACGTAAGGTCCGTCGTCAAGACGCAAAACCCTGACCAGCGATTCCTCGATGTCCGCCTGTCAACGATCCGTGTGAGCTACAAGCGAACCGACGGTGGCACGGTGGTCCCTGCTTCGTACGTGCAGGCGATCTCAGGGCTCATCACTGGCGGCGGTGCGGGCGTGGTGACTGGTTTCCTGCTCTATGACCCGAATGCGCTGCTCCAGGCGCCATTCGTGTCGTTGCGCCCGGAGAACGGCGGCCGCGACCCCGAGACAGGAAAGCCTGTCATCATCATCGAGACGAAGATCGAGATTTTCGGTGAAACCCTCTCGGGCGAGAAGGTGTCCGCAGAGACTCGCTTCCCGCTTTCGTTCTGTTACGGCTGTGGCTGCTCGATTGCGAATTGATCGGTCCCACGACGACCGGGTGGATGGGTGAGAGGATGTTGGGAGAGACGAAGATGAACAAGATGAAGACTCGAAGGGCGGCCGCGCTCGCAACGGTTCTGCTGATGGCTCTCATGGGCTGCTCTTCGGACTCGCCGACCGAGCCCAGCACGGGTGGTGGGAGCGGTGGGAGCAACAACCCGCCGACGAGCGACATCGCCATCACGCTGACGGCGGCGAACCCGAACCCAGTCGTCGGCTCCAGCACGCTGATCACCGCTCGTGCCACCACCGCGGGAAACAATGTCGTCGACGGCACAGCGATCGAGTTCTCGACGACGTTTGGAAACTTCGTCGAGACCGCCGAGGTCTTCGCGCTTCGAACCACCGCGAGCGGCGCGGCGACAGTCACTCTGACTTCCGCGACTGCTGGCACGGCCCTGGTAACGGCGCGCCTCGGCGCAATCTCGCGCACGATCACCGTGACCTTCAAGGTCGACGGCGGTGGTGGCGGAGTCGGCCCGACGATCTCGTCGGTCAACCCGGCGTCCGGACCGCCCGCCGGCAATCAGATCGTGACCATCACGGGAACGAACCTGAAGGGACCGGTTCGAGTGTTCTTCGGAGGCAAGGAAGCGACGATCGTCTCCGCGACAGAGACGGAGATTCGAGTGATCACGCCTCCCGCGACTCTCGCGGCAGGCAGCGAATTCCTCAGTGTCGACGTGCGTGTAATCACCGAGGCGGGAACCCCGTCCGAGGGTGCTGCCACACTGACGAACGGCTATCGCTACGAGCAGGAGATCCTAACGCCGAGCGTGACGACACTCAGCCCGACGACGGGCCCGAACGAAGGAAACACAAGGTTCACGATCTTCGGTTCCGGGTTCCAGTCTCCTGTGAAGGTATTCTTCGGCTCCGGCGCAACCGAGGTCGAAGTCGAGGTCATCAGCGTCACCTTCAGCCAGATCCAGGCCATCACGCCGCCGGCGTCGGGGCTGGGAGCGAGCTTCATCAACAACACCGTGAGCATGAGGGTGTTGAATCTGGCGTCGAACACGCAAGTGACCTTCGCCAACGCGTTCCGGTATGGCCCCATGATCGAGATCACGGGATTCCAGCCGGCAACCGGTTCGCATCTCGGCGGAGATCGGATCACAATCTTTGGCTTCGGCTTCGATGATCCGGTGTCCGTCAGCATCGGTGACATACCGGCGCAGGTGATTCGCGTGTCGGGTACTGAGGTCATCGTGCTCACCTCCGGGCTGCTCGACTGCGGCACGGCCGCCAGCGGCCCGATTACCGTTACGAACCTCGAGCAGAGCGGAACGCAGAACAACACTGCCACGAGCGCAGCGACGTTCACATATCTGGTGACGACGAAGATTCTGGGGGTCTCTCCGCTGCCGCTGGTCGAGGGTGGCGTCGCGACGATTACCGTCGACGATCCTGGCCTGGGAGCGGTGAAGTTCTCCGTGGGCGGGAAGACAGTCTTCCCGACCTCGCCGCTGCCTACCGATCCGTTCGCAGTGACCGCCTTCACGATCGTCGTCCCGACAGGGTTCAACTTCGATGAAGAGGACTGCCTCACGGGCGGCAACGTGAGCGGCACCAGAAACACGATCACGGACTTCGATGTGGTGTTCGAGAACATCCTGAACGGATGCACGGCCGATATCAGCGTTCCGATCGCTCCGCTCGATACGACCTGCGTGACCGACCCGGAGATTACGGTTTCGCCGGCCGGTGCATTCGGAAACGTTAACGAGGGCACTATGGTGGACCGGGTGTTCACCGTGACCAATATTGGCGGCGTGCCGGTCAGCGGCATGAGTATCAGCGGAGTTACCGCACCGTTCAACGTACAGGTCCCCCTGGGAACCACGTCGCTCGCGGCGGGAGCATCGACGAACTTCACGATTCGCTTCTCTCCGCCGGTAACGGGTGTCGCTACGCTCTACGACGGCATCACGGCGAGCGTGAATTTCACGGGTGGCTCTTTCGATGTTGCGCTCAGCGGAACGGGTGTCGTCCCGTAGAGCGGTCGTTCATTGTTGAGTTGATCGAGACGACCGCCCCCAGTGGGCGGTCGTCGCGTCGAATGCGATAGAATTCGGGTGGGCAGGGCGCTCATACATGGCGGACGCAACGACAGCAACGAATCCGAAGATCGAAGAGCTCCGCGCGAGGCTGAAGGCCGATCCGAAGTCGAGGCATTTCTATCCGCTCGCGGAGGAGCTCCGAAAGATCCATAAGTTGGATGAGGCCGAATCGATTCTTCGGGAAGGCATCCAGACCCACGCGACCTACCTGTCTGCGTGGATCTCTCTCGGACGAGTTCTTCGCGATCGCTCCTGCGACCACGAAGCCGTAGAGGTGCTGAAGCGCGCGCTCGAGCTCGATCCCGGCAATGTCGTGGCCGCGAAGCTTCTCGCGCAGGCCTATCTCGGAATTGGCGACAAGGTAGAGGCGATCAAGAAGTTCAAGCTCGTTTTTGCGTTGATGCCATCCGACGAGGATGTTGAGGAGTCGATCCGGCAACTCGACCGCGAGTTGAACCCCGAGAAATACGCCATCGCCCCAGTCAAAACTCCGGAGACCATTCCCCCTTCCGCCACTCCTGAAGACGAGCAGGATCCATTTCAGGTCGCCGAGGACGAGGCGCCTTCCTCACAGAGCAATCCTTTCATGGCGGCGGAAGAGCCTTCGCGCTTCGATTCGACCGATCCCGTCCCTTTCGGTTTCGAAGAGGAGCCGTTCGGGAGCACGGCGGATTCCGCCCTCCCCAGTTCCATCGCCGCACAGCTGCACGGGGGGATCGAGCTGGAACGGCCGCTCGCTGGGGGGGGTGGTGAGATCGCGACAGAGGCAGCGGCGCAGGCTGCCCAGTTCGATGCGGAGGCCGAGCCATTCGGCGATATTGGCGAAGCTGCGGCGCCTCCCTCTGCGGATGAGCCGCCGTCCGCCGAGTCGAAGTTCGATGGCACACAGCCGATCGGCGAGTCGCGGCCACCTGCGTCGCAGCAGCTACCCGCGACGATGACGATGGCCCAGCTCTACGAGAGCCAGGGCCACGACCAGCAGGCGGCCGAAGTCTACCGACAGATTCTCGAGCAGCAGCCTGATCACGAGTTGGCTCGAGCGGCGCTGACGCGCGCGGTCGGGCCGTCCGAGGGAGAACCTCCAGTCCGCGGAGACAAGCAGGCGACGATCGCGCGACTGAAGCAGTGGAGGGAGAGGGTGACCCGAACGTGAGCGCTCCTTTCAGGCAAACACTCGAAGAGCTTGGATCGAGGGTCGAGGGATTCCTTGGCGTCAGCCTCCTCGGACTCGACGGAATTGCGATCGATTCGATCCGAAATCGCGACGACGTGATGCTCGAGTCGCTCGGCGCCGAGCTCGGCTCCTTCGTGAAGTCCGTGCGCATTTCCAGCGCCGATCTCAACGTTGGAAGCGTGGAGCAGTTCTCGCTTGTCACCGACCGATACATCACGATACTCTCCGCGGTCACTACCGAGTACTTCGTACTCCTCGTGCTGGACAGGGAAGGCAACTTCGGCCGCGCGAGATACGAGCTCCAGAAGCTAAAATTCAGGCTAAGGGATGAACTGAGCTGACGTGGCACTTCTGAACTTCAAGGAAATTCTCGAGTTGATCGACAGGGTGGCCGACAAGGGTCTGGGCGCGGTCGAAATCGAGTCTTCCGGCTTCAAGCTGCGTGTCGAAGGGAAGTCGGCCGATCCTGTCGTTGCCACCTACGTGCACGACAGCCTTCCCCAGCCGACGATGCCGGCAACGGCGATGATTTCCGCGCCTGCTGCCTCCGGCTCTGCTGGCGCGGCAGCCGCTGCGGCCGACATCGAGGAGGCTGGCCTCCATATCGTCACATCGCCGATCGTCGGCACCTACTACCGTGCACCGAACCCGGAATTGGCTCCGTTCGTCAATGTGGGTGATCGCGTTTCGAAGGGGCAGGTGATCTGCATCATCGAGGCGATGAAGTTGATGAACGAGATCGAGTCCGACATCGAGGGCGTCGTCGCGAAGGTGTATCCGCAGAACGGCCAGCCGGTGGAGTATGGCGAGAAGCTCTTCGCCGTAAGGACGTCCTGACGGAGTCGGCGCGGGCTCGCGTACGGGCCCGGCTTCGGCGCCAGACGGCGAGCGACTGACATGTTCTCGAAGATTCTCATCGCCAACCGGGGGGAGATCGCGCTCCGGGTCATCCTCGCCTGTCGAGAGCTAGGGATCAAAACGGTCGCCGTCCATTCGGAGGCCGATCGCAACGCGCTTCACGTGCGCTACGCGGACGAAGACGTCTGCATCGGTCCGGCCACCTCGAAACAGAGTTATCTCAACATCTCGAGCATCATCGCCGCGGCGGAGATTACCGGCGCGGATGCGGTGCATCCCGGCTACGGTTTCCTCGCTGAGAACGACCACTTCGCCGAGATTCTCGAAGAGTGCGGTATCCGCTTCATCGGACCCGCGGCCGAAGCGATCCGGCTCATGGGAAACAAGTCGCGCGCGCGAGAGACCGCGAAGGCTGCCGGCGTCCCGATCATTCCGGGCAGCGATGGCCCCGTGGACGATGTCGACAGCGCCGAGGGGATCGCGAGGGAGATCGGATTCCCTGTCATCCTGAAGGCGTCCGCCGGCGGCGGCGGTCGCGGCATGCGGATCTGTTGGGACGAGAAAGAGCTTCGCAGCGCCTACGATACCGCGAGGCACGAGGCGGAACGCGCGTTCGGCGTAGCCGACGTCTACATCGAGAAATACCTGCCGAACCCCCGCCACATCGAGTTTCAGGTGTTTGGCGACACGCAAGGGCGCATCGTCCATCTCGGCGAGCGGGAGTGCTCGATTCAGCGAAGGCACCAGAAGCTGATGGAGGAGTCTCCGTCGCCGATGATGACTCCGGAGCTTCGCGAACGCATGGGTGCGGCGGCTGTGAAGGTTTGCGAAGCGGTCGGCTACCACAACGCCGGAACGATCGAGTTCCTCGTCGATGGCCCGAACTTCTACTTCATGGAGATGAACACGCGCATTCAGGTCGAGCATCCGGTGACGGAGGAAGTGACCGGGCTCGATCTCGTGCGCGAGCAGATCCTGGTGGCGGCGGGAGAGAAGCTCTCGTTTCCAAAGAAGCTCGAGATGGAAGGGCATGCGATCGAGTTCCGCGTCAACGCGGAGGATCCGGTCACGTTTGCCCCGAATCCCGGGCGGATCACGACCTTCCACCAGCCGGGCGGTCCCGGCGTGCGCGTCGACACCGCCGCCTACACCGACTATGTGATTCCGCCGCACTACGACTCCATGATCGCGAAGCTCGTGGTGAAGGCTCCGTCGCGTCGTGACGCGATCGAGCGCGGTCGCCGCGCGCTCGACATGTTCATCATCGAAGGGATCAAAACGACGATTCCGCTGCACCGTCGGATTCTGGGCGACCCGAGGTTTCTGCGGGGTGAGCTGTCTACGCGCTTCATGGAAGACCTCCTCAAATAGGCGAGGGCGTCGAGGCGCGCGATTCCCCAAGGTCACATGAAGATCTATCTCATCGGCTTCATGGGCGCCGGCAAGACCACGGTCGGTCTCGAGCTCTCGCGCCGTCTCGGCCTCCCATTTTTCGATCTGGATGAGCTCATCGAGGCATCCGAGGGGATGGCGATCCGGGAGATCTTCGCCGAGAAGGGCGAACCGTACTTCCGGCGCCGCGAAATGGACCTCCTCCGCTCGACTCAGCACCTGGAGCACGGCGTGGTCGCGACCGGGGGCGGAACGTTCACGTTCGAGGAGAACAGCCAGTTCGTGCTCGCGCACGGGCTCTCGATCTTCCTGCAGGCTCCGATTTCGGTGCTGATGGGGCGGATCAGCGAAAAGGCGGCTGAGCGGCCGATGTTTCGCGACGAGGCGTCACTGCGCGAGCTGTACCAGTACCGCCTCAGGTACTATAAGATGGCCGATATCACGTTGGACATCCGCGAGGACGAGTCGGTCACCGAAGTCACCGAGCGGATGATCATGCAGTTGCCGAAGGAGCTTTTCGGCGCGCTGTCCCGCCGTCCCGGCCGCAACGTATGAAAACGCTCGTCATCTCGGATCTTCACGCGAATCTGTCCGCCCTCGACGCGGTGCTGGCGCACGCCAAGAGGAAGGGCGCGACTCGCGTCATCTGCATGGGCGATTTCGTCGGCTATGGCGCGCAGCCAAACCAGGTACTCGACAGAGTGCGCCGGCTCCGCGGGCGCAAATGGTTCATACGCGGGAATCACGACCGCGTGGCGTCCGGGGCTGACGACGGTAGCGGCTTCAACCAGGCTGCGCGGCACGCGGCGATCTGGACCCGCGAGCACTTGAGTAAGGAGAACGCCCACTTCCTTCGAACACTTCCGCTCGGTCCGGTCACGACGGATGACGGAATCCTTCTCTGTCACGGTTCGCCGTTCGACGAGGACGAATACGTCTTCAGCGAGTACGACGCCCACAACATTCTCCGCAAGTTCCCGCAGAAGCTCGTCCTGTTCGGCCACACGCACCTTCCGTCGTTCTTTGTTCAGGACGACAAGGGAGGGCTGAGTGGATGGCTGGTGAGACAGCCTTCGACGTTCAAGCTCGAGAAGGGGAAGCGCTACCTGGTCAATCCCGGCTCCGTCGGGCAGCCCCGTGACCGCAACTCGATGGCCGCGTATGCGATGATCGACCATGACCGGGAAACCGTGCATTTCCTTCGGGTGGAGTACGACATCCGCGCGACGCAGCAATCGATTCTCGCCGCGGGCCTGCCGCGCGTGCTTGCGGACCGGCTCGCAGCCGGCGCCTGAGGAGCTTCGAAGGGGCCATGACAGCGTTCTTCAACGTCGCCCTCGATCTGCCGCATGCCGGGACGATTGCCACGCGAATCCTCCGCTTCGTCGAGACGAAATCGGGCTCGGAAGGCGAGGAGTACGAAGATCTCGCGCGTCTGGCAGAAGAGATTCGCGACGCGCTCTTTCCCTGCTCGGTGAGCGGCGAAAACCCTCCCGAGCCCGAGGCGCTCGAACTTCGCGATCGCGTCGCCGCGCTGGCGCGCGAATTCGTCGACCGCGTCGAGGCTGCAGGGGCGGCCCACGATCGGCTGGGACAGCACGTACGCAACCTCTTCGAGTGTCTCGAGCTGGGAGAAGAGGGCGCGGCCATCTCGCTTCGCGCGGGTGAGGATCCCAACTCGATTCAGCGGCCGGTCTGATCGTCGCTGGGGTCGCTGTCGGGGTCTCCTCCATTCCAGACTGAGGGAAGCGGTTTCGCTGCCGGGCGCGTCGAGCCTTCTTCGAGTCCGCGAGGGTGCATCGTGAGCAGAACGAGACAGTACGGGCGGGCGAGAGCGCCAAGGACGCTGCTTGCCGCGTTTCCGCGCGAGAGTGCGAGAAACCGTACGAGTTGCTCCGCGAGTAGAAACGAGGCGACGACGAGCGATGCCCACGTCCCTCCGTCGGAAGCGCCGTCGGCTATCGTCATAACGGACGACCCGACGCCTGTCCCCGCGACAATTGCGATCGTTAGGGCGGTGCGTTTTCCCCACGCGATCGGATCGAATCCGAACGTCGCTGCAATCTGTTCCTGATCTCTCGCCGGCAGGAGCGCGACGAAGGGCTCGCGCAGCGCATACACGTCGCGCTCGCGCTCGAAGTCGGTCGGCAGTCGCGACGACTTCGACGCGCGCCCGCTCGCATCCTTCCGGCTCGCTTCGCGGTCGAAGCGCCGCACTCCGGGCAGGAACGCAATAGCGACGTACCAGAGGAGAATACCGGGGATCGAGCCGAGGGGTTGATGTCTCGTCAGGCAATACCAGCTGCGGACCACGACGTCGGCCAGCGCGAAGATGCCGAGAGCGAGAACCCACGCCGGCCATTTGGGCCCGGGGAGATCGTCGATCGGCAGTCCCGCCGCTGCCGTTCCCGCCAGAAGAAGTTCGGGAAGGAGCGAAAGCAGAGTCATCCGACTCGCGATGAATCCGTACTCACTCTCGATCTGCTTCTGTACGTGAGCGGGAAGCTGGCCCGCGAAAAGACCCATTACGAAGATTCCCGCCGACATCCGGTTTCGCGCCGCGCTCTGCCTGCGCGACTCGGCGAGGGCTGCTTCACTCTCCGCGCAATAGTCGACCGTGAGACGAATCGCGTGGCCGTCTTGCCATGGCGCGAGGACGTACCTGGAGTTTGCGCCGCTCCTCTCTTCGCTCGACACCACTTCCCAGAGCACGCCGTCCCATGCGACGGCGGTACCGGGAAACTCCGCGGTCGTTCTCGTCGCGGGCCGCGCGGCCCTCCAGCCCTTCGGCTCCGGCGAGACGATGCGAACTCTTCCGCCGGCGAGCGACTCGAGGCGATCGCGGCCGTATGCGCTGGGCATGTCCTGACTATAGGTTCGCGCGAAGACGGCTTCAAGTGCCACGCGCGGTCGATCGTATCGCGCGCATCACTTCGTTCGCTGCCCGCGTGCCGTGGTCGAACGCCTCTTCGAGCAGCGCGAGCCCGGAGAGATCGGAGTTCGCGAAGTGAATTCGCCCCGCCGGCTCCGAAGCCTGGCGAAGCGAGCTGCCGAACATGAAGCCGGGTGAGGGAGTCACCATCGCATGCCCCCAACGCATCATGTCGACCCGGAGGGCCAGGTCATCGATTTCCGGATGCGCGAGCCGCATGTCGGAGAGAATCACGTCGGCCCACTCGCGCCAGCCGAGATCGAGGAGTCGTCCTCGTTCGCGCCCGGGCGCATCGTGGCAGAGCGCGTAATACCAGGTGAGCACCGTCGGACCGTGAAAGACGCCGCGCTGGTGGGTCGCGCAGACGTATCCGAGCGAACGGCTCTCGTAGAAGACGTTATCCCACGCGAGCGGAAAATCGCGCTCGCGAAAGCGATCGCTCAGGGTCAGGTTTGCCACGAGCCACGGGCTGTAGGTGAAGCCCTCGGGAGCGGCCATGGGCGCAGCGTCGGTCTCGATCAGGTAGGGCCGGAGAAACTGCTGCGCGGCGAAGATGACCCGGGAGGCGCGAAGGCCCGCGAGCCTCCCGTCGGGTCCCGCCGCGATCACTTCGACGCCGTCGCCCGTGTCGCGAATGCGGAACGCTGCCATCGAGGTTCGGATTCGCTCGGCGCACGCGTTTGCGAAGTGCCGCACGAATCGACCATTGCCTTCCGGCCAGGTGATGAGCGGCTCGTCGTCATCGGCAAGCTTTGCGAGTCTCGACGCAAAGTAGAACACGCCAGCCCACGCGCTCGTCGCTTCCAGCATCGTGCCGTAGTCGTCGCGGCAGGCGTACTCGACGAACCAGCGAAGGCGTGGCGAATCGAACCTGCGCGCGTCGAGATACTCCGCCATCGAGATCGAGTCGAGTGCGCGAACGCGCTCGGCGTCGGAGGACTGTGAGCGAGGGATCACGAACGCGCGCCTTCCGAGCTCGTCGCGGAACGCCACCCACTCACCGATCTCCCGTTTGAATGCGGCAAGTTGCCGAAGATCCTCGGGCGATGCCCCCGCGTGCAGGTAGAGCCCCTCGGTCCACCGCCCGCGGTAGAAGACGCGCTCCTGCGGGTCGCGGCAGAGATGCTCTTCCTTTACGATCGGACTGCCGTCGGCGAGCCTCCCTTCCAGCAGTTCCATCTCTTCGAGCAATGCGATCAACGGCTCGTTGTTCGCGAGAGGGACGGGCAGGTAGTGCGCGCCCCAGGGGAAGGCGGAGACGCTCGAGCGGCCGCTGACCGAAGTTCCGCCGGTGTCCTTCTCGAGCTCGAGTACGACGAAGTCGCGATATCCCGAGCGCTCCAGTTGCCAGGCGGCAGAGAGCCCCGCGATGCCCGACCCGACGATTACGACGCCGGTGCGCGTCCACGCGTCGGGCGGGACGAGCGCTTCGCGCCGCGTGCGCAGTTGGTGGCCGAAATCGGCGGAGGCGCCGACGATCTCTCCCTCGAGGCGTCTCGACGGCGGCGCCTTGCTGCACGCTGCCGCGGCGAGGGGCGCGCCGAGAAGCGAGACGAGAACGTCGCGGCGCGTCGGATGAAGTGGGTCGCCCACGATCTCTCCTGTCAGCGGCTTTCCGGCGCGCCTTGCGTAGACGCGGAGGGGGCCGGAGCATAGCCTTCGATCATGCCGCCGGAACCGAGCCGGATCGGGCCCGCCTCGACTCCGGCGCGGACGAGCGCCGAAACGATCGGCGCTGACTGGTCGAATCCCATCTGACGCGCGGCGGTGAACTCGAGAATGGGCCGGTCGTCCGTGTGGAGAGGAGCGCCGCGCGACCACGCGTGGATGGCGCGCTCGTCCGCTACGATGCCCGCCGCGATGTCGCCGCCCGTCCGGATGCCCGCCCCCGCGAGCATCGCGCCGGCCACAGGGTTCGTCGCGAGACGATCGCGCCACACGCGCGGGTCGAGCTCCAGGGGCGACTCCGATGCGACGATCAGGAGGTCGGTTTCGTCCACGAACACGATCAGGTGAGGGAAGGCGTCGCCCATGGACGCGAAGAGCGTTCGCACGTCGTCCAGGCCCACCTGGTAGAGGTGCAGCCACTGGCAGAAGACGCCGCGGTCATCGAGTTTCGACGCGGCGAGCTCGAAGAACTCTTTCGTGAAGAGAAGCGAAACGCCGGACATCCAGAGGTTCGACGGTTCCGAAGTGATCAACGCCAGGCCGCCGGTCGAGCGGTCGAGAATGCGGCGCGCATCGTCGACGCGGAGCGTCACGCGCGGGTCGTCGAGCACCTTGCCGTTCTCGCGATCGAAGTACCGCGCGGCGCGCGCGACCATCGGCTCGATCTCCGCAGCGGTCACCCGGGCATACGGCCACGATGCGACGGCCCCCGCGGTCACCCCGCTTCCGAGTCCGATCACCATCGCCTCGCCGCCCGGCGTCGACGGCGCGAGAAGCGCCGGCAGGTGAGCGAGCAGGAGCTGCGTGCGCATGTCGCCCGCGGCATTCGACGCGTCCGCCTTTCCGTTCAGCAGCAACGAGCGCACCGGCCCGTTTTCGACGACAGCGACTTGCGCGAGGCGGCCGTCGCGCCAGAAGAGGAGCGTCTGCTCCCCGTCCTCGGTCGCCTCGGGGAAGCTCGCGGGAGGCCGTCCCTCGGCGAGTCGCGGGTTCTCGACGAGGGCGACGGCGCGCCGCAGCGGTCCGACCGCAGTGGAGCGGTTCTGCGTGTAGAGGTGCGCGTACGCGTAGTAGCCGCCCGTCAGTACGCGCCAGTCCCAGGGGAGCAGATTGCCCAGCCACGCGGCCCAGAGCGCGACGGTCAGCGCTGCCGCCTGCAAAGCGAGCTTTCGCGCGGCGACGTCAGTCGAGCCGCGAAACGAGAGGAACGACGCGAGCAGCGACGCCAACGCGGCGGTGGCGACAGTGCCGCGTACGCCGAATGCGGGAACCAGAACGAATCCCGCGGAGAGCGCACCCAGGCACGAGCCGAGCGACGACGCGGCGTAGACCGATCCCGCCTCGCTGACCGCATGCTCGCTCCGCTTCTCGACCGCGAGGCGAATTGCCAGGGGAAGCGCCGCTCCCATGAGGAGCGTGGGGAGGCCGATGAGAACCAGGATCACGGCGAACGAGCTCGACGCGAGCCCGGCAAACGCTCCAGCTGTCGCTTTGAGGATCGCGATGTACGCGACGGGGACGAGTTGCACGAGAAACGTCACGAGCGTTGCCGAGAAAGCGATCTGCCAGTGCAGCCGTCCGAGAGACGCCCGAATCTCGCCTCCCGCCTCGCGACGGCGTGCGAGGAGGATCGCGCCGCCGGCAAGACCGGAGAGGAACGCTGCGAGCATCAGCGAGATCGCGTAGACTGACGATCCGAAGATGAGCATGAGCGCGCGAAACCATGCGACTTCGAGCGCGAGAGCCGCGAATCCGCCGAGACCTGCGATGGCGACCGGTATCCGGATCGACCTGCGGCTCCTGCTGGGTTCGAGTGCTTCGGCCGCCATGTCGGTCGATCGCGCGCCTTCGCCACGCGCTGTCCGGAGCGCGATCGCCAGCGCTGTCAAGCCGACGAGCATGTCCAGCGATGCAGCGACGCGCAACGCATTTGCAATGCCGAAGCGGGGAAGCAGCCAGAAGCCGGCAAGCAGGGTACCCGCGACCGCGCCCAGAGTATTCACCCCGTAGACCAACCCGGAATCGCGACCGAGCGTCGCGCGCGACTGCGCGGCGAAGCAGAGGAAGAGTGGGAACGTCATTCCCATCAGGA
>JBPPMG010000443.1:0-2239 GCA_051305935.1 Thermoanaerobaculia bacterium
GTTTCTCATCCTCCAGCCGACGGAGGAGGAGGCGGCGCGGTCGACCCGGCTCCCCAGCAGGATGGCCGGGGAGATCGCCCAGCAGATCGTCCGGAAGAGCAATCCGGAGCGGTGGGGGGGGCACGACGTGGTGAATGTCTCCTACTCGCGGGAGAGGGAGGCGGGGCCGGAAGCGCGCTGGATCGTCCTGCTCGACCGCCAGCCGCGGAGCGGCCTGGAGGAGGCGGTCGTCGTGGAGCTCGAGCCCGCCACGGGCGCCCTGATCCGGATTCGCGAAGCGCACCATTGAGGGAAGCGAGAAGAACCCGATCCTGCCCCCGGTTTCCGAGTTCGCCGCGGCACTCTACAATCGTCGATTCGAGACCCCGGGCCCCCCGGCAAAAACCGCTATGAAACTCACCCCCATGCTCGAGCAGTACTTCGAGATCAAGCGCCAGGCGCCTGATGCGATCCTCTTTTATCGCATGGGCGACTTCTACGAGATGTTCTTCGAGGACGCCGAGACCGTGGCGCCGCTTCTCGATCTCGTCCTCACCGCCCGCGGAAAGGGAAGCGAGAACGAGGCGCCGATGTGCGGGGTGCCGCACCACTCGGCCGAGCAGCACGTCGCGAAGCTGGTGCGCAACGGTTACCGGGTGGCGATCTGCGAGCAGGTGGGAGAAGCGCCTTCCGGCAAGGGCCTCGCGACGCGCGAGATCGTCCGGATCATCACGCCCGGCACCGCGGTCGAGAGCTACCTGCTCGAACGCGAGGGATGCTATCTGCTCGCCGTCGCGCCGGGGTCCGAGCTTCTCGGGGCGGCGTACCTCGACGTTTCGACGGGAGACTTCTTCGTCACCCGCTACGGAGGGAGCGGCGATCCGCGATTGATGGATGACCTCGTCCGGTTCGCCCCGCGCGAGATCATCCACTCGCAAGGGACCGACGCGAAGGCGCTCGTCGCGCGGAGAGGCGAGGTCGCCTCGCGCGAGCTCGAGGAGTCCCACTTCGATTCCTCCGGAGCGTTCGAGCTTCTGACGCGTCACTTCCACACGCAGTCTTTGCGGGGGTTCGGCCTCGAGAAGGGTGACCCTCGCATCGCCGCCGCCGGCGCCGCGCTCCGCTATGCGCAGACGAGCCACAAGCGCGATCTCGATCACATCGCCGATCTGCGGATCGACGACGATGCCGACTACCTGATCCTCGACGCGTCGACACTCGAGAACCTCGAGATCTTCGACGCGAGAGACGGGGGTCGCGCCTCGGCCCTCTGGAGCATTCTCGACGAGACGTCCACGGCGATGGGAACCCGCATGCTCCGGCGGTGGGTGAGCCGGCCGCTCCGCGATCGCGATGCGATCTTCGCGCGGCACGACGCCGTCGAAGAGCTGACGAGGACGCCGCTTCTCCTGCAGGAGATCTGTACGGCGCTCGGAAGAATCGGCGATCTCGAGCGGCTCGCCTCGCGAATCAACATCGGGAGCGCCATGCCGCGGGAGCTGCTCAGCCTCGACTCGTCCCTGGGGTCGGTCGAGGAGGCGGCGCGCGCGCTCGAAGCCGCGCAGGGGCCGCTGCTCGCGGGGCTCCGCGGGCGGCTCGATCCGCTCGACGACGTGCGGAGCGCAGTCCGCGACGCGATCGTGCCGGAGCCTCCCGCCAACCTCCGCGAGGGAGGCGCGATCCGGGCGGGCGTCGACTCCGAGCTCGACTCGCTTCGCGAGATCGCCCGCGATTCGAAATCGATCCTGCTGCGCATCGAGCTCGAGGAGCGCGAGAGGACTTCCATCCCTTCGCTGAAGGTGCGCTTCAACTCGGTCTTCGGCTACTACATCGAGATCTCGAAGGCGAACCTCGCGAAAGTTCCCGACCGCTACATCCGGAAGCAGACGCTGGTCAACGCAGAGCGCTACATCACCCCCGAGCTGAAGGAGCTCGAGGAGAAGATCGTCGGCGCCGAGGAGAAGAGTCTCGCGATCGAGCTGCGGATTTACGAGGCGCTGCTCGCAAGGCTCGGCGAGAGCTGCCAGAAGATCCTCGCGACCGCGCGGGCGGTGGGGGAGGTCGACTCGATCGCTTCCCTCGCGACCCTGGCGCGGAGGCGGCGATACGTCCGCGCGCAGATCATCGATACCCAGGAGATCGAGATCGAGCAGGGACGTCATCCCGTCATCGAGACCCTCACCGAACGATTCATCCCGAACGATTCCTCCATCCGGAGGGACGACAACGGGATCCAGCTCATCACCGGCCCGAACATGGG
>JBPPMG010000129.1:0-2064 GCA_051305935.1 Thermoanaerobaculia bacterium
CGTCGTTCCTTCCGCACGTCGGGGCCGGAATCGCCGAAGCTTCCGGTCTCGGCCAGACGTTCGTCGGCAGCCTCCTGATCGCTTTCTCGACCTCGCTGCCGGAGATCGTCGTCACTCTGGCGGCGGTCCGAATGGGCGCCATCGACCTCGCTTACGGCAACGTTCTCGGCAGCAATCTTTTCAATCTCGCCATTCTCGGAATCGACGACCTGTTGCTGACGCAGGGGCCGCTGTTCCAGCTGATCTCGCCGGCGCACGGGGTCGCCGCGCTCACCGCCATCGCGATGACAGCGATCGTGATCGTCGCGCTCACGATCCGGTCCGAACAGCGCTACTTCTACGTCGCGTGGGAGTCGATCGTGCTGGTCGCGCTCTATCTCACGGGCGCGGTCCTGCTCTACGTCATGCGCGGCGCGGTGGCGGCTCCACTCTGACGCTGGCTCGTCGCAATTTCCGTCTCACGCCGAACCAGAAGACGAGGTAGTAGCCGAGGACGACGGCGCCGGCGGCCATCGAACCCGCCGCTCCCGCCTCCGCGAGCCAGGAGGAATCCGTGCTTTCCTGCCATGCCCTCCATCCTCGCCACAAGCCGTAACCCAGGCGGGCCAGCACGACGAGCGTGATCGAGAGGACGAGCAGGCGGCTCGGCTTGTAATGAAGCGATCCTGGGCTCACGCTCCATTGGGTAGCCGCGAGCGCGATCAGACCGAGGAGGGATCCGGCCGCGAGCCCGGCGAACGTGTAAGGAATTGCGTTTGGCACCCAGGGCGTGCTCAGCACGGCGGCGGTGAGCAGAAATGCCGTCGATGTGAAGAACGCGAAAGATGTTGATCGATGCGATCCAGCCGCGAGCCGGCCGGCGCGCCGTCCCCATCCTGTACCTCTGCACGATCGACAGCGGGATGCTGAGGATCACGAGTCCGACGAGAAGGACGAAGGCGATGGCGAGTGCGATCAGCGGCATGGCGCGGGCGTCATTCGACGCAGCAGTCTACGCGCCACCCGCCTTGTTGGCAGCCTCTCTGGTCCGTGGATTGCGATATCCGGGTGTCCAGGATTGAATCGCGGGGTTCCTAAGATGAAGAAAATGTCGTATCTACGCCGTTTCGTAGCTGTCGTGTTCGCTTGCGTACTTGCCGCTGCCGATGTCCGCCTCGGGGGAAAGCCGTACGCGGAATGAGACGGATCTCACCTCGCTGGCCCGTGAGCTCGAGCGCGTTCTTGTGTCCCACCGTCGTCGCCTTCTACGCTTCCGAGCGCTGAACTCAGGCACAGCCCGGACGCGTGGCGATCTCCATCCGATCGAAACCGCTGCCGGCCGCGTCGAGCACATGAGCCTCGGCGAACGCCAGGCTGCCGTCGTCTTCAATCCCGTAGAGATTGAAGCCGGCGCGGACCGCCGTGTGGGGGTGATCGAGCGCGGCCCCGCTCGCACCGATGATCTCGAGAACGCCCGTGTCAGTGCTGAGCGTGCACCGCATGCGGAAATGAAGGTGACCGAAGAGAACGATTCCGCGGGAAAGTGGCGCGAGCGCTCGCCGCATCGATGCCCCGTCGACGAGCCCATCGCGCAGCTGGTGCCAGCGCGCCCTTCCGTCCACCGGTGGGTGATGGAGCAGGATCACGGGCAGCCGCCGCCGGACTTCGGGGTGTGCGAGCACGCGCCCCAGGGCCTCGAGCTGCTCTTCGCCGAGAAAGCCGGCGGCGATGAGCGGCGGCCGCGGGACGGCGCTCGAGAGCGCGATGATCGCCGCCGGGCCGCGCAGTTTCACGCAGGGGAAGCTTCCGGCGGGAAGGTCGAGCGCGGGCTCCGGGAGGTCGCTCCGGAGAAACTGGCCGAAGTGGTGCTGGAACCTTCGCTCCCGGTGAATCGGCGGAAGGTAGATGTCGTGGTTTCCCGGGACGACGGTCGTCTCGCAGGTCGCCGCGGCGTCGTCGAGCAGCGCGCGCGCCTCCTCGTATTCGCTCTCGAGCGCCGTCCCGAGGCCGCCGTTCATCGCCGCCGGCTTTCTCGGCGAAGAGCAGCTCGAGGCCCTGGGACGCGTGCTCGCACACCCCGAAGTC
>JBPPMG010000460.1:0-6023 GCA_051305935.1 Thermoanaerobaculia bacterium
GCCCGTCGTCCGCTTCGCGTGAAGCGCCGCGTCGAACGAATAGTCGATGCCGAAGACGCGGTGCCCCTGCATCTCCAGCCGGCCGGCGAGCTGGCCGAGCCCGATCGCCGCGTCGAGGATCTTCGAGCCGCGCGCGAGTCTGGCCGTCTCCCGCGTGAACATCGCGAGACGGTACTCGTGCCGAGGCCCGAACATCTCGGGCTGCGTGCCCCAGGCATGGGTATGAGAGACGGCGGATTCGACGTTCGGGGTCATGCCCGGGGAATCCCGCAGTTCAAACGAAAACCGAAATGAAGAATGTCGAATGAAGAATGAAGAATGAAGAAGTGGCCGGACCGGCGCGCCCGTCTCTCTTCTTCATTCTTCATTCGACATTCGACATTCTTCATTTCGAAGTCCCGGCTTCCCTGTCGATCGCGCCGCCCGAACGAGCCCCTACGCCCCCACCATCTCCCGAACCGCTCCCGCCGCGGCTCCGAGCGCCTCGTCGAGCTTGTCCGCGTCCTTGCCGCCGGCCTGGGCGAGGTCGGGCTTGCCGCCGCCTTTGCCACCGACGATCGGGGCGATGTGGTTGATCAACTTGTTCGCGGCGACCCTGCCCATGACGTCGGCCGTGACTGCGATCAGGATCGTCGCCTTCCCTTCGGCCGCGCTGCCTAACACGACGACGCCCGACTTGAGCTTGCCGCGGAGAGTGTCGGCGAGGTTGCGCAGGTCGCCGCCCGAGATGTCGTCGGCGCGCTTCGTCAGGAGGCGGATTCCGGAGACCTCGGTCACCGCGTCCTCCGCCGCCCCGCCGCTTCCGGCCGTCGCGAGCTTCATCTTGAGGCTCTTGATCTCCTTCTCGAGCGCGCGGTGCTTTTCCTGCAGCGATGCGACCGTCGCCGGGAGCTCGTCCAGCGCCACGTTGAGCTGCGACTGGACCTGCTTCGTCGCGTGGTCGAGATGCTGGAGGTACTCGACGGCGAGACGCCCCGTGACCGCTTCCATGCGACGCACGCCCGCGGCGAGCGAGCGATCCGAGGTGATCTTGAAGACGCCGATGTCGCCGGTGCGGGTGACATGGCATCCACCACAGAACTCGCGCGACCAGTCGCCCGCGGCGACGACGCGCACCTCTTCGCCGTACTTCTCGCCGAACATCGCGACCGCTCCGCTCTTCTTCGCGTCCTCGATCGGCATCACGGTCTTGGTGACCCCGAGGTTCTCGCGGATCTTCTCGTTGACGATCCGCTCGAGATCGCGGAGCTCGTCGTCCTCGAGCGGGCGGTTGAAGGTGTAGTCGAAGCGCAGCCTGTCGGGAGCGACCATCGATCCCGCCTGGCTCACTGTGTCGCCGAGATAGTTCTTCAACGCCTTGTGCAGGAGGTGCGTCGCCGTGTGGTTCGCCGTCGTATCGAGGCGCGCTTGAAGGCGTGCCGAGGCATCGACCGTGTCGCCCATCCGGAGCGTCCCCTCGACGACGCGAATGCGCGAGACGACGAGGTCGCCAACCGGCTTCTGCGTATCGACGACTTCCGCGTGCCCGCCCTTCCACTCGAGCGTCCCGCCGTCGCCGATCTGTCCGCCCGACTCCGCGTAGAACGGGGTCGGCGAGAGCACGACCTCTCCCTCGGCGCCATGGCCGAGCTCGCTCTGCTCTGTGCCGCTCGCGACGAGCGCGACGACCTTGCTCTTTACCCCGGTGTAGTTCTCGTACCCGACAAACTCGGGCCTGCCCGCGCGGTCGGCGATCTGCTGATAGACGGCCACGTCGGCGGCCTGGAATTTCGACGCTGCCTTGGCACGCTTCCGCGCCTCGCCCATCTGTTTCTCGAAGCCGTCGCGATCGATCGAGACTCCCTCTTCCTCCGCCAGCTCGGCGATCAGGTCGATCGGAATGCCGTAGGTGTCGTAGAGGCGGAAGACCTCGCCCCCGTCGATCGCGCGCTCGCCGCGCTTGCGGACGTCGTCGATCGCCTGGCCGACCCGCTCCGCGCCGGTCGAGAGCGTCTTGCCGAAGCGCTCTTCTTCGCTTCCGAGCGTCTCGTGCACGATTCTGCGCCGCTGCTCGAGCTCGGGGTAAGCATCGCCCATCGCGTCGACGACCGTGTCGACGAGCGAGGTCAGCAGCACCGGCTCGGGGAACTTGCGGCCGAAGCGGATCGCGCGGCGGATGATGCGCCGCAGCACGTAACCGCGACCCTCGTTCGACGGCATCACTCCGTCGGCGATGAGGAACGATGCCGAGCGGGCGTGGTCGCAGAGGACGCGAACCGCCGAGTCCATGTCGCTCGTCCAGGAGCCGCCGTACTTGTGGTGGCCGAGCGCCTCGATGCGGCGGACCAGCGTAGAGAAGAGGTCGATGTCGTAGTTCGAGTCGACCTTCTGCAGAACCCCCGCGATCCGCTCGAGGCCGGCGCCGGTGTCGACCGAAGGCGCGGGAAGCGGCGTGAGCGCGCCGCTCGCATCGCGGTCGTACTGCATGAAGACCAGATTCCAGATCTCCATCGTGTCGTCGCCCTCGCCGTTGACCAGACCCGGGAGGTTTTTCGACATGTCCGCGCCGCGGTAGTAGTGGATCTCCGAACAGGGCCCGCAGGGTCCCGTCTCGCCCATCTGCCAGAAATTGTCCTTGCGCCCGAAGCGCAGCACGCGCGAAGGGTCGGCGCCTGCCTCGATCCAGAGACGCGCGGCCTCTTCGTCTGCCGGCACCTTGTCGTCGCCTTCGTAGACCGAGAACCAGAGGCGCTCGACGTCGAGGCCGTAGACCTTCGTGACGAGCTCCCATGCGTACTGGATCGCGTCCTTCTTGAAGTAGTCGCCGAAGGAGAAATTGCCGAGCATCTCGAAGAAGGTGTGATGCCGCGCGGTGCGACCGACGTTCTCGAGGTCGTTGTGCTTGCCGCCGGCGCGGACGCACTTCTGCGACGTCGTGGCGCGCGTGTAGTCGCGCTTCTCGCGCCCGAGGAAGCAGTCTTTGAACTGGTTCATGCCCGCGTTCGTGAAGAGCAGGGTCGGGTCGCCCGCCGGAACGAGCGAGGAGCTGGCCACGCGGCGATGCCCCTTCGACTCGAAGTACGACAGGAACGCTTCACGAACTTCTTTCGTGGTCCACATAGGATCTCCAACGCATCGAATGCAGAACATCGAATGCTGAACGCAGAGTGCTGAACGGAAGAATGAAGAAAAGGGGCGGCGCACCCTTTGCTCCGGCTCCCTTTCTATATTCTTCCGTTCAGCATTCTGCGTTCTGCATTCATTGTTTTCTTTTCAGACGCCGCAACCGATCGATGGCCGCAAAAACCGCCGGCGCATCGTAACCCTGGGAAAACAAATACGCAGCGAGTTTCTTTCGTCCCGTCTCGTCGTCGAGGAAGCCCGGGCCGAGGCGCCTCTCGAGCGAGCTGGCCTTCCTGGCCAGGAGGGCGTCGATGGCCGCTTCCTCGGGCAGGTCCTCACCGGCCTCGGCGATCGCCTGCCTCGCCACCGCCGCGTCCACGCCGAATTCGCGCAGGTCCGCCTCGATCCGCCTCCTCCCCTTCTTCTTTCGCAGGAGGGAAAGCGCGTAATGGACGGCGAAGCGGGCGTCGTCGATCCACCCCTCACCACGCAGCTTTTCGATCGTCGCGTCGATCGCCTCGTCCGGGAACTCCTTCTCGCGCAGACGCCGGCGGAGCTCCCGCTCGGAGCGAAAGCGGTAGTTGAGGAGACGGAGAGCGACGGTGTAGGCAGCCGCTTCGTCCTTCGGGGGCACCAGACGGAGAGTCATGGCCGCACCGAAACCGAAATGTCGAGTGTCGAATGAGGAATGAAGAATGAAGAAGCAAGACCGCGTCCCACTCGCCAATGTGCCCCGGCCCTTTCTTCATTCTTCATTCGATATTCGACACTCGACATTTCGGTTCTCCAGCCTCCCTCGTTCCGAAACTGAAAAGGCGGGGAACTATCCCCGCCTTCTCGTTTCACGACAGTTAGATCGCTACGTCTGATTCGAGAAGTCGAACGGCGACTCGTCGGAGAACGGATCGGCGTCGGACGGGATCGAGAGCTGCGCCTCCATCTCCTCGCGCGACTGGTCGGCGGTCGACTGGATGCCCTGGATCTTGAGCTTGAACTCGTCGGGGTTCGAGCAGCGGCGCAGAGCTTCCTCGAGCGTGATCAGGCCGTTCTTGTAAAGGATGTAGATCGACTGGTCGAAGGTCTGCATGCCGTACTGCGACGTGCCCGCCGAGATGGCGTCCTTGATGAGCTTCGTCTTTTCCTTGTTCTCGATGCAGTCGCGGATGTAGTTGGTCGCGACCATGACCTCGGCGGCCGGCACGCGACCGAGGCCGTCGGCTCGCGGGAGCAGGCGGAGTGAAATGACCGCCTTGAGGACCGCGGCGAGCTGCAGTCGGATCTGTTTCTGCTGGTGTGGAGGGAAGACCGAGATGATGCGGTTGACCGTCTCGGTGGCGTCCATGGTGTGGAGGGTCGAGAGGACGAGGTGGCCCGTCTCGGCCGCCGTCAGCGCCGTTTCGATCGTCTCGTAGTCGCGCATTTCGCCGACGAGGATGACGTCGGGATCCTGGCGGAGAGCGCTTCGAAGCGCCTGGGAGAACGACTTCGTATCGACCTCGACCTCGCGCTGATTCACGATCGACTTCTTGTCGCGGTGCAGGAACTCGATCGGGTCCTCGACGGTGATGATGTGCTCGGTGCGGTGCGCGTTGATGTAGTCGATCATCGCGGCGAGAGTGGTCGATTTGCCCGAGCCGGTCGTGCCGGTGCAGAGGATCAGGCCGCGCGTCTCCTCGCAGATCCTCTCGATGACGGCGGGGAGCATCAGTTCCCGGACGGTGTTGATCTTCACCGGGATGACGCGGAGAACGAGGCCGACGGTGCCGCGCTGCTGGAAGATGTTGCAGCGGAAACGGCCGAGGCCCGGGACCGAGTACGCGAAGTCGATCTCGAAGTTGTTCTTGAACTTCTCCTTCTGGCGGGAGGACATCATCGAGAACGCCATCGCGATGGTGTCTTCCTGCATCAGGCGCTTGAGCTCGACGAGCGGCAGGAGCTGGCCGTCGACGCGAATCACCGGGTGCGAGCCGACCTTCACATGGAGGTCCGAGGCCCGGCGCTCCGCGGCAATCTTCAGCAGGTCATTGATATGCATACCGTGAACCCTCGGGTTGCGAAACTGTGTTGTCTCGGCATTGTAGCGCGAGAGGCAGGTCAAAGGTCATAGGTCATAGGTCAAAGCAGGCAACGATCAGCTCGGAACCAGCGAATCGCGCGCTCAGGAGACGCCGAAAGAACGCGGCACGAGCCGTCAGCCGAAACCTCTGCCTGCTATGACCTATGACCTTTGACCTATGACCTGCATCGTGACGGAATACTGTCCCTCCGGATCGCCGTTTCCCTGCCCGGTCGGGGGTCCTTACCCTCGTCTTTTCAGACTGTTCGATTGATGCGTCGCCGTCCGGCGGCGCGAGATTCCAGCGAAGCGAGAAAGGTGTAATCCGCACATGCAGGCCAATGATCTCCGCAACGGGATGGTAGTTCTCTTCGACGGCGACCTCTGCCGCGTCATGGAGTTCCGCCACCACACGCCGGGCAACCTCCGCGCGATGGTGCAGGCGAAACTCCGCAACCTCCGCACCGGCAACCAGTTCGAGCACCGTTTCCGCTCGGGCGACCAGATCGAACAGGCCTTCATCGATCACCACGAGCTGGAGTTCATGTACGCCGATGCCGGGGGCTACCACTTCATGAACACCGAGAGCTACGAGCAGATCGAGCTTTCGGCCGACGATCTCGGCGACGCCGCCCAGTGGCTGTCGGACGGCATGAAGATCCAGGGCCAGTTCTACGAGCAGCGCCCGGTCGGCATCGAGCTTCCGAAAACGGTGAGGGTCAGGGTCAAGGAGACCGAGCCGATGGTCAAGGGCTCGACCGCCTCGGCGTCCTACAAGCCGGCCACGCTCGAGAACGGCGTCGTGATCCAGGTTCCGCCCTTCGTCACCGACGGCGAGATGCTCGTCGTCGACCCGAACGAAGGC
>JBPPMG010000523.1:0-2428 GCA_051305935.1 Thermoanaerobaculia bacterium
AAGGTGGAGAACGACTACTCGGTCGCGATCTCCAACGATGTTGCGACCACCAAACTCCTCTCTTCGGTCACGACGGGAGCGGACGGCACGGCAATCGCGACGGCAGTGACTTATGACGTCACGAACGCGGCTCCGTTCATCCCGCTCTCGGTCTCTCGAGACGGCGTGACTCGGGAGGCTTCCATCCCGCACCGCGGTCGCGACACCGTCACGCGTGAGGATGAGGACGTAACCCAGCGGACTGCGGTCGACGATAACGGACTGGTCAACGAGTTCGCGACGCTCGATGGTTCAGGGACCATCACGGCGAGCACGCGGTCCTAACTGTATGACGCCGCCGACCCGACTCTGATTCGCCGTGGAACCACGCGGAGAATCATACGCGGCACCTCGCAGGACAGGACTCTGGTCCGCGAGATCTCTCCCTGGGGCTCGTCGGGGTCGGAGGAAGTCCTTCGCGACGAGCAGACGGGCTCCGTCACGACAATCCGGCGCGACAGTTGGGATCGGGTCGTCGAGTCGATCGTCGAAGATGCGGCGGGAACGATTCTCAGTCACGAGAAGCTCGGCTACGACGCATCCGGCAACCTCGCGTTCCGCGCGAGGAGGCAGGAGCCGCTCGGCTTCATCGAAGAGCAGTTCGAGTACGACCCGATGGGACGTCTGAAGGGCGTGAGTACGAGCGACGCTCAAGTCGCAGGCGCCCCCACCACCCTGCAGACTGCGACGCTCCACGATCTCGCGGCACGGAAAATCATCGAGATCAGCCCTTTCGAGGTCGACGCTTCGCAGGCACCGCAGACGACGACGGAGCTCGACCGTCTCGGTCGGCCCGTGCGCATCACTGAGTCGGCATTCGGCAGCTCGTCGACCCTCGTGCAGCGGATGGCCTACGACCTCCACGGCCAAGTCTCGTACGTGACGGACACGGTTCGAAGCGCCGAGATCTACGAGCGCGACGGGCTGGGACGGGCTACTGGTGCAACCGGCGCGGACGGACTCTCGAGCAGCACGAGCTACACGCCGTGGGGCGAACCGCAGGTCACGATCGCATTCGACGCCAACGGAAATGCGGTCGCACAAACGAACCGCATCTTCACCTCGAAGGGGCGCCTACGCACCGTCAAACAAAAGATGGATCCGCCGCTCTCCGGCGTCTCGGACGATCTAGTTCGCCAGACCCGATTCGACTGGCGAGATGGCGAGAAGTTCCAGGGAGTGCGCGTCGGCGTCGCAGGCTCGATGACCTCTCACGGGCCGATGCCTGATTCGCCGGTGCGAATCTCCGAAACGGAAAACGAATCGAACGGGACAGGCCGTCTCCGCGCTCAGCGGTTCGGAGAGGGAAGCGGTTTGGATGGTCCTCCTACGAAGGTCTTCTCCGAAAACGTCATCCAATTCTACGACGGTGACCAGCCTGCGAAGGTGGTGACACGAGAGCCGATCGTGGGGGCCGAGTTCCCGAGGACGATGGAGTACGACGACCTCGGACGTCTGACCCGGCTAACCGAGGCCGGCGCGTTCGAGACGCGGTACCGCTACGATGAGGAAGGCAACCTCCTCGCCCTCACCGCGCCCGGGATGAACGAGGCGACCGCTGCTTATGACAGCCGCGGGCTGCCGGTCCTCCGGACGCATCCCGATGGCGAGGCCATTGCGTTGCAGTACAACGCGCTCGGCAATCAGACGCAGTACGCAGACGAATCGGGCCAGATCACGAAGTACGACATGGATCCGCTCGGCCGCGTCGCGAAGGTGAGGTATCCCGACGGTACATTCGAGCAGTTCGCGTACGAGGACATCACCGGGGCGCTCCTCGCCCGGCGCGACCGTGATGGGACGTGGATGTCCTATCGCTACGACTTGGGCGGCCGCCTGACGGAGATTCGCGATACAGAGGATCTGGCGACGGGCACACTTCTCGTGCGCTACACGTACGACCCTGCGGGGCGTCTGACGCTCGTCGCGAATGCCGATGCCGCCGTCTCCTTCAGTGAGTTCGACTTCCTCGGCCGCCCGCGTGCGACGCGCGCGATCCGCTACGCGGACGCCACCGGGCTCGATGCGGCGCCGGTCATCCGCGACATCTATACGCAGAACCACCGCTGGAACGAGCACGACGAGATCGTCCGGTGGAGCCTGCCCGTGGCGGGCGAGATCGCGCCGGGTGGAGACCTCGGTAACGGGTGGCGCACGTGGATCGACCAGGAGTATGACGGAGCAGGGAATCTGATCCGCCAGCAGAACGCCTTCGCCGACGCCGGCCCCGCGACCGGGGAAGTCATCGCGACGGGGTTCGCCCGCGGGCCCGGGCGGCTCATGTCCCGGACGCGGCTGCCGTCGTCGGCCGGCATCGGCACCACGTACTCCTACGCGGACGGCTCTCTCCCGGCGCCACCGTCGATCGAGACTCCGCCGCCGCCGGACT
>JBPPMG010000550.1:0-3032 GCA_051305935.1 Thermoanaerobaculia bacterium
GAGCAGGATGCCGAGCGTGACGACGATTGTCGCCGTGACGATCGCGGAGGAACGTACGATCGCGCGTCGGTCCCGGGCGATCGTTGCACCGAGGCGGAACGCGACGCCGGCGAGCACCGCGACGAGCGCCAGCTGTGTCGCGCGCCAATAGAGCCCGCGAGCCGCGATCAGGTCGCCTGCGAGCGCGCCGAGCGCGAGGAGCGAAAGCGCGGCGAGAAGCGCCGGCGCCCAGTGCGATGCGAGCAGCACTGCGAAGACAGAGACGGCGCGTCCAGCGAAGCTCGTTCTCGGCGTACGGTCCTCGGAGTGGGCGACGAGCGCTCCCTCGGCAAGCGACGCGAGCTCGCGAACGACGAACGCGAACGCGCGAACACGGCCGCGAGCCCGCGCTTCGGTGTACCCGTCGGCGAAGACGCCGGACATCTCCGGCGCGAACGACGCGAACGACGTGGGATAGAGGAGTCGAACGATGCGCTCGAAGGCGATCTCATGTCGCGCTCGCATCTCAGGCCTCCCTCGGATTGAGGCGCCGGCGCGCCGCAGAGGCGAGCCGCTGCAGCCGCTTCGCCTCTTCCGTGACGACCCGCCGACCCTCGGGAGTGAGCGCGTACTCGTAGCGCTCGCGGCCTCCCGTCGACGACTCTCCCGAGCGGACGATCCACTCGAGCTCGAGCAGCCGCTTGATCGCACCGTAGAGGGTTCCGGTGCCGAGTTTCACGCGTTCGCCACTCATCGCGTCCACGTCCTTGATTACGGCGTAGCCGTGCTTTGGTTCATCGGCGAGGCTCAAGAGGATCAAATATGTCGCCTCGGTGAGTGGGGTGGATTCCACGGGCTCCTTCATGCTGCCTCCTGTTCCATATGTCGTTACGCGACGTATCAGTGCTCAATAGGTCGTTGTACGACGTATTCGGCAAGAGGTTTCAGGAAGGCAGCCCGGAGGTCATGGGTCAGAGGTCAAAGGTCATGGCAGGCAAGAGGCGATGAGGCGAGAGGCGATGAGGCGAGAGGCGATGAGGCGATGGGAGGGCCGCTGCGTCGCGTAGCGACGGCCGAGCTTAGCCCCCGGTCGAAGACCGGGGGAGGTGCGGCGAGAGAATCTGTGCGCTCCGGAGGGCGCTGGAGCGAAACGCTACGCCATGAATCCGGCGCCGTTCAATTGCCGCCGAGCGCCATCGGGTAACCCCGATCGGTCCAGGCATACATGCCTCCGACCAGCGCTGCGACGTTCTCGAATCCCAACTCCCTGAGCTGAAGCGCCGCACGGGCGCTTGTCTCTTCGGCCGGTCACGTGCAGTAGGGGATGATCCAGCGCGTCGGCGACAGCTCGGCGCGCGCGCGGCTCGCTACCTGGTCGTACGGGATGTTCACGGCACCCTTGATGTGTCCCGCTGCGAACGCGCTGGCAGTTCGGACGTCGAGAATGATCGCGTCGCCCGACTGCACGAGCATCGCGGCTTCCTCGACGTTGATACGCGGCGCGGCGTCGCTCGAGGTCGGGTGACCGTGCTCGTCGACGGAGGCCGGCACGGAGTCGAGGGTCGGCAGCATGGGAGCCGGCATGTCGCTCTTCGGCGTGAAGGTCGCGACGGGCAGGCCGGGTGTCGGCTGGAGTTCCGGCTCGGGCGTGGCCGGCGGTGCGGCCACGGGGGCGCTGGCAGCTGCAGCAGGTTGCGGGCTCGAGGCCGACGCGGCGCTCTCACTCTTCGAGCAGCCCGAGGCGAGCGTGCCCGATATTGCGAGCAGCGCCGCGGCTGCGAAAGTCATCATTCTCTTCATTCGTGCTTGTTCCTCGTGTCCGAGCGGGGAAAGGCTCCCGTGATTCGTACTATTCCAGCGCCATCAATCGCTGACGGCGACCGCCTCGGTAGCCGGACTGGCAGGATGCCGGCGCGACAACCAGAGGATCTGGGCGACCATCAGGAGCATCCCGATGTCGCGGATGATGACCCACCACATCTCGGCGATCAGCTCACCGTGTGTCTTGGTCGCCGAGGCGAGGTCGAAGCAGCCGCAGTTGACGGCGTTGTCGCGGCCGAGATTGATCGAGATCGCAACGACGAAGACGAGCAGCATCGCGCCGATCATCGCCGCGGCGGGCCGGCGCCAGATCCCGAGGATGAGCGCGACGCCGGCGAGGAGCTCGAGCCAGGGCATCAGAAGGGCGATCGCGTTGATCGCGAAGCCCGGGACGAGCCGGTAGTTGTAAATCATCTGCGCGAAGCTCGGCGGGTCGAGCAGCTTCGGCAGCGACGCCGCGACGAAGATCGCACCGAGTGCGATCTGCACGCGAACGGTCAGCCAGTCGGAGGAGAGGAGTTTGCGGAGGCTGGTCATGAGTTCAATGCGGAATGCGGAATGCGGAATGCGGAATGCGGAATGTCGAATGTCGAATGGGGAATGAAGAATTGAGAAATGAGACTGGCTCGAGTGCCGTTGCACTCGGCCGCTCGCGCAGTCCCTTTCTTCATTCTGCATTCGACATTCTGCATTTCGGTTTTCCTCCGGATGTCGGAAGTGTGACGCAGTTTCTCATTCCGCATTCCGCAATCCGCAATCCGCATTGGGTTGCGCATTCCGCAATCTGCAATCCGAATTCCGCATTACTCCACCGCCCCTCCCATCTTCAGCCACGCGGGGTAGCCGTCCTTGTAGACGAGGGCGTTCTCGAAGCCGGCGCCCCAGAGCTTGTCGGCGAGCATGTGGGAGTCTTCGCAGTTGCCGCCTGAGCAGTAAATGACGATCGGTTGCTGCTGGTCGGTGACCTCGTCGAAGAAGGCGCGAACGCGATCGTCGATGTCGGACTCCCAGACGGGCATCGAGCGTGCGCCTTTGATGCGTCCAGCGTTGAAGACGTCGGTGCGGCGCGCGTCGATGAAGATCGCCTTCTCCTGCCAGAGCTGAATCGCGTCCTCGCTCGAGATCTCCAGGGAGGCGACGTTCGGGTGCGGCGGGAAGCTCTTTCGCGGGCGTGCCGGCAGGCTTGTGGGCGCGGTCGTCTGTTGCGGGACTGCGGGTGTCGAGGTCGAGAC
>JBPPMG010000041.1:0-3874 GCA_051305935.1 Thermoanaerobaculia bacterium
CGGCGAGCAGTCCGAGAAGGATGGATGCGATGACGATCAGCGGCGTCAGCTTCGAGTCGATGAAGGCGCTCGCGAGGCGGCCCGCGGTCCCGAGGGGTTGCTTCTCATTCACGAGCGGCCTCCTTCGAGCACCATTCCCGCCTCGATGCGGGTGACGTTCGAGACCGCGATCCGCTCGCCCGACTGGAGGCCGGAGAGGACTTCGACGGAACCATCGGGATGCGCCACGGTTCGTACGAGACGAAGCGCGGTCTTCCCGTTCGTGTCGACCACCCAGACATTCTCGATCTGCCCCTGCCGTTTCACGGCGGCCGCGGGAACGAGAATCCCCTGGCGATCACCCGCGGGGATCAGAGCGCGGCCGGAAAGCCCGGCGCGCAGTCCGGGAACTTCGGGGAGGGCGATCTTCACCGTGAAGGTTCGGGTCGAAGGCTCGATGGCGGGAACGACATCGAGGACGCGACCTTCGACCATCAGGTCGAGGGCGTCGATTCGGACGGGGACGGTGTTTCCGACCGAGACCGCGTCGCCGAGAGTCTCATCGAGCGCGGCGTCGAGCCGGAAGCCGGTACCCCCGTCCACGCGGATGAGGGGCATTCCTGGTGCGGCCTGGGAGCCGACGTCGACGTATCGCCGGACGACGATGCCGTCGAACGGGGCGAGGATCCGGCCGAAGCCGGCGACGGTCTGCGCGGCAGAGACTTCCGCGCTTGCCTGTACCCTGCGTGAGCGAACCTGATCGAGGCCGCGTTGCGCGCGCTCGAGCTCGGCCTTCGCCATCCGGAGGTCAGCGTCGACCTGCTCGAATTCCTGGGGGCTGACCGAGTTCCGCTCGCGAAGAACGGAGTAGCGGTTCCAGGTGGACTGCGAGAGATCGTACCGCGCCTTCGCGGCCTCGGCCCCCGCCTGGGCTCCCGCGATCGCGCTCTCGACTTCCTGGCCGGCCGCGCCGGCGATGCGCGCCTGGGCGTCGAGCTCGCGCACGTCGATCGTGAGGAGAAGCTGCCCCTTCCGGACGGCCTGCCCCTCGCTGACGTGAATCGCGCTCACGTTTCCGACCGTGCGGGCCGAAAGGTCGGCCGAGTCGCCGGCGCGGATCGAGCCGGGAGCTTCGCGAAGCTCGGTGAGCCGCTGCGGCTCGAGCGTCAGCACATCGGCCTGGATCGAGACGGCCTCGCGCGCCTCCGGCGCGGAGCCGGAGCATGCGGCGAGAATGAGGGTGGCAGCGGCGAGTATCGTAAGACGTTTCATCGAGTTCCTCCGAGGGGATTCATCGGGTCGAGAAGACCAGCAGAGAGCAGAAGTGCGGCGCGGCCCGAGCGGGCCTGCGAGCGGGCGGCGAGAAGTTGATTCTCCGCTGCGAGCCGGGCGGCGTGAGCGCGGAGCTGTTCGGTGATCGTCGTCAGTCCTTCCGAGTAGCGGTCGCGGACGATGCGCAGCGCCTGTTCCGCCTGCTGGACCGCGAGCTCGGCGACCTCGACCTGGGAGAGGGCAGCCTGGTAGCGGTGATACGCGGTCACGACCTCGGTCCGCGCATCGCGCTCGATCCGCTCGGCGTCGGCCTGAGCCGCGAGCTCACCGGCGCGCGCTTCGGCCAGCCGGCCGAGCCGTCCGGGCTGAAGCACGTCGATGGAGACCACCGCGCCCCACGTCCGGTCGCCGTTGGTCTCATCGATCGAAGAACCGCTCGCGCCGAAGGTTGCGAAGGCATCGACGCGCGGCAGAAAGGAGCCGCGAGCGCTTCGCGTATCGAGCGCAGCCGCTCTTTCGGCGATCCTGCTGCCCGACACGTCGGCGCGCGAATCGCGGGCGGCGGAAACGAGCTCGTCGAGCGGCGGTACCGAGCGGTCGGGAAGCTCGAGGCTTCCGCTGACCGTGACGTCCGAGTCGATCGGCATGCCGACCGCCGCGAACAGCGCCGCGCGCGCGGCTTCGCGCTCGCCGGCCGCGCCGATCATCCGTGTGCGGAACTCGGCCAGCTGGACTTCGGCGCCCAGCAGGTCCGACTCGACGACGAGACCCGTGTCGAAGCGGTCGCGGATGGCGCTCACGTCGGACTCCGCCGCGGCGACCCTCTGCGAGGCCGCGGCATGCTCGGCGTCAGCGAGGACCGCTGCGTCGAAGAGGCGAAGCAACTCGAACGCGCGCGATTCGCGTGTGGCTTCGAACCGCAGCGCCTCCGCGTCGAGCCCGAGTCGCGCCTGGTCGATCCGGCTCCATCGGCGAAGCTGATCGAAGACGGGCATCTGGATCGAGAGCGCGAGCCGCCAGTTGTCGATCGGATCGGGATCGTTGAGGAACGCCGGGTCGAAATGACTGGCGGCGAAGCGGCCCTGCTCGAGAAGGGTTCCGAAGACAAAGACCGGGTTGTCACTTTCGGTCCATGTCTCGCTGGCGCGGATCAGAGGAAGCCAGGTGCTGCGCGCCTGCCCGAGCCGCGCCTCGGCGACTTCGCGCATGGCCATGGCGCCGCGGACCTCGGGCGACTGCTCGAGGCCCATCGAGAGCGTCTCGGCTAGGGTCAGCCCGGGAGCGGCCGCCTGGGCAAGCAGCGGCGAGGCGGAGAGCACCGCGAGGAGAAAGATCGACGTAAAGCGGATCATCACAGAGGACCTCAGTGGGTGTGCGGGATGGCCGGGGTGTCGGCCGAGCGAACGCCGAGCTTCTTGAGGATCGCCATCGCCGGGCACCAGTTGGTGAAGGCGGACTGGATCAGGTTGAGGGCGACGAAGCCGGTGAAGAAGAACCAGCCGGGGTGAACGAACCAGCCGAGGAGAAGGGTGGCGAGGACGACGATGCCGGCGATGAGGCGAAGTGAGCGTTCGACATTCATGTGTGGGAACTCCTTTTGTGATGGCGGGGGCCCGCCGTTTTCGTGGGTTAAGAACTGGCGCGGCCATAACTCTATTCCAACATAGGAATACAGTAACGGGGAGGGCGGTTTGGCTCGATGTCGGGTGGAGATCAAAGAGATGAGTCTATTCATATGTGCGGATGCTAGGATGAATGCGATGTCACCGAAGGGTGCCCCACTGCCGGACAATCCAGAAGCGATGGAGCTCGTCGCGGCGCGTTTCAAGGTCCTCTCCGAGCCTCTCCGGCTTCGAATCCTCCAGGAGCTGGAGGGGGGTGAAAAGAGCGTTTCGGAGCTGACCGACGCCGTCCAGGCGAGCCAGCCGAATGTGAGCAAGCACCTCAGGATTCTCCAGGACGCCGGTCTCGTCGGGCGTCGGCAGAGCGGGAACACCGTTTACTGCTTCATCTCCGATCCCACGGTCTTCGAGCTGTGCCACGTGGTTTGCGGAAGTCTCCGCGACCGGCTCGAGAGCCAGGCCCGCGTCTTCTCGCCGCGAAATCGCCGGTGACTCAGAAGAGCCCCCCTCATCAATCGTTCCTGAATCAGCATCGGGCCATGAGTTTCGTCACGCCATCGCGTGCGAGGGGCGAGGGACGGGGGCGAGGAGTTCGGCAGGTGGGCAACAGTCTCCAATTTTGAGATCTTCGGTCGCGCCCACCGACACCCGCGCAACCGGCTATTTCACGCGGCGCTCCCTCAAGATGACGGGGGTCCCCCCGGCACTTCTGCCTTCTGCCTTCTGCCTTGCCTTTCCATCCTTGCCTCTTGCGCCTTCGGCACGCATGGCCCATCTTGTTAACCGTTTGGTTAAAACAAATGGTTAACGACTCCCAGCTCGCCATTCTCGAGGCCGCGGCCGACGTCTTCTCCGAGTCCGGATTCGAAGGGGCACGCGTCGACGAGATCGCCCGCCGCGCCGGCGTCAACAAGGCGATGCTCTACTACCGCGTCGGCAACAAGGACGAGCTCTACGAAGCCGTGTTCCGCCGCGCCCTCGGCTACGCGAAGGGAGAGCTC
>JBPPMG010000065.1:0-2652 GCA_051305935.1 Thermoanaerobaculia bacterium
CGGCGAGCACGAGCAGCCGATCGCGGAGATGAAGCGAATCTACTACAGGACCGCGCGTCGCCTCGGGTTCCGCTCCTTCTCCGATGTCCGCGGTCCGGACGTGGTCGAGCTCAAGCGCATGCTTCACGCTCTCGGGTACTGGAGGCCGGAGCTCGATAAATTTCCCGCGGCCCCCGAGATCGACATCGACCCCTCCCTGCTTCGGAGCGACCCGGCGAAGCTCGAAGCGCTCTACGAGGAGTACGGGAAGGCGGCTCGCGCTTACGACGAACAGTTCGCGAGCTACGACCTCGAGGCGATCGAGGCGGTCGACGAGTTCAGGAAAGAGAATGGTCTCGAGTACCAGGGGAACCCGCGCGGGCTCGTCGATGCGGCATTCGTCGACGCGCTGCGCGAGGCCTATTACGCCCGGAAGTGAATCAAACCGTCGCATGCGGTCCATCTTGCGCCGCCGCCGGATCTCGTGGTGGAATCGCCGCCGGCCATGAACGACGTACTCTTCGCACGCTCTCAAATGGCGATGTCGCTCGGGTTCCACATCGTCTTCGCGGTGATCGGAATCGCGATGCCGCTGCTGATGGTGATCGCCGAGGTTCTCTGGCGCCGGACGGGTGACGAGGAGTATCTCGATCTCGCGAAGAACTGGGCGAAGGGAACGACGGTCCTGTTTGCCGTCGGCGCGGTCTCGGGCACGGTCCTCTCGTTCGAGCTCGGGCTTCTCTTCCCGACCTTCATGCGGCATGCCGGGCCTGTAATCGTTATGCCGTTCTCGCTCGAGGGATTCGCGTTCTTCACCGAGGCGATCTTTCTCGGCCTCTACCTCTATGGTTGGAACCGGCTTTCGGGGCCGATGCATCTGTTCGCCGGTGTGATGGTCGCCATCAGCGGTCTCGCCTCGGCGGTGTTCGTACTGATCGCGAACGCATGGATGAACGCGCCGGTAGGGTTCCGGATCGAGAACGGGGAGTTCGTCGACATCGACCCGTTCCGCGCGATGCTGACTCCGTTCGCACTGCACACGATCACGCACATGGTCGCGGCCGCGTACATGGCGACCGGATTCGCCGTCGCGGGCATTCACGCCTGGTCGTTTCTGACGGACCGCGGAAACGGATTCCACCGGAAGGCGATGACGATCGCGCTCGCGGTGGCGATTCCCTTCACGCTCGCGCAGCCGCTGATCGGCGATTTCGCAGGCAAGCAGGTCGCGAAGCATCAGCCGCTCAAGCTCGCAGCGATGGAGCGGCTCGAAAAGACCGAGGAGGGCGCCGCGCTCCGGATCGGGCCGATCGAGATCCCCGGCCTGCTCGCCTTCATCTCCTATGGCGATTTCAACGCGACCGTGCGCGGGCTCGAGGAATGGCCGCGCGAGGACTGGCCGCATCCGATGGTCAGCTGGTCGTTCAAGCTCATGGTCGCGCTCGGGATGTGGATGGCGCTCGTGGCCGCCTTCGCGCTCTTTCTGCTCGCGAGAAAGAAGCCCTGGACGTCGAACCGCTGGCTTCTCCGGGCCCTGGTCATTTCGGCGCCGATGGGGTTCATTGCCATCGAGGTCGGATGGGTGGTGACGGAGGTCGGGCGGCAGCCGTGGGTGATCTACGAGATCATGCGGACCGTCGATTCGGTCACTCCGATGCCGGGACTCGTCATCCCCTTCACGCTTTTCTCGTTGATCTACATCGGTCTGTCGATCACGACGATCGCGATCCTTCGCACGCAGATCCGCGGGACGCTGGTTCCGGCGGTTGATGACGGAGAGGTGCCGTGATGCCTTGGGCCGAGGTCGCGGCGGGCGTGATGCTCGTTGCGCTGATCGTCTATGCGCTTTCGGGTGGCGCTGACTTCGGCGGCGGCATCTGGACCCTGCTCGCCTACGGGCCGCGTGCCAAACGGCAGCGCGAGGTCATCGACCAGGCGATCGCTCCGATCTGGGAAGCGAACCACGTCTGGCTGATCCTGATCGTCGTCCTTCTCTTCGTCTGTTTCCCGCTGGCTTTCTCGGCGGCGAGCATCGCGCTGCACATCCCGCTGACCCTGATGCTGTTCGGCATCGTGCTGCGCGGCGCCGGCTTCGTCTTCCGCCATTACGCTGCGAACCGCGCCATGCGGCGCAGGTGGAGCCGCATCTTCGCCGCCTCGAGCGCGGCGACGCCATTCTTCCTCGGAATCTGTCTCGGCGCGGTCACCGGCGAGAGGATCGTCATCGAGTACGACATCCCGCGGTTCGGCTTCGTCGGATCGTGGCTCTACGCATTTCCGATGGCGGTCGGTGTGTTCGCCGCCGCCCTGTTCGCGTTGATCGCGGCGGTCTATCTCTGCAGCGAGCCGGCGGAGCGGGAAGTGAAGGACGATTTCCGTGCGCGAGCGATCGGTGCGGGCGTGGTCGTCGCCGTCGCGGCCTTCGGCTCGATGGCTCTCGCGCGTGAGGCCGCTCCCGCATTCGTGGAATCGCTCCTCGGCTCGCCCTGGAGCATTCCGTTGCAGGTTCTGACGGGAGCGGTCGCTCTCGGGCTCTTCGCCGCGCTCTGGACGAGGCGTTACGGATTGGCGCGCGCGCTCGTGATCGCACAGGTCGTCTGCATCCTCGTGGGATGGGGTCTCGCGCAGTTTCCGATGATGATCGCCCCCGCGCTTCCGATCGCCTCGGCGGCC
>JBPPMG010000091.1:0-2820 GCA_051305935.1 Thermoanaerobaculia bacterium
GGGCCGGCGACGAGAGGCCCAGAGACAGAGACGAACAGCAAAGGCGCTGCGGTCTTCGACCGCACAAAATCAACCAGTCCGTGTAACCTATGCGCCCGGTTTCTTTGTTACCTATGCGCCCGGCAGCACCGACAGGTAGTCGAGCAAGGAGCAAGCTGCAGCAATGATCGATGAGGAATTGAGGAGTCTGCTCGCCGCGATGCGAGACGACCAGGCTGCCGCGAACGCGGATACGCGCCGCCACTTCGACGTCGCGAACGAAGCGACGCGACACGAGCTCCATCTAGTCGCCGAGGCTGTGGCCCAGGGAAACGAAAAACTGGACCGTAGGGCCATCGCGCTCGATGAAGCCATCCAGCGCACGGCAGCCGAGACACAAGCGATGATCAAGTTCTCTCACGACGAGTTGCAGCGCCCCGTGCGCACGCTCGAAAACAGCGTTGCGAACCTCCAGTAGCGCGTTGAGCGCCTCGAAGAATCGACGCATGAACCTCCCCCACGCCCCGATGCTCGCCGTGTCAGCGGCGAAACGTCGGTCGCCCCCCGCGCTCCAGCCGGGGTTTGATCCCGCCCCAAAATGAAGAGCGGCGCTTCAGCGGCGCCAGACCCCGACATCAAGCCACGCGGCCCTGCCTCAATTCGCGACGACGCCCTCTCGCAACTCGTCATCGCCGTAGTCGTGCCGGTGACACGACACGTACCACCGCTTCTCGCACGTCTCGCAGCGGTAGACGCGATCGCAGTCGCAGCGATCCTTCTCATCCTTGCATCGCGGCGGCTCCTCCTCGAGGGAGGACTTGCAAGTCGGGCAGATCAGCTCATCATCCATACTTGTTCGATTCTCCCGAGGTCAGGCTCAGACATTCGACGCTCTCACACCCCGCGCGCCACCACCGGCACGCAGACAAACCGCGGAAGCCCGAGCGCATCAGGCCTCGTCGCGATCTCCTCGATCTTCGCCAGCAGCTCCGGAGCCGCGGTGAACCACTCCCCGCCCCGCGTGCCCGGTTTGAACCGCGAGAGGTGATGGAACTCGAGGTGAAGCTCCCGCTCGCGAAGCTCAGCTTCGCGCCCCGGATACTCGACATCGGCAAACGTGATCACGCCGAGCAACTCGACGCGTTCGTGATTCGACGACTGAACCGCCGACATCCGGCCGATGATCGCGGCCCGCATGTCGCGGCCGCGCGGCAAAGTCGTCAGCCCGATATTCACCGCAGCGGGCGGGCTCTCGGCCGCCATGAAATAGAGCACCGCAGACCGACTCCACCACTCCTGCGTCGACGCCGCGGCCTGCAGAGGGGACTTGGGCGGTTTCATGACATTCGTCTCCAGTCACGCCGAATTTCGCACGCTGGGGCTCCCGGCGACCCACCACGCGAGCGTCGATGGTTTGGCGAGAGAAGAGTCTTTCGGCTGCTTCATAGTGGAAGCCTGGGAAACAAGCCGAACACCTCTCGGCTCACTTCTTCCGCGTCTTCGGCGGCTCGAGCTTGCCGGTGATCTCCTCGGGGGCGAAGCCGCAGGCGCATCGACGGATGACCCAGAGATACTCCCGCTCCGCGGGGTCTTTCGAAGGATAGGCCTTCCGATCCCACCAGCCCGGCATCGGACGGCCGCACTTGCAGGTCTCCTTCTCCGCCCACTCGTCGAGATCGTCACCGTCGATTCCGATCCATCCCTTTGCCTCACGCAGCCCTGCTTCGAGCGTCGTGCCTTCCATCCGGTTCATGAAGCGCACACGGGCAAGGACGTCGTTGACCGAAACACCCTCTCCCGCCGCGACCTCCTTCGCGAGCTCGAGCAACGCGGCGCTGATCCTGGGTATGGAGGGACGCTTCCGCGGTGAAGTAGCTGGCTTCCGCGCGGACTTCTTCGAGACGGACTTCTTTGTCGCCACCTTCTTCGCTACGGCCTTCTTCGCCGTCGGCTTCGGCTTCGCGGGTGCTTTGCGAGCCACCTTCTTCACGGGAAGCGGCTTAACGGGCCTGGTTGCGGGCTTCTTCGCACTCTGCTTCACGCTCTTCTTTGCAGGCTTCCTCTTCGTGGGCATGAGAAGTTTCTCCTCTGAGTACTCTATCGCGCGCCTGGAGTCGGAGTCGAAAAAGCGAATCGGTCGGGAAATCGGCCGGGGACGGGTCTCGAATCCGAACTTTGGACGGGACTAAAGTAAACGCTTCCAGACCTGACCCCCGCTGTCTCGTCGTTCCATCGGCGATGAGCGAGTTCATCGCGATGCTGAACTGGCTGGAGGGAGTACTAGCGGCCGCAGTTCTGCTGGTCGAGAACGACCACTGCCGCGGAGTCCCACCACGCCTGCATCCTGCCGGCGCTAAAGCGCGGGAGGCGTACGCAGCGCAAGCTTCGTCGTTGGACCGCCGGCCGGTACCTTGAAAGATAAACTTTCGAGGTGTGACCCCCGTTGCGATCTTCGCGACCCGGCCGGCGAGACGCCAGCGCGGTACGGCCGGCCAGAGGCCGGCGCTCCTTGTAGGCAAGGCGTCCCGCCTTGCCCGCTCCGCGAGAGAAGCTCGATCTGCGCGATGCGGCAAAGGCCGGAGGCCTTCGCTACAAGCCTTCGCTGCGTAGCTAGCGGTCGCGTCAGCCGTTACCGCGCCATTCGCCGCGAATGCGATCGACGAGCGGCCGCACCGCGCGCCGCGCTTCGTCACGCTCCTGGCTCTCCGCGAGGAGCCGGTCATAGCCCGTCTCGCGGTGACGGATGTGCGCCGCGACGGCAAGGTCGATCATCTCGCGATCGAAGGATTTCGCCGCCGCGCTCCGGCCGACGCGGCCTGAGTATTTCCGGCACGCGTGCGC
>JBPPMG010000118.1:0-6135 GCA_051305935.1 Thermoanaerobaculia bacterium
ATGCGCAGTACTCCGTCGCGGCAGCGCCACCTCCGCCGCCACCTCCTCCACCTCCTCCGAAGGCTGCGGCGAAGGTGGTTGAGGTCAAGCCGATCGAGGTTCCGAAGGACGTCGCGGACATGGCGCCGACCGACACTCCCGAGCAGATTCCCGAAGTGCAGGCCAATGTGGGCGGCGGCTCGGAAGGCGGTGTCGAAGGTGGTGTCGAGGGCGGCGTGGAGGGCGGTGTCCTCGGCGGTGTGATCGGCGGCATCGTCGATCAGCCGGTTCAGGACGCACCGATTCGCGTAGGCGGTGATGTCAAGGCGCCGACGGTCATCAGCAGGGTAGAGCCCCAGTATCCGGAAGTCGCCCGCCGTGCGGGCGTGCAGGGAATCGTAATCGTCGAGGCCATCATCGACCGCAACGGCAACGTGCGCGACGTGAAGGTTCTCAAGCCGCTACCGTTCGGCCTCGATCAGGCCGCGGTCGATGCGGTCCGTCGCTGGAAGTTCAAGCCCGGAACCCTCAACGGCCAGGCGGTCGACGTCATCTTCAATCTCACCGTCAACTTCAAGATCTCCAGGTAGAAAAATAAACATACGAGGCCGCCGGCTCGCGAACCGGTGGCGCTCAGAGGAGGACACTGAATCATGGAATTGAATTTCGCAGCAATCTGGTCACAGTCCACGGTCATCGGCCGAGGCGTCTTCGTCCTTATGGCCATCATGTCCGTCTACTCGCTGTGGGTCATCGTCGAGCGCTTCATTGTCTTCTCCCAGGCGAAGAACCAGTCGCTCAAGTTGATCGGCAGCCTCTCGAACATCCTGACGCGCAGCGCGTACCAGGAAGCGATCGACGTCACGAAGAAGTACAAGAACAGCCATCTGGCGAAGGTCATCGCTGCAGGGCTGCTCGAGTTCGAGGCCGGACGGCGTGACAAGCGCAACCATAACGTCGACACGATCGTCGAGGCGGCGCGCCAGGGCATGGACCGCACCGCGATGATCACCGTCGCCGAGTTGAAGGAGAACCTTGGCGTTCTGGCGACCATCGGCGCGACCGCGCCGTTCGTCGGCCTCTTCGGAACGGTCCTCGGAATCATCGCCGCCTTCGAAGGCATGGCGAAGTCGGGCGGCGGTATCGCGTCGGTTTCGGCCGGTATTGCAGAAGCACTCGTGGCAACCGCCGGCGGTCTCGGCGTCGCGATCCCCGCGGTCTGGGCGTACAACTACTACCAGAACCGCGTCGACCGCTTCACGGTCGAGATGTCGAACTCCGGCTCCGAGATGTCGATTTACTTCATGAAGGAAGCCGAGAGCAATGAGTTCAAAGCGTAAGTGGCACAGCTCGGTCAATAAACTGGCCGCAGCCCCGCTGGCTTCAGACATCAACGTCACCCCGCTGGTGGACGTCTGTCTCGTGCTTCTCATCATCTTCATGGTCGTCACTCCCATGCTGCAGAAGGGTGTTCCGGTCAATCTCCCCACCACGGAGAACCCGGAGCAGACGCCCGATACGGAGAAGCAGCTGCAGATTTCCGTCAAGGCTGACAACTCGGTCTACGTGGGGCCGCTGGTCATCCGCAAAGAAGAGGTAAAGACGGCGCTCGAGGACATCTACTCGCGCACCCCGGACCGCGAGATCGCGGTCAAGGGAGACCGTCTGGTCAAGTACGGCGAGATCATGGACGTGCTCAGGGCGTGCCGCGACATCGGATTCAACAATGTCGGCCTGATCACGCAGCCGAAGAAGGCTGCCGGCGCCGAGGGTTAATGTCATGCAAGTAGGCGGTTCAGGAAATCTTCAATCGAACATCAACGTCACGCCGTTGGTTGACGTCTGCCTCGTCCTGCTGATCATTTTCATGGTCATCACGCCGGTCATCCAGATGGGCTATCTCGTGAAGGTACCCCCCAAGGCGCCTCCCGGAACGCCTTTCGAGATGACTTCGGATCAGATCATTCTCCGCCTGACTGCCGATGAGCGCATCTTCATCAACAAGGAAGAAGTCAGTCGCGACCAGTTCCCGAACCGGATTCGCGAAATCCTGAGGGGGAACACCAGCAAGATGGTGTTCTTCGCGGGAGAGCGTGACGTCGAGTACGACGCGACGATGAGCTTCCTTGACATGGCACGGAACGCAGGCTGCGGCAATATCGGAATCATCGTCGAGGAAATCGCTCGCTAAACCTCCATCTGAGCCGTTTTCGCGAAGGAGCACAGGCCGCATGCCTGTGCTCCTTTTTTTTCGAATGACCACTCGCGCATGAGCAGAATGAGAACACTGGCGATCGAGGTGATCGCCCCCGTCCTCACGTTCATCTTCCTCTACATCGGGGGGAGCCTCGCGATCGCGGTTCTCATCGATCCCCTGGTCGGCCACGACCGCATGCTGCGCGCCGCGTGGGCAGCTCTCGGAGGCGCCGCGCTGGCCAATCTGGTCTGCGTCGCCCTCTTCGACCGATTCCGACTGCACCTGGGCATCCTCGAGCCTCCGTGGGCGCTCCTGGGTGGATTGTTGAAGGGAACACTCGTCGCCGTGGCGCTCCTCGTCTCGGCCAACTCGCTGATCCTCGCGACGACCGAGTTCCGGCACGTCGAGGGAAGCGGGATCGACTGGTTCCAGGTGCTGGCGATGTTCGTCCCCGCCGCGATCCACGAGGAGCTCGTCTTTCGCGGCTATCTGCTTCAGAAGCCCGCGAAACTGAACCTCATCGCTTCCGTGGGGCTGACCTCCCTGCTCTTCGCTCTCGTCCACGGGGGGAACCCGAGCGTTGGGAAGCTTGCGGTGGTGAACATCTTCCTCGCCGGGATCCTGCTAGCGCTCGCATGGGTCTGGCGGCGGAACCTGTGGATTCCCATCGGTATCCACATCGCGTGGAACGTCTTCAGCGGCCCGGTGCTCGGACACGAGGTGAGCGGCCTCGTCCTTCCGGTGACGATCATGAAGACCGTCGACCCCGGCCCGGATTTACTGACCGGCGGAGCCTTCGGCATCGAGGCGAGCATCTTCATGACGCTCGCCGAGTTAGGCGCGATCGCTTTCGTCGGGTGGAGAATCCACGTGAGGGGAGCGCTCCCCTCGAACGAGCCCGCGACGGCTGAGCCCTGGGCCGTGGCGGGTGATACTGACACTGTCCCGGCGGCAGTTCCGGTCGGCGACACTCCAACCCCACATTCGAAAGAAACGGAGAACTGAATGAAGGACATCGTGATTCTAGAGGGCGCGCGCACGCCGATGGCGGAGTACAACGGGCACTTCTCGGACATCAGCGCGATCGATCTCGCGTCGCTTGCCGCGAAGGAAGCGATGAAACGCTCCGCCGTGGAGCCGGCGGAGATCGATCACGTCATCGTCGGCAACGCGCTCCAGACGTCGGCAGACGCCATCTACGGAGCGCGCCACGTGGGCCTCAAGGCCGGCGTTCCTATCCCGGTGCCGGCGCTCACGGTGAACCGCCTGTGCGGCTCGGGCATCCAGTCGATCATCAGCGGCGCGGAGCAGATCATTCTCGGAGAGGCGAAGACGATTCTCGCGGGCGGCATGGAAAACATGTCCCAGGCGCCCTTCGTGCTCCGCGGAGCCCGAAAGGGCTTTCGCCTCGGGGGAGGACAGCTCGAAGACTCGTTGATGGCGTCGCTGTTCGACAGCTACACGGGTTTCTACATGGCGCAGACCTCCGACAATCTTGCGAACAAGTACGGCATCACGCGGGAGCATCAGGACGAGTTCGCGTTGTCGAGCCAGAAGAAGGCGGCCGAGGCCTGGTCGAGCGGCCGTCTCGCCGAGGAAGTGTTCCCGGTGGCGGTGGGCCGTAAGGGCGAACTCTTCTCTCAGGACGACCACATGAAGCCCGACACGACGATGGAAGGGCTCGCAAAGCTCAAGCCGGCGTTCGGAAAGGACGGCTTCGTCACGGCGGGGAACGCGAGCGGAATCGTCGATGGCGGAGCGATGGTCATCGTAACCGGTGGGGACGAGGCGCGGGCGGCCAACCGGAAGCCGCTCGGACGGATCGTCTCGTGGGGCATCAGTGGCTGCGACCCGTCGATGATGGGAATCGGCCCGGTGCCCGCGACGAAATCGGCGCTCGATCGCGCGGGAATGAAGCTCGAACAGATGGACCTCATCGAGATCAACGAGGCGTTCGCGGGACAGATCCTCGCCGTGGCGAAAGAGCTCGAGCTCGACATGGCGAAGCTCAACGTAAACGGCGGCGCCATCGCGCTCGGACATCCGCTCGGTGCGAGCGGCACACGGCTCGTCATCACCCTGCTTTACGAGCTGCGCCGCCGCAAGGGACGCTACGGCCTGGCTTCGGCGTGCATCGGCGGTGGCCAGGGAATCGCAATGATCGTGGAGAACACGGCGGCGTAAGGCGCAACGCTGCCGCGGCGACGTCGCGGCAGCGTCGCGAGTTGAGAATGAAGCAATTCTTCATTCTCAATTCGCGCGAAGCGCGCCTAGTACCCGCGCGCGGGATCGACGATGTTCCGGAGCGCTTCGTTTCGCGCAAACCGCCGGAGGTTGTCGAGGAACAGGGCCATCTGACGGGCGTGCACCTGCTCGCTTCGCCACGTCGTGTGCGGCAGTACGCGAACGCTCTCCATCGCCCAGAACGGGTGTTCGGGAGGCAGCGGCTCACGTTCGAAGACATCGAGAATCGCGCCGGCGATCCGCCGGTCCTTCAGCGCGTCGAGCATCGCGCCCTCGTCGACGATCTCGCCCCGCGCCACGTTCACGATCCACGCGCTTGACGGCAGCGCCGCGAGCACCGCGGCCGACACAAGCCCGCGCGTCTCGGCGGTCAGCGGAGCGGCGACGATCAGCCAATCCGCCTCGCCGCACAGCGAACCGAGCGCCCCGACACTCGCGACTACGTCGAAGCTGTCGTCGGTGATGCCGCGCCGCGTCACGGCGGTGACCCTGACGCCCATCGCGCGCAGGCGCGACGCGATTTCGCGGGCGATGTGCCCGCCGCCGAGAATCAACGCGTGGCGCCCCGCGATCTCGTCTGAGCGAGTCACCTTCCAGATGCGCTCGCGTTGCTGGCGGTAGATCCTCGCAAGGCCTTTCGACTCGGCGAGGAGCATTGCGACGACCCACTCCGCGATCGAGGGGGCGTGCACGCCCGCCGAGTTCGTCAACGTGATCTCGGAGGCCCGAAACGATGAGGTGAGGATGTGGTCGACGCCTGCCGAGCCGGTGTGCACCCAGCGCAGCGCTGGGTGCTCGCGTACGATGCGGTCGCCATCCTCGGAGTTGAGCCACCACCGAAAGAGCGCCGCTGCGTCGCGGCTGGACGCCACGGGGACCGCATCCTGGTCGTAGCCGATCAGGGTAGCGCCGAACATGGCCGCGGAGTCGCGCAGCTCTTCGACGAAATGGAGCGGGACAAGGACTTCGAGCGTCATACCGGACAGAGTTCCATCTGCGTGTCTCGAGTGTATCGTGATCGCGAGCGAGGGACTGCGTGTGGAGCCTCGAACACACGGCGGAATCTGCCCCACCAGGGTAGCGTTCCGTGAGAGTGCCGCGGAGGGTCCTGCTCCGCCGCCAAATCGAGATGACCCTGACTGGCCGAACGAAGGCGAAGATCGCCGTGGGCGCCGCGCTCTTTGCGATTGCAGCCGGACTCTACTTCTCTCCGCTTCGTGACTGGCTCACGGTCGCGAACCTCAGCGAGGCGATCCGCAGGATCTCGGCCCTCTGGTATGCCCCGTTCGTATTCGTGGGCGCGTTCGCCGTGGCCTGCGTCTTCTGGATCCCCGCCAGCGTGTTCCTGATCGCCGCGGGCGTGATCTGGGGATGGAAGCTCGGATCGCTGTACGCCATCACGGGCGCGCTGATCGGGGCCGTCCTGTCGTATTTCGTCTCCCGTTTCCTCGGTGCGGAAGCGATGGCCAAACTCGGCGGCGCAAAGATCGCCCGGTATCTCGACCACGCCGGTTTTCAGACGATGCTGATCCTCCGGCTGATCCCGCTCTTTCCGTTCGCGGTTCTCAACTACGGGGCCGGATTCGCGGGGGTCAAGGCCCGGGACTTCATCTTCTCGACGGCGCTCGGCATTCTGCCGTCGATGCTGGTCGTCTGCTACTCCGCCGATGCGATTGCGCACGGAGTGATGTCGCAGGAAGACGCTGTGAAGAACC
>JBPPMG010000130.1:0-19535 GCA_051305935.1 Thermoanaerobaculia bacterium
CTCCATGACCAGCACGTGCGGCAGCGTGGGCTCGTCTGGATAGGTCTCGTGTCTCTCCAACCCTCTCAGCGCCTCGTGCGTGCTCTCGCCGTAGAGGCACTCTTCGATCCTGCCGAATCCCGCGAGGCGGAGCGTTGCCGCGAGCGACTGGCGGTTGTAGAGGAACTGGTGCCCCCAGCCCTTGAAGGCGCGGTTCATGTTGAAGCAGTCGCGCACGGCGTCCGCGTCGCCCTTCCAGAGCTCGGGATGGTAATGCGTTCGAAGGACCCAGTCGAGGTTAGGCGTCGAGGCGCGCAGCACGCCGTCCGCCGCGAGCACTCTCCGGCACTCGCGCAGAAAGTTGAGCGTGTCGTCGTAGGCGAGATGCTCGACAAAATGTTCGGCGAACACGTACTCGACGTTCGCAAAAGGGAGGCCGATCGTCACGTCGAGCACATGGTCGATTCCCGGATACGCCTGGTTGTCGACGTTCGTCCACCCGGACAGAACCTGGGGACCGCAGCCGATGTGGAGACGAGTGCGAGACATAAGGCGTCAGCTTATTCGAGCACGAGCACCGTGATCCAGATGAGCGCGATGCCGCCGAGAAGGATGAACGGGTCGAGACGGCCGGCGGTTCCGAGCCGCCTGTGGCGATGCAGCTCCGGGATCAGGTCCGAGGCAGCGATGTAGATGAAGAAGCCTGCGGTCACGGCCAGGAAGGCCGGCAGCACCTCGAGGACGCGGACGCCGATGGCGTAGGTGATCAGCGCGGCGACGACCGTTGCCATCGCCGACAGCACGTTGTAGATGATGACGCGCCGGCGATCGACTCCGCGATGGAGCAGCAGGCCGAAGTCACCGATCTCCTGCGGAATCTCGTGCATCGAGACGGCGATCGTCGTGGCGACCCCGAGCGGCACGCTCACCAGGAACGTTCCCGCGATCACCACGCCGTCGATGCTGTTGTGCAGGATGTCGCCGATGATGACCATCGGCACGGTCGCCTTGTTGCCGTGGTCTTCATCGTGTGCATGAGTGTGCTGGTGGTGAAACTCGTGGACGAAGCGCTCGAGGAAGAAGAATACGAGCATTCCGACGATTGCCCAGCCGACGATCGCAGGCCCGCCACTTTCCGCAGCCTCCGGCAGCAGGTCGAGGAATGCGGTTCCGAGCAAGGCGCCCGCTGCGAACGGCGCGGCAAGGTGTGAGACCTTCTCGGCCAGCCCGCTGCGCGAGAGGACGACGAAGCCGCCCGCCATGGAGATCATGCTCCCGACGAGCGAAAAGACCAGGATGTACCCGAGGGTCGTCATTCGGTCGAGGAACCTTCTAGCATCGAATCCGATGGAGTGTCCAGCTGTGGGGCGCGATCTTCGAGGAGGCCAGAACGCGAAGCGGCGGCGCCGAGGCGCCGCCGCAGGGGGAGTACAACGGGGAGCGCGTGCCTACTGCGGCTCGCGGATCCTGATCTGCCACTGGTCGCCGCTCTTGACGACCGTGTCCCGGAATCGCAGTTTCAGCGACTTCTTGACCTTCTTGCCCTGGCGGTCGATCGCCTCGTTCACGATGAGCTGAAGGACGGTCGCGACAGTCTCGCGCTTGCCTCCTTCACCTTCTACGAACTCGACGTTCTCGACCACGTAGCTGAAGTGAGCGCGCCGGGTCTGCGTCATCTCGTTGATGACGATGTCGCGAATCTGTTCCCGATCCAGGATCCCGTCCGGCGGCACCTTGCCGACGTAGTCTTCGGCAAAGAGCACCATGAAGTCGTCGATCTTGCCGGCATCCATCGCCTTGGTGTTCGCGTCGTATGCGGCCTGGAGCTGCGTGACGATCTGTTCCGGGGTCTCCTCGGCCATCGCGGGAATCGCGGCGAGAAGGGCGAGGGCGAGTATTGCTGTGAAAGACTTCATTCGTTTCTCCATCGGTACCTGACTCTGCAGTGGGGCTGGTGTCTGAAACAGTGAGCCGGGCCTCCCGATTTCGCGGCGGCCCGGCTCACCTGCATTCACTAAGACGCGCGGACGCCAGGATGGTTCCGAGGCCCGCGCATGGCCGTTTCGGGTCAATGGACGCTCTGAGGCTCCGGTACGTGCGAGAGCTCGATCACGCCCTCGACCGCGTTTACGAATACGGTGTCCCCGGGCTTGAACGCCCCCTCGAGGAGGCGCATCGCCAGGGGATCGATCACGCGGCGCTGGATCGCCCGTTTGAGCGGGCGCGCCCCGAAGGCGGAGTCGTAGCCGTCGAGCGCCAGAAGGTCTTTGGCTCCTTCGCTGACGTCGATCGTGAGCTGTCGCTCCTCGAGGAGCGACACGACGCGGCGAAGCTGGATTTCGACGATCTGCGCGATGTCCGCGCGCGAGAGCGCCTGGAAGATCGTGATGTCGTCGATCCGGTTGAGGAACTCGGGGCGGAACCGGAGGTGCAGCTCCTCGTTCACGCGCCGCTCCATCTCGTCCCGCTCGGCCGGCGACTTCGCGGAGTGCTCGAACTCGTGAATGTACTGTGAGCCGACGTTGGAGGTCATGATCACCACCGTGTTCCGGAAGTCGACCGTGCGGCCCTTTGCGTCGGTGAGCCGGCCGTCGTCGAGCAGCTGGAGGAGGACGTTGAAGACTTCAGGATGCGCCTTCTCGATCTCGTCGAAAAGCACGACCGCGTATGGACGGCGGCGGATCGCCTCCGTGAGCTGGCCGCCCTCGTCGTAGCCGACGTAGCCTGGAGGCGCGCCGATGAGCCGCGCCACCGCGTGGCGCTCCATGTACTCGGACATGTCGATGCGCACCATCGCCTGCTCGTCGTCGAAGAGGAACTCGGCGAGGGCGCGGGCGAGCTCGGTCTTTCCGACGCCGGTCGGTCCCATGAAGATGAACGACCCGATCGGGCGGGAAGGGTCCTGCAAGCCGGCGCGGGAGCGACGCACCGCGTTGGAGACGGCGGCGACCGCTTCCTGCTGGCCGACGACGCGCCGGGAGAGGCGCTCTTCCATGCGGACGAGCTTCTGCACCTCGGATTCCATCATCCGGGTCACCGGGATGCCTGTCCACTTCGAGACGATCTCGGCGATGTCCTCGTCGGTGACTTCCTCCTTGAGCAGACCTCCGCTCTTCTGGATCGACGCGAGGCGCAGCGAAGCCTCTTCGATCGTCTGGTTGAGCGACGGAAGCGTGCCGTAGCGAAGCTCCGCGGCCTGGGCGAGCTCGCCGTCGCGCTCTGCGCGCTGCGCGTCGTCGCCCGCCTTTTCGACCTGCTTCTTGAGATCGCGAATGGACGCGATGACCGCCTTCTCGCTCTCCCATTGCGCCTTCAGCCCGGACGCGGTCTCCTGGAGCTCGGCCAGCTGGACTTCGATCGCGCGCAGGCGCTCGGCGCTCATCGGATCGGTTTCTTTCGACAGCGCCTGCTTCTCGATCTGAAGCTGGCGGATTCTGCGCTCGATCTCGTCGATCTCGGTGGGCATTGAGTCGATCTCGATGCGCAGGCGCGACGCTGCCTCGTCGACGAGGTCGATCGCCTTGTCGGGAAGAAAGCGGTCGGCGATATAGCGATGGGAGAGGGTGGCAGCGGCGACGACGGCGGAGTCCTGAATCTTCACGCCGTGGTGAACCTCGTAGCGCTCCTTCAATCCGCGGAGGATCGCGATCGTGTCGTTGACGTTAGGCTCGCCGACGAAGACCGGCTGGAAACGCCGCTCTAGCGCGGCGTCCTTCTCGATGTGCTTCTGGTACTCGGACAGCGTCGTCGCGCCGATGGCGCGGAGCTCGCCGCGCGCGAGCGCCGGCTTGAGCAGGTTGGACGCGTCCATCGCGCCTTCCGCGGCTCCGGCGCCGACGAGCGTGTGCAGCTCGTCGATGAAGAGGATCACGTTTCCTTCGGATTCCTCGACTTCCTTGATGACGGCCTTGAGGCGGTCCTCGAACTCGCCGCGGTACTTTGCCCCCGCGATGAGCGCGCCGAGGTCGAGGGAGACGACACGTCGGTTCTTCAGCCCCTCCGGCACGTCGCCTTCGACGACGCGACGCGCAAGGCCTTCGGCGATCGCCGTCTTGCCGACGCCCGGCTCGCCGATGAGCACCGGGTTGTTCTTCGTTCGCCGCGAGAGCACCTGGATCACGCGGCGGATTTCCTCGTCGCGTCCGATGACCGGGTCGAGCTTGCCCCGCCGCGCGAGATCGGTAAGATCGCGGGCGTAGCGGGTGAGCGCCTGGTACTTGTCCTCGGGGTTCTGGTCGGTGACACGCTGCGAGCCGCGGAGCGACTGCAGGGCTTTGAGCAGCGCGTCGCCCCGGGCTCCGACTCTCGTGAGGAGCGCTGCCGCGGACGATCCGCGAGCCTCCGCGACCCCGAGGAGGAGGTGCTCGGTCGAAACGAACTCGTCCTTGAAGCTCTTCGCCGATTCGAATGCCGCGTCGAACGCAGTCCGGAGCGCGGAGGAGGGTACGGGCTCACTGGCGCTGCCTTCGACCTTCGCGCGCCGCGAGAGATCGCGTGCGAGCTCCACTTCGAGCTCGCCGGGTTGCGCGCCGAGCTTCGAGAGCATCGGTGCGACGATGCCTCCATCCTGGCGAAGGAGGGCAAGGAGAAGGTGCTCGGGAGTGAACTCGGCGTGTCCCGACTCGCGCGCGAGGCCCTGTCCAGCTACGACGGCCTCTTGCGCCTTAATCGTCAACTTATTGAAATTCATGATGTTACGCTCCAGAGCGTTTCGCAACGCAAACTTGATGATATGGCACTCAACTATCGAGTTAAACTCAAAGTTGAGTCTAATCATTTCATATTTGTAGAAGACCCGGATGCAGGCGACCCCAAATGGTTGTAGGTTGGGACAAGGCAAGACCAGAGGAGGATCCCGATGGCGCGACGGACGAGGATCGAGCACGACACGCTGGGCGAGATTGCGGTTCCGGAAGGCATGCTCTGGGGCGCGCAGACGCAGCGCGCGATCGAGAACTTTCCGGTCAGCGGGCTCCGCTCGCATCCGTCGCTGATCCGCGCGTATGTTCGGATCAAGCGGGCGGCGGCGAGCGCGAATCGATCGCTCGGCGCGCTCGAAGCGCCGCGCAGCGAGGCAATCGTGAGAGCGTGCGACGCGCTCCTCGTGGACGACGCGATCATTCGCGATCAGTTTCCCGTCGATGTCTTTCAGGCCGGGGCAGGGACCTCGCTCAACATGAACTGCAATGAGGTCATCGCTTCCATGGCGAACGCGCGCTCGTCGCGGAGCCGAGGCGGCACCGCACAAGTCCACCCCAACGATCACGTGAACATGTCGCAGTCGACCAACGACACGTATCCGACGGCGATGCGGCTGGCGATTCTCGGCGAGCTCGAGCGTCTCGATGACGCGCTCGAGGAAATCGCGCGCGAGCTCGGGGCGAAGGCCGTCGAGTTCGCTCTGTTGATCAAGGCGGGCCGCACCCATCTCCAGGATGCCGTCCCGGTCACGCTCGGTCAGGAGTTTGCCGCGTGGGAAGCGGCCGTGACGCGCTCCCGAAGGCTCCTGCGCGACGCGGGACGGGAGCTTCTGGAGCTCGGAATCGGCGGAACGGCGACCGGCACCGGGCTCAACGCGCCGAAGGGATTCTCCCGGGCGATGGTGAAGGAGCTGCGCGGGCTCACTGGGCTTCCGCTGAAGGTGATCGCGGATCCTCGCGAAGGGATGCAGTCGCAGCTGCCGATCGCAGCGGTCTCGGCGTCGCTGCGCAATCTCGCTCTCGAGCTCGGGCGCATCGCCAACGATCTCCGACTGCTCGCTTCGGGCCCGAAGGCCGGGTTAGGCGAGATCCGCCTTCCCGCCGTGCAGCCCGGATCGTCGATCATGCCGGGCAAGGTCAATCCGTCGATGCTCGAGTGCCTCAACCAGGTCTGCTTTCACGTCATCGGAGCCGATGCGGCGGTCGCGCACGCGGTGCAGGCGGGGCAGCTCGAGCTGAACGTCATGATGCCGCTGATGTCGTGGGAGGTCCTCTTCTCGATCGACATCCTCGCGAACTTCCTGCCCGTGCTCGCGGCACGCTGTCTCAGCGGCATCGAAGCGGATGCCGAGCGGTGCTCCGCCTATCACGCGGTGTCGCCCGCGCTCGCCACGGTCCTGAACCCATTCATCGGGTACGAAGCTGCTGCAGCCGTCGCGAAGGAGTCTGGGGAGACAGGCGAGACGGTGCCCGAGATCGTGAGGCGCCGCCGGCTGCTGTCCGAATCGACGATACGCGGGCTCTTCGCGCCCGCGAGTCTCGCCGGTTTACCGCGAGTTTCCGGTCGTGGCGGCCCGGTTGCGAAGGCGAGGCGAACGAAGACCAGGGACTGAAGCCGGTCGTGCCGCGTCGTGAGTGGTTCCGCCTTCGCGATTAGAATTCTCCGCGTGAGGCTCTTCGTTGCCTATCGAATCGGCACCGAACCCGCGGCGCGCGTCGCGTCGGTCGTGTCGTCGGTGTGCGCGCGTCTTCCGAGGTCCGCGTGGGTTGGACGCGACGCGTACCACCTCACGTTCGCGTTTCTCGGAGAACACGATGTCGCGGTCGTGCCGCTGGTCGCTTCGGCGATGAAGAGCGCGACGTCCGCGTTGTCCGCGGTCGACGCGCGTCTCGCTGGCGGGGGATTCTTTCCGACCGAGCGAAGGCCCCGCGTCGGGTGGGTGGAAGTGGAGCCGAGCGAGCCCGTCGTCGCGATCGCCGATGCGGTTCGCGCCGAGCTTGCGGAGCGCGGTGTCGGCTTCGACGGGAAGGCGTTCAAGGCGCACCTAACGCTCGTGCGAATCCGCGAGGCGTGGACGGAGAGCGACGTCGGGCTCTTCCGCGAGGCGGTCAGCGCGGCGGGAGCGATCCCGTTCCGCCTCGACCGGGTGTCACTCTTCGAGAGTCAGCTGAGGCCGGCGGGAGCGGTACACACCGAACTGGCGCACTGCGACCTCGGATGACGCCCGGGCGCGGCGGCCCGCACCGCGTCAGTCGATCAGCTCGATGCCGCCCGTTTGCTGTGTCGCGGAGGTCGCGACGGAGATAGCCTGAACGGGACGCGTCAGGAACAGGTCGGTGTCGGGCTTCCCGTCGGGGGCGAAACCGATGACCAGGTACTTGTCCGGGTTCTCGGCAGGCTTCGGAAGGTATCGGTAGTCGTTGCCCCAGGGATCCTTCAGGATGTTCTTGCCTACGTAAACAGGCGCGATCTCTGCGAGGCCCCGCGGCATTTTGCCGGTCGCGAGGTAGTGGGCGTAGATGCCGTCGCTGATTGCCTCGATGCGCCGGAGTGAGATCGCTTTTCGCATCTCGGTGACGGCGCTCATTCGACGGTCGAACGGCGCCATGGAGTTCAGGCCGAGCGGGTTCCGGTAGGTGAACACCAGGGACGCGATCGCGAGAATGCCGAGCACGATGACGAGCGGCAGCGGAAGCGGCGGGATCTCGTCGATCGCGGCGTGATCGACCACAACCTCTTCCACGACCGTGGCGGCGGCCGTCGTCTGGTGCCGCACCTCTTCGATCAGGTCGCGGGTCAGTAGCTCGTAGAGACCCTTGCAGGTGTCGAACTCCGACATCTTGCTGATCTCGACGATGTCCGCGACCGTCAGGCGTCCGTTGACCGCCTGGTAGAGCACGTTCTCTTCCTCGGAGATCCTGATCTTGCTGGCGTCCGCCCCTTTCTTCTTCTTGCGGGCGTGCGTCTGGTCGCCGTCGAAGGAAACTTCATCGGCATCGTCGGCCGACACCACGACGATTTCCTGCGCGATCTCCTTCTTGCGGAAGATCATCTCCTGCGAGCGGATGCGCTTCTCGATGATCGGCCATTCGTCGATCATCCTCGCGCCTTCCATGAGGATCGACTCGGCGGTGATCGGGACGACGTTGTCGCGGTCGTACTCGATCGTCGTCTCCTGGGAGAAGTGGTAGTCGCCGTCCTTCCACCTGAAGAGGCGGTAGACGATGCCGAGGATCTGCAGGTGCAGCGCTGCGCGGAGGGCTTCCTGCGAAATGATCTTGTAGTGGGTGAGGATGAAGCCGAGACGCTGCAGCGTCTCCTTCTGGATCTCGAGCGCCTGGCCTAACTGCTCCTGCGTGAGCGTGTTGCTCTTGACGAGGACGTTGCCCAGCCGGTTCTCGAGCCGTTTGTTGAGCGAGTCGGCCGCCACCACTTTGCCGTCGAGAAACGTGACGGTCACGGTGTCGTCCTTGCCGCGAAGCGTGAGCACGCCCGTCTTCCGCTGCAGGCCGATCAACTGGAAGATGTCGGCGAGGCTGAAGTCTTTCAGTGTTCCTTCGAGTGCCATTGCGCGCCTTCAGCCTCTCAATAAACCGGTTTCTGCCGGTAGACGGGGATCGAGATCAGCAGCCACGTCCCGACTGCCAGCAGGATCGCGACGGCTCGAACCGCCTGGCGAATGAGGATCGCCGGCGTCGCGATCGGCACCAGGCTTCCGACCAGGACAGCGATCGAGAGAAAGAGAAGGAACGAGAAAACCGCGAGAATCCCCTTCGTGGTCGAGCCGTCCATGATCTGGCCCGACCCGGGGAAGAAGGTCGCGAGGACTTTCTTCAGCCGGACCTGCCCGTTCTGGTACTTCTGCACCTCGTTGATCTTCGCCTGCTTGGTGTCGAGCGAGACTCCGTCACGCTTGAGGTAGATGTGGATGCACTGCGTGCAGTACGTCGCGCTCTCCCGCGCCGATTTGCAGCGGTAGCAGAAAGTGCGCCCGCACTTCATGCAGCTTCCCGCGAGCCCCTTCTTCCGTCGATTCCACCAGACCACCGGTCCGGCCAGGAGACCGATCAGGCACGCCGTCGTCATCGGGTTCAGGGCGCTGCGCAGCGGGCTGAAGCGTGCGTAGTTCCCGAAAAGCTCGCGCGCCTGTCCCTTCGCCGCGAGCCTCTCGGACAGCTCCCACGCTTCCTCGATCGGGAGGTTGTACATCACGATCTTCTGCGCCGGGGGACTCGCGATGAGCTTCTGGACGCGCGCGCGATCGCGCTTGCGCGCCTCCTCGAGCATCTGTCCCTGTCGCGCGTAGTCGTAGAGCTCGCCCGACGCCGCGGCGATGTTGAAATACGCGATCGACAGAGCCGGCGTCGCCTGGATCGCCTTCTCGTAGTTGGTCACTGAAGCGCGGAACTCGTTGTGAAGGAAGTCGAGATTTCCGAGATTGACGTACGCTCCGCCGAGGCGGGCATCGAGCTTGATCGCCTCGCGGTAGTGCACCGAAGCCTGCTGCTCGTCTCCGATCTGGAACTCGAGGCCGCCGAGCAGTAACTGGAGCTTCGCCTCGCCCGGGATGATTGCCACGAGCTCGCGCATGCGGCGGACGTTTTCGGGATGGTAGATCGCGAGGTCCGTCGCCGTCGCTGCCCGCACGATCGGCGAGGTCGAGCCGACGACGCGGTAGACCGACCAGTCGAGCGCCACCGGGATCACCGACATGAGCAGCAGGAGAACGACGATGGCCACTCGCTCGCTGACCGAGGCGTAGGCGAAAAAAATCACGTACCAGTAGACCAGCACCCATGTCGGACCGAGCCAGAGGAACAGGGGCAACACGAGCGCGGCGAGTGCGAGCACCGAAGCCGTGGTCGAGCTCAGACCCCATTTCTCGCTGAAGACTTCGCGGAAATCGTGTGCCGTGGGACGGGAGTGGCGCGAAAAGAGAGCGATGCCGAGCAATCCCGCCGTGCCCAGAACCGCGATGGCGATGACGGTCACGAGGTCGGCGCGTGTCATTGAGCGCGCGGTCGGTTCCGCGAACGATTTCGCGACTCCTCCCGCGAGCGCCTTGACTGCGCCACCCCAATCCGAGCGCTCGAAAGCGAGGTCCGCCACAGCGAACGCGACCGAGGGGTCTTTCGAGTCGAGCTTCTGCGCTGCCGCGGCCGCCCAGTCGATCGCCTGCTTGTTGGAAGGCTGCGCGTGGTGGATCTGTCGCGCCAGCGAAGCCGCGGACTGCGCATACAAGGGGAATCTGGAAATGCCGAGGTTCCTGCCGAGCTCGAGCAGCTGGTCGAGCTTCTGCTGGGCGAGCTGAATGTCTCCGGTGTCGAGGGCCGCCGTTGCCTGCGGCCAGACGTCGGAAGGCGCGAGCTGCTGCCCCGACGCGCCTGCCGCGGCGAGCGAAAGGAGCGCGATGGCGAGAATCAGCCGACCCGTCACTGCCTTCATACTTTGAGGCCCTTCGTGACCTTCATGTAGAGCATCTTCGCTTCGCCGAGGAGCTTCTTGAGCGCGTCAGACTCCTCCGCCGAGAGGTTCCCCATCGTCTTCTCCCCGAGAACCTCGGTGACGTCGATCATCTGGCGTGCCGCTTCTTTTCCCTGAGGATGCCCACGCCCCGCAAGCTCGAGCGCATTGTAGACGTTCGCGTCGAGCAACTGCAGCAGCATGATGAATCGCTTGTCGGTCTCCACGGCCGGCTTTTCGCTTTCGGCAGGCGCCGGCCGCGGCTGGTCCTGCTCGAGAACCGTGGCCGGATCGACCGGAGTCACGTTGTTCCGATACTCGTCGCGAATGTCCCCTTCGGCAGTGAAGATCCGCTTGTCGGTGACTTTGATCGGCTCAGGTGATTTTTTCTCCGTCGACAAACCGGCCTCCCCGCTCTTCGCCGCCCGCGCTGCTCCGCTGATCTCGCGTCATATCAATGATTTGGTCGGGAATCTTATCACCGCGTTGGGGAGGATTCCATATTATGGTCGGGCGATTTGAGGGCGAGTGATGCGTGTTTTCCAGATCCTCGAGAAGAACCGGTTCGACACCGGCTCGGTCCATCAGATGTTCCAGGCCGCCCTGGGCCTGCGGGAGCGCGCACATGAGGTAACGATCCTCAGCCGCTTCGATTCTACGCTCCAGCGCCGTGCGCGCGAGGCGGGAGTGGGCTTCGTCGCGCTCCCGTTCGCGAGTGACGCGGACCTGCGAACGATTCACGCGATCTCCCGCCTCGTCCGCGATCGCCGCCCCGACGTCATCCACGTCCACAAGGGACGCTCCCACACGCTCGCCCTTCTTGCCACTCTGCGGCGCCCGGTCGGTGCCTTCGTCGTCAACCGAGGCGTGTCGTTTCCGCTCACGTTCTGGAACCGTGCGAAGTACGGGACGTCACGCGTCGATCGGATCGTCACCGTCTGCGAGCAGATCCGCGGCGTGATCGTCGAGAGCGGGCGCGTGCCGCCCGAGAAAGTGGAGGTCGTCTACGCGGGAACCGACGTCGACCTGTTCGATCCGGCGCGCTGGGACCGTCTCGATTTCCGCGCGGAGCGTGCGATTCCGGCGAACGACTTCGCCTACATGCAGGTAGGCATCCGCGACTGGAAGGGCTGGCGCGAAGTTGTCGATTCGTTTTCCGACGTCGCGTCGCGCGAAGACGGCGTGAGGCTCATCCTCGTCGCGTACAAGAGCGAAGACGACCGAAGGGCGATCGAGCAGTACGCGATCGAGCGCGGCGTCGGTGGGCTCGTGACCGCGGTCGAGCCGCGCGATGACATGGCACGCGTGCTCGCCGCCGCCGACTGCGTCGTCGACGCGTCGTGGGGAGGTACCGGGATTACGGGCACAATCCGCGAGGCGATGGCGCTCGCGAGGCCGGTGGTCGCGACCGACTGCGGTGGAAATCGCGAGCTGGTCTCTTCTTCGGAGGTCGGCTGGCTCGTGCCGACGCGCGACCGCGCGGCGCTCACCGGAGCGATGCTCGCCGTGCTCGGCGATCGCGACGTTGCGGCGGCCGCGGGCCGTGCCGCGCGAGCGAGAGTGATTGCGGGCTTCTCGAAGTCGATCCGCATCGACAGGCTCGAGAGGCTCTACGGAGCGATTCTCGCGGGCAAGGGGATGGCCTCGTAGCGAAGGCGTCTCGCCTTCGCAGGGTAGCGGCGAACGTTGTCGACACCTCTGGCAAGGCGGGACGCCTTGCCTACAAGACTCATCCCAGCGCGACCACGTGCTCCTCGACGCTCGTCGTGAGGCCCTCGGGGTCGTAGCCCCCTTCGAGGAGCGACAGCACGCGGCCGCCGCAGTTCCGCTCCGCGGCGGCGACGATCATGCGCGTCATCAGACCGAAGGCCTGCTCGCCGACGCGCATCCCGCCGAGTGGATCGCGCCGGTGCGCGTCGAATCCTGCCGAGATCAGGATCGCATCGGGACGGTAATCGTCGATGAGCGGGACGATCGACGACTCGATCGCGTCGAGGTACGCGGTCTCGCCCGTGCCGCCCGACAGAGGAATGTTCTTCGTCAGCCCGCGCCCCTTCCCGAAGCCGACCTCGTGCGCTGCGCCGGTGCCGGGATAGAACGGGAATCTGTGTAGCGAGGCGTAGAAGACGTCGCCGCGATCTTCGAAGATCGACTGCGTCCCGTTGCCGTGGTGCACGTCCCAGTCGAGGATGAAGACGCGCTCGATGCCGGGGAGCTCGCGCAGCCGCTCGGCGACGCAGGCGATCGTGTTGAAGAAACAGAATCCCATCGCCTCCTCGCGGTCGGCGTGATGGCCGGGAGGCCGGGCGACGACGAACGCCCGCTTCGCCTCAGCCCGTTCCCAGATCTCCTCGGCCGCGGTCAGGGCCGACGCCACCGCGGCCTGCGCGGCGGCGTAGCTCTGGCGCGAGATCGGGTTGTCGTGGGAGTGGAACATCCTGAACCCATCGCGGCATGCCGACTCGAGCTGGAGCGCGTAGTTCCGCGAATGGACCTTGGCGATCACGCGGTCGGTCTCGATCGTCTTCGAGAGCGCGGTCGTCACGCTCCCCTCGAAACCGGCGCGGCGGACTCCTTCCATCGCGGCATCGAGGCGGTCCGCGCTCTCGGGGTAGCCGGCAGGGGTTTCGTGTGCCCGGAAGAGCGGGTTCGTATGAATGCGAAGCATTGGGGGTCGGGGGGTGCGCTCGTGGCGCCGGACACCTTTTATGGTACAACCGCGCGGTCTTGAAGCGAACGGTGCGGCTCGCGGCCGTCATTCTCGCGATGGTGGTCCTGCTGGCGCTGTTCTTCAGGAACAGCGACCCGGTCGAGGTGATGCGGCTGATCGTCTCGATCGATCCGCTCTGGATCGCGATCGCCTTTGCGGCGAATCTGATCGCGCTCTTTGCCCGCTCCGAGCGCTGGCGAACCTTGCTGAATCCGGAGCGTCCCCCGGCCTACTACCCGACCTTCCTTTCGGTGACCGTCGGCTACATGTCGTCGTCCCTGCTTCCGGTGAGGGCTGGTGACGTGGTCCGGGCGGCGCTGATGAAGCAGAAGACGGGGGCGCGGTTCTCGTCGAGCATCGCGACGGTTCTGACCGAACGCGTTCTCGACCTCGTTGCGATTCTAGGGATGCTCTGCTGGTTCGTCGTTGCCGCGACGACCGACGCGGCGTTCACGAGCGAGCAGCGGCTCCTTCTCCGGTCGGTCGGCATCGTGTCGGGCGCGATCCTCGCGGCGATGCTCTTCTTCGTCGTCGGCATCCTCGTCGCCACGGCGGCGATTCGCCGGTTCCACGAGCGTCTCGGGAATCTCATGCCGCACCGTTTTCGCGACCCGTGGATGCACTTCTTCGACACGTTCACGTCGTCGTTCCGGATCGCTGCGGAGCATCCGCGCGCATTCGTGAAAGTCATCGCGCTCACGATCGTGACGTGGGCGTGCCTCGCGTCGCAGTTCTGGTTCACGGCGCGTGCGCTGGCCCACGACCTCCCTTATTTGTCGAGCTTCCTCATGACCGGGGTGACGATCGTCGGCCTGATGATCCCGACTCCGGGCGGCGTCGGCGGATTCCACAAGGCCTGCCAGGTCGCGCTCATGCAGTTCTACGCGTTCGGAATCGACGACTCGGTCGCGCTCGCCGTCGTCTTTCACATCGTCGGGACGGCGCCGGTCGTGGTCATCGGGCTTACGCTCTTCGCTCGGGAAGGGTTGACCTGGCGGCTGCTCTCGAAGATTGGTGAAACGCGGGAAGAGTGATACATATCGCGCGGAATCACAGCGATGCGATGCCCCTTCTGTGGCAATACCGAAGACCGGGTCGTCGACTCGCGGGAGAGCCGCGAGGGAGACGTCATTCGCCGCCGGCGGGAGTGCGTGTCGTGCGAGAGGCGCTTCACGAGCTACGAGAAGATCGAACTCGAGCCGTTCCAGGTCGTCAAGCGCGACCAGCGCCGCGAGCCCTACGAGCGCGAGAAGATGATGGGCGGGCTCCGGGTCGCCTGCCGGAAACGGCCGATCTCCGAGGAGACGCTCGTACGGGTGGCCGACTCGATCGAAGCGGAGATGCACGAGTCGGGCGAGCGGGAGATCTCCAGTCGGGAACTGGGAAACATGGTGATGCGGCGTCTGCGAGATCTCGACTCGGTCGCCTACATCCGTTTCGCGTCGGTCTACCGGCGCTTCGAGGACCTCGAGGAATTCGTCCACGAGCTGAGCCAATTGAAGGACGAGACCCGGTGAGCCCCGAGATCGGGACAGATGCATCCCAAATGAGGACCGAATGAGCGAGACCAACGACGTCACCAAAGACGAGGCGATCAAGATTCCGGACGTGCTTCCGGTACTTCCGCTCAAGGACCTGGTGATCTTCCCCTACATCATCGTCCCCCTCTCGGTGTCGCGCGAGAAGTCGATCAACGCGGTCGACCAGGCGCTCGCCGAGAACCGGGTCATCATGCTCACCGCGCAGAAGGACTTCCAGAACGAGGATCCGGGAGAGGACGACCTCTACCGCATCGGCACCGTGGCGATCATCATGCGGATGCTTAAGCTCCCCGACGGGAGAATCCGCATCCTGGTGCAGGGCCTGTCCCGCGCGCGGATCGACTACTTCATCCAGACCGCACCGTTCTTCAAGGCGAAGATCACGAGAATCGACGAACCTCCGATCCGCGAGCGTCCGCTCGAGGTCGAAGCGCTGATCCGCTCGGTCAAGCAGAACCTCGACAAGTCGGTGAGTCTGGGCAAGAACATCTCGCCCGAGGTGATGATCATCGCCGCGAACCTGGACGACCCGGCGCGCCTTACCGATCTCGCCGCGTCGAACCTCGATCTCAAGCTCGAGGAGTCGCAGGCGATCCTCGAGACGTTCGACCCGATCGAGCGCCTTCGCAAGGTCAACGAGCTTCTCACGCGCGAGATCAACGTGCTGACGATGCAGCAGGAGATCTCCACCGCCGCGCAGGGCGAGATGAACAAGAGTCAGCGCGAGTACTTCCTCCGCCAGCAGCTCAAGGCGATCCAGTCGGAGCTCGGCGAAGGCGAGGAGCTCGGCGAAGAGATCGAGAACTACAGGAAGAAACTCGAAGAGAAGGCGATCCCGCAGGAAGCACGCGAGGAAATCGAGAAGCAGCTCAAGCGGCTCGAGCGCTCGCATCCCGATTCCGCGGAGACGTCGATCATCCGCACCTATCTCGACTGGATGACCGGCCTTCCTTGGAGCGTGCAGTCGGCCGACAACCACGACCTCGCGCGCGCGCGCCAGATCCTCGACGAAGACCACTACGACCTGGAGAAGATCAAGGAACGCATCCTCGAGTACCTCGCCGTGCGCAAGCTGCGCGGCTCGAAGATGAAAGGGCCGATCCTCTGCTTCGTCGGGCCTCCGGGCGTCGGCAAGACCTCGCTCGGGCGCTCGATCGCGCGGGCGCTCGACCGCAAATTCGTCCGCATCTCGCTCGGAGGCGTGCGCGACGAGGCCGAGATTCGCGGCCACCGCCGCACGTACGTGGGCGCGTTGCCCGGGCGCATCGTGCAGGCGATCAACCAGGCCGGAACGAGCAACCCGGTCTTCGTGCTCGACGAGGTCGACAAGATTGGCGCGGATTACCGGGGCGACCCGTCGTCCGCGCTTCTCGAGGTTCTCGACCCCGAGCAGAACCACACGTTCCGCGATCACTACCTCGGCGTGGCCTACGACCTGTCGAACGTCATGTTCATCGTCACGGCGAATATGCTCGACACGATTCAGCCGGCGTTCCTCGATCGCATGGAGGTCATCCGCCTCTCGGGCTACACCGACGAAGAAAAGGTGATGATCGCGCGCCGGCATCTCATCCCGAAGCAGGTCGAGGAAAACGGCGTTGCCGAAGCCGATATCGTCTGGACCGACAGCGCGATCACGAAGATCATCATCGGTTACACGAAGGAAGCCGGGCTCCGGAACCTGGAGCGCGAGATCGGTGCGATCTGCCGCAAGATCGCGGTCGAAGTTGCGGGCGGAAAGGCGCAGCCGTCGTACCGCCTGACCGATGCGGCGATCGAGAAGTACCTCGGCCCGACGCGGCACTACGCCGAGGAGCTGCTCGACCGCGACCAGATCGGCGTGGCGACAGGGCTCGCCTGGACGGCGGTGGGTGGCGACATCCTCTTCATCGAGGCGATCGCCGTGCGCGGGACGGGAAAACTGCAGCTCACTGGTCAGTTAGGCGAGGTGATGAAGGAATCGGCCCAGGCCGCGCTGACCTACGCCCGTGCCCACGCGGCGGAACAGAACATCCCGGCGGACTTCTTCGAAAAACACGACATTCACATCCACGTTCCCGCGGGAGCCGTGCCGAAGGACGGCCCATCGGCTGGAATCACGATCACGACGGCGATCATCTCGGTGCTCACCGGCAGACCGGTCAGGCGCAACGTGGCGATGACGGGAGAGGTGACGCTCCGCGGCGACATCCTGCCGATCGGCGGGGTGAAGGAGAAGGTGCTCGCCGCGCGCGCCGCGCAGATCAATACGATCATCATGCCGAAGCTCAACGAGCGCGACTTGATCGAAGTGCCCGATGCGCTGAAGCGCGACGTGAAGTTCCACTTCGTCGAGCACGTCGAGGACGCGCTGAAGATCGCGCTTCTCGACGCCGCGGTACCGGTGCCCGCGCCCGCGCCACCGGCTGATGCGGCGACGGTGACCGATACGCCTGTGCCGGCCCCCGCGGCAACGCCCGTGTGAGATCTGCGCCTCCGAGAAGCCAGAACCACGTGAGAGAGGTCCACGGGAGTCGTGAATGAGCCGCGTCGCGGCCGCGCAAGCGGCCGTCTCTGGATAGCCCCACGCGTCAGCGTGGGGTTGACGTCGGTTGGTAATCGCGCCGCGTCAGCGGCGCAGCAGGTAAGCCAACGTGTCGCGCTGGCGCGCGGCAGGCCAGAATGCGCCGCTTGCGCGGCGCGGACGTTGCCGTTCGCCGGTACCCCACGCTGACGCGTGGGGCTAGCCAGAAGATGGCCGCTTCCGCGGCCATGAGCGCAGCCGATCAGCCCGTTTCATGTTCGGAGCTTAAAGGCTCAGTTCCTGGGGCGCGAGAGGAGTGCTTCCGCGGCCGGAAGCAGCGTGGCCGCGATCGCGATCTTCAGAATGTCGGAAGCCCAGAACGGCGCGACGCCGACGAGGAACGCCTTCTGCGCGCCCAGCCCCATCGCGGTCGAGAGCCACGACCAGCCGCCGAGGTGAATCACGGCGATCGCCAGCACCATCGGAGGAACGGTCGTCACCATCGACCGCGCCCAGCCGCGTTCCGAGGCGATTCCTGCGATCCATGCTGCGGCAGGAAACGCGAGCAGATAGCCGGCGGTCGGTCCGAGGAAGACGAGCGGTCCGCCAACCCCTCCCGCGAATACCGGCATCCCGGAGAGCCCCTCGAGGAGGTAGAGCGCCGCGGCGGCCGCACCGCGCGAGGAACCGAGCGCCGCGCCGACGAGGAGCACCGCCACCGGCTGCAGCGTCATCGGCACCGGCTGAAGGGGAATCGAGATCTGCGCCGCGAGGGCGATCAACAGACTCGCCGCGAAAACGAGCGCGACGTTGCGGAGTGCCGACTTCTGCGTGACTCGCTCCGCCAGGAAGCGGGGCAGCGTGAATGAATTGGTCGTCATCTTCAGGCTCCGGTCAGTTTTTGCGGGTCCGATTCTACGGTATTTGTCCCCGAATCCGCATTGTGTCGCGCGTCACGCTTCACGGGGTGAGGCTTGATCGTGAGGATCGCGGGCAGCAGCGTGATTGCCGCGAGCGCGCTGATGCTCACGCCGAACGCCGAGGCGTAGCCGATCGAGCGCAGCCCCGGGTAATGGGAGAGGACGTAGGTTCCGTAGCCCCAGAAGGTCGTCGCCGCCGCCATGACCACCGCTTTTGCCGTTTCGGGCGCGTCGAGGGCGAAGGTGTCGGGATTTTCCATGTAACGCTGGAGCATGTAGATTGCGTAGTCGGTCGCGACCCCGATCAGCATCAGGCCGATGAAGACGTTCATGAAGTTGAACTTGAGCCCGAGGATCGCCATCGCGCCGAGCATCACGACGCTGCCCGCCGCGAACGGCACGATCGCTAGAAGAGTGAGGCGCGCCGAGCCCTTGAATGCGATCAGCAGCAGCAACAGCACGACGACGATGCTCAGCGTGGTCGCCCGGAACGCGTCGCTCCGCGTGATGTTGCGGAGCGCCTCGCTCACGACGTTCACGCCGGTCAGAATCGCGCCGTTCCCTTCGTTTCCCATGTCGGCGAGCTCCGGAGGAAGCGAACGGCCCCAGACGCCTCCGCGCGCATAGAGGTAGATCACCGACATGTAGCCGGTCGGGGTCTTCTTCAGGTAGCGGCCCATGAGCTTGCGCACGTCGCGGTTCTCGATCTCCTCGATCGAGATCGTCTCGCGCTGCGCGAGCGACTCCGCGAACAGCGGCAGGTAGTCGTCGTAGGCGGTGGGGCGAAATCCGCTCTCCACGAGCGCCGCGCGGAACGTCCGTTCGATCCGCGCCGCGTCGAACGCGCCGCCACTGCCCGCCTCGAGGCGCGCGATCGTCGCGCGCTGCTGCGCGGGCGGGGGCAGGAACGTCGTAATCGCCTGGTACGAGTCGATTTCGCGGAGCCGGACGAGCCGGTCGAACTTCGCCGACGCTGCCCACGTCTTCTCGAGGACGCCGTCGACTGTCGGGTCTTCGACCGTGTACATCATGAAGTCGAACGACTGGCCGATCTCTCGCGTGAGGCGGTCCTGCACCTGGATGCCGCGATTTTCCTTCGAGCGTAGATCCTGGATCCGGTCGCTGAACTCCACGCGCGACGCGAAAAGCGTCATCACCGCGACGACCACGCCCCAGATCGTCACGACCACGCGCGGATTCGTCACGCTGAAATTGACGATGCGCTTCGCGCCGAAGTCGTGGTGGAAGTGCCGAGGCGGGCGACGCTTGCGCGTCGGCCCCTCGTTGAGCACCAGCAGCGCGGGCAGCACGAACAGGACCGCGACGAGAAAGATCAGCACGCCCGTGCCGGTGAGAAACCCGAGCTGCGACATCCCCTGAAAGTCAGTTGCGAGGAACGCGTAGAACGTGGCGGCCGTGGTGACCGCGGCAACGAAGACCGCCGGGAACGTGGTGTGCATGGCGGTCCGAAGCGCGGGCTCCATTTCGGCGCCCGAGTTCCGCTCGTCGACGTAGCGCCCGTAGACCATCATGATGAAGTCGATGCCGAGCCCGGCGAGCAATGCCGCGAAGCCCGCGGCAGCCGAAGCGAGCTTGTCGAATGCGAGTGCGGCCACAGCGTAGGTCACGAGCAGCGCGAGCCCGAGGGGGACCGCGGCATAGCCGATCGACGCGAAGCGCCGGAATCCCCAGAGGAAGATCAGCAGCACGCCGACGAC
>JBPPMG010000154.1:0-13365 GCA_051305935.1 Thermoanaerobaculia bacterium
ATCCTGAAGGCGTTCCTCGACGTCGTGCGCTTGACGGTGTGAGGCGCGAAAGCTACTTGCCCGCCAGCAGGCTCTCCACGTGCGACTTGAGATACTCGCCGTCGACGCCGAAGGAGACGTTCTTTCCATTCACGATGAAGGTCGGGGTAGCCGCGATCTGATTCGTGAATGCGGTCCCGAGCGCGTCGAGAAGATCCTTCCGCACGGACTCGGAGGCGATGTCGGAGTCGAATTTCTTCATATCGAGCCCGTTGTCCTCGGCGAAGCCGCGGCCGAACTGGTCGATCGTGAAGGCGCTCAGATCCGACTGGTTGGCGTAGACCGCCTGCTTGTATTTCCAGAACGCGTCGGGATTCTGCCGCCAGATGGCGCGTCCGATCGCGGACGCCGCGAACGCCCACGGGTGGGAGGAGACGATCGGCATGTCGATCCTGACGTAGCGGATCCGATCGGCGTGCTTCGCGAAAAACGGCTCGAACTGCTCGCTGGCCCTGCTGCAGGACGGGCACTGGAAGTCGGAGAATTCTACGATCGTCACCGGGGCGCCCTCGGGGCCGCGAGCGGGGGAGCTGGCGACGACCTTCGCAAGCCGGGCGTCGAGCTTCGACTTCATCTCCTGCGCGTTCTTCGCGAAGTCTCCGGGGAAGAACATCGTGCCTGCCGGGTCGACCAGGCCGTCGACCGGGATTCGACCGGCCTCGGTCACGTGATTGACCCGTACGCGCTGCAAGCCGAACTCGACGGGGCCGGGCTCGACGACGACGCTCAGTTGGAGCGCGTTCCACGCTATCTGTCGAATCTTCTCCTCGGGCTTGCCCGTCATCGAGGAAAGGGGCCAGGGACTCCCGACCCAGTGCCGGCCGTCGGCGGTCGTGATTCGCACGCCGTCGAAATGGCACGAGTGATCCTCGGAATCGACCGAGAGCACCTCGCCGGTCATTCCGGCCGGGAGCTTTCCGGTGAATGGCTCTTTGGTGACCTGCGGGGCCGCGCACTGCGGCATGAAGAGGTCGAGGACGAGATCGGCCTCGCTCCGTGCCTGCGCGGACGCGGTGGAGGTGAGGGCGATGAGGATCGAGAGCAGTGCGAGTCGCTTCAAGCGGTTCTCCTCGTTTCGAGATCGGAAGCACAGAACGAAGCGACGCCGCCTAAAAATTGCCGAGGGCCCGGATAGAAAGTCACGCGGCGACCGGCTCCGGCTCGATGCGCGCAGGCTCAGCGAAAAACGCGAAGACGGCAGCCACGATCGCGATGCCACCCGCGAGGTGGAACGCTCCCATCCTGGAGATGTGCTGGTACCAGAGGCCGAACGCGGCCGTGCCTGCGAGCGTGCACGTCCCCTGAATGAGGTAGTAGACGCCGAAGGCTCGCCCCTTGAACTCGGGAGTGAGATGGTCGGCAATCCACGCGCGCTCGGTCCCTTCGGTCAAGGTGAACGGAAGGGCGTACGCGATGAACATCACGGCGAACCAGGTCACGCTGTGCGCCAGAGGGAAGAGGAAGTAGATGAGGCCGTAGAGTGCCCAGCCGGCTGCGAGCACTCGGTTCCGGCGCGAGCGGTCCGACAAGGCGCCGCCCGCCGTGGAAAGCGCCGACTTCACCGCGTGGTGCGCGGCCCAGAGCAGCGGAATCCATACCATGTCGATTCCCGCGGCGTACGCCTGGAGGATCAGGAACACATCGCTCGAATTCGCAAGCGCGAAGATGGCGCTCGCAATGAGCGGGGGGCGCAGCCCGCGCGGCAGCTGCGCCGCGCCCGCGGCGCGATCGACGACCTTTCGCTCCCGCGCCGGCTCCTTGAGCCCCGCCGCGATGACTGCGACTCCGACGACGCCCGGGATCACCGCGATGAGAAAGATGGTGCGGAAGGGGAGGGCGAAGGTGCCTACGAGTAGCGCCGCGATAAGCGGGCCGACGAGGGCGCCGGTGTGGTCCATGGCGCGGTGAAGCCCGAACGCGCGGCCGCGATGCTCCGGCGCGGTGACGTCGGCGATGAGCGCGTCCCGAGGCGCCGAGCGGATTCCCTTGCCGGTTCTGTCGGCCAGCCTCGCGCTGAGGACGACCGGCCACCGGACGGCGGTAGCGAGCAAGAGTCGGGAGAGAGCCGCAATCGCGTATCCCGCCACGATGAAGGGCTTGCGCCGCGGCGTCCGGTCCGACCACCAGCCGGCGCCGAGCTTGAGGATCGACGCGAGCGCGTCGGCGAGCCCCTCGATCATTCCGACGACGAACGGAGTGGCTCCGAGCTGGGCGGACAGGAAAATCGGAAGCAGCGGGTAGATGATGTCGCTCGAGATGTCGTTGAGCAGCGCCGCAAGGCCGAGCAGGACGACCTGAGGTGGGATTCTGCTCCGTCGCGCGTCGGCCATGTCGGCATGGTAGCCGACCCCGGGCCGCCGGAAGCCCGGACTCCCAGTTCGGGTGACTCCATATAGAATGTCGCGCGCCGCTCCAACGGCGCCTTCACCGAAAGGAGATTCTCATGCCCACGATTCAGAAAGTCGGCGTCCTCGGCTGCGGCCTGATGGGGTCCGGCATCGCTCAGATTTCCGCCCAGGCGGGCTTTCCGACGGTCGTACTAGAGGTCGAGCAGAAGTTCCTCGACAAGGGGTTCGCCGGGATCGACAAGAGTCTCGGCAGGTTCGTCGAGAAGGGGAAGATGACCGCGGAGCAGAAGACCGAGGTCATGGGACGGCTCAAGCCGACGACGTCGAGTCAGGACCTCGCGGACTGCGACATCGTCATCGAGGCGATCATCGAGAACAAGGAGCTCAAGAAGTCGACCTACGCAGCGCTCGACAAGATCGTGAAGCCTGATGCGATCTTCTCCTCGAACACGTCGTCGCTCACGATTACGGAGCTCTCGATGGCGACGGCGCGCGCGAAGCAGTTCGTCGGACTGCACTTTTTCAATCCGGTGCCGATGATGAAGCTCGTCGAGGTCGTCCGGACGATCATCACGAGTGACGAGGCATTCAACGACACGTTCGAGTTCGCGAAGAAACTCGGCAAGGATCCGATCGCCTGCCGCGACAACTCCGGCTTCGTCGTGAACCGCCTGCTGGTGCCGTACCTGCTCGACGCGATCCGCGCGCTCGAAGAGGGAGCGGGCTCGATCGAGGACATCGACAAGGGGATGGTGCTCGGCTGCGGCCACCCGATGGGCCCGTTCACCCTGCTCGACTTCGTCGGGCTCGACACGACCTACTTCATCACCGAGGTGATGTTCGAGGAGTATCGCGAGAAGCGGTTCGCCTCGCCGCCGTTGCTCAAGAAGATGGTCATGGCTGGCCGCTACGGTCGCAAGAGCGGCGCCGGCTTCTACGACTATGCGGGCGAGAAGCCCGTAGCAATGGACAGAAAGCGGTAGCGGAGGATTACGAAGATGGCGTACGAAAACCTGGAGAACGTAAAGGTCGAGATTCGTGAGCGGGTGCTCGTGCTCACGATCGACCGGCCGAAGGTGCTGAACGCGTTGAACGCGCAGACGATGGAGGAGATCCACCGCGTCTTCACGGATGCGCGCGACGACGAGAGCGTCGGCGCGGTGATCGTCACCGGCGGGGGCGAGAAGGCCTTCGTCGCCGGCGCCGACATCAACGAGCTCGCGAAGAAGAACTCGATCACGGGCAAGGAGACGTCCGAGCGCGGCCAGTACATCCTCTCGCGCGTCGAGCGCTTCCCGAAGCCGGTGATCGCGGCGATCAATGGATTCGCGCTCGGCGGAGGCTGCGAGCTCGCGCTCGCCTGCCACATCCGCATCGCGTCGGATACTGCGCAAATCGGGCTTCCGGAGCTGACGCTCGGGATCATCCCGGGCTACGGCGGTACGCAGCGCATGGCGCGTCTGCTAGGGAAGGGCAAGGCGCTCGAGCTCATCCTCACTTCAGATCGCGTGAAAGCGGACGAAGCGGAGCGGATCGGACTCGTCAATCGGGTGGTTCCGCTCGCCGACCTGATGGCGACCGCCGAAGCGATGGCGCGCAAGATTCTCGAGCGCGGGCCGCTCGCGGTTCGAGCCTCGATCGAGGCGGTCAACAGCGGGCTCGACATGGCTCAGGCTGACGGCGAGTTCCTCGAGGCGACCCTCTTCGGCCTTCTGTGCGCGTCCGAAGACACGAAGGAAGGGATGGCTGCGTTTCTCGAGAAGCGAAAGGCGAATTTTCAAGGTAAGTAGGGCGTTCCCCGAGCCAAGCAACACAGACCGGAGGCGCCATGGAAGACCAGCTCTCGAGCCTGATCTACGACTGGAATCTGCACGGGGAGGCGCAGCCGGACCGGCCCGCGAAGCGGATCGAGTTCGACGACGAGACTCTCCGTGACGGGCTCCAGTCGCCGTCGGTGAGCGATCCGTCGCTCGACGACAAGATCAAGATCCTCCATTTCATGGAGAGGATCGGGATCGACACGGCCGACATCGGACTTCCTGGCGCCGGCCCCCACGTGCAGAAGACGGTCGAGCGGCTCGCGATCGAGATCCGTGACAACAAGATGAAGATCGCCCCGAACTGTGCGGGGCGGACGCACGAGAAGGACATTCGCCCGATCGCGGAGATCTCGCAGCGGGTCGGGATTCCGATCTCGGTTGCGGCGTTCATCGGCTCCTCGCCGATCCGGCAATTCGCCGAGGAGTGGGATCTCGACTGGATCATCGGGCAGGCGACGCAGGCGATCCGTTTCGCCGTGTCGGAAGGCCTCCCGGTCATGTTCGTCACCGAAGACACCGTTCGTGCGAAGCCGGAGCACGTGGAGAAGCTCTACACGGCGGCGATCGAGGCAGGCGCGGAGCGCATCTGCCTTTGCGACACGGTGGGTCATGCCACGCCCTGGGGCACGACGAATCTCGTCCGGTTCGCGCGGCAGATCGTCGAGAGAGTGAACCCCGCGGTGAAGATCGACTGGCACGGGCACGCCGACCGCGGTCTCGGAGTCGTCAACTCGATCGCCGCGATCCAGGCGGGTGTCGACCGCGTGCACGGCTGCGCGCTTGGCATCGGTGAGCGCGTCGGCAATACGGCGCTCGACCTGCTCATGGTCAACCTCAAGCTGATGGGGTGGATTGACAACGACCTCACGGCGCTTCCCGAATACGTGAGGTTCGTCTCCGAGGTAACGCACGTTCCGCTCGTCGATCAGTACCCGGTGTTCGGGCGCGACGCATTTCGCACCGGCACGGGCGTTCACGCCGCAGCGATCATCAAGGCGAAGAAGAAGGGGAGCGAGTGGCTCGCCGACCGCGTGTACTCCGGCGTGCCGGCGTCCCTCTTCGGCCTCGAGCAGATCATCGAGGTGGGACCGATGAGCGGGCTCTCGAACGTGATCTACTGGCTCGCGGCTCACGAGTACCCCGCCGACGAGGACCTGACGAAGGAGATCTTCGCGAAGGCGAAGGAGTCAACGCGGATCCTGACCGACCAGCAGCTCCACGACACCGTGGCGCATTGGGCGCTCCGCCGGCTGAAGGCTCAGACTTCCGAGCAACGGACGGCCGAGGCGGTCTAACCCGGATTATTCATGAGAGTTCTACTGCGGAGCGCGATAGCCGCGCGTCTACTGCGTTGCGCTCGGTTCGGCTCCTCGACGTAGTGCACGACTACGCTGTCGTCGCCGATCCGTCGCGCGCCTTGTATCCACGCGCATCTCGCGCTCCTCGCAACGAACTCTCATGAATGATCCGGGTTAAGATACGCAGCGCGGCGAGCGGCGCCGCGCGTCCACTCTGCCCGAGTGGCGAAATGGCAGACGCAGCGGACTCAAAATCCGCCGATCGCAAGATCATGTCGGTTCGACTCCGACCTCGGGCACCACGAATCCGCAGGGCGAGGGGCGAAAGGCGAAGAGGCGAGAGTACCCGCCGACCGAGCGAGCCTCTCAGGCGTGACGTTGGAGATCGCCGCAGCCCCCTCGATGTCCTTGCAGTTCGTTGACCAGGCAGGGCTTGCGGCTCCTGCCCGGGCTGATAGAATCTCGCTTTGCCGCTCCTGGCGGCATCCCCCCTCAGATGAAGACCTACTCCACTCTCTCCGTTCGCCGCGATGGCGCCGTCCTTCACGCGCGTCTCAACCGTCCCGATGTCCGCAACGCATTCAATGACGAGTTCATCAGCGAGGCGATCGACCTGTTCGATTCGCTCGCTCGTGACGCTGCTGGAATCCGCGCCGTGGCGCTCGGTGGGGAAGGGAGCGTTTTCTGCGCCGGTGCCGACTTGAACTGGATGTCGAAGATGGTCTCGTACACGCGGGACGAGAACATCGCCGACTCGTCGAAGCTCGCGAAGCTCTTCGCGTCGATCAACGAGTGTGCGATCCCGGTGATTGGCAGGATCCAGGGGGCGGCAATCGGCGGAGGCGTAGGCCTCGTCGCGGTCTGCGACATCGCGATCGCGACCGCGGACGCGAAGTTCGGGCTCTCGGAAGTGAAGCTCGGAATTCTTCCCGCCGTGATCTCGCCCTACGTGATCTCGAAGATCGGCGCGAGTCACGCGCGCGCCCTTTTCCTCACGGGGGAACGGTTCGCCAGCGAGCGCGCGCTTCGCATCGGGCTCGTGCACGAGGTCGTGCCAGACGAGTCGGCGCTCGACTCCGCCGTGGCGCGGGTAGTGGGTGAGCTGCTCAGCTCGGGCCCCGACGCGGTCCGCGAGTGCAAACGCCTGATCGATTTCGTCGCGTCGTGCGAGACGGCCGATGCGGTTCCCTACACGATCGAGGCGATCGCCGAGCGACGCGTGTCCGACGAAGGACAGGCCGGGATGTCTGCGTTCCTCGAGAAGAAGAAGGCGCCATGGCTTCCAGGTTGATCAGGAGATTGCTGGTTCCCAACCGCGGAGAGATCGCGGTACGGATCGCGCGAAGCTGTCGCGAGATGGGAATCACGTCGATACTCGCGTGCGCCGAGGACGATCGCGCCACCGCGTTCGCGCGCTCCTTCGACGAAGTCGTGTCGCTCGGCGAAGGCGACGCGCGCGAGACCTACCTGAACGTCGAGAAGATCATCGATGCTGCCCGCGCGAGCGGCGCCGACGCGATCCATCCGGGGTACGGCTTCCTCTCGGAGCGCAAGTCGCTCGCGGTGGCGTGCGAGTCAGCAGGGGTGATCTTCATCGGTCCGCGTCCCGACGCCATCGAGCTGATGGGCTCGAAGTCCGCGTCGCGCGCGCTGATGGAGAACCTCGGTGTACCTGTCGTGCCCGGTTATAGCGGCGAGGATCATTCCGACGCCGCGCTGATCCGGGAGTCCGAGCGTGTCGGCTTTCCGCTGCTTGTGAAAGCCTCCGCGGGCGGAGGCGGGAAGGGGATGAAGATCGTCGCGGGCCCCGAGGAGCTGCCGCTCGCGATCGAGTCGGGACGCCGCGAAGCGCTGAAGGCCTTCGGAGACGACCGGCTGCTCATCGAGAGATACATCGAGCGTCCTCGCCACATCGAGTTTCAGGTTTTCGGCGATGGCGAGGGAAACGTCATCCATCTCTTCGAGCGCGATTGCTCCATTCAGCGCCGCCATCAGAAGATCGTCGAGGAGTCCCCGGCGACTTCGTTCAGCGCCGAGCTGCGGGCTCGCATGGCGGACGCCGCGGTTCGTGCAGCCGCGGGCGTTCGCTACCGCAGCGCCGGAACGGTAGAGTTCATCCTCGACCGCGACGGCAGCTTCTACTTTCTCGAGATGAACACGAGGCTCCAGGTGGAGCACCCGGTTACGGAGATGGTGCTCGGGGTCGATCTCGTGCGGGCGCAGATCGAAGTCGCGCAGGGCAACCCGGTCCCGTGGCGGCAGGACGAGCTCGTCCAGCGCGGTCACGCGATCGAGTGCCGCATCTACGCCGAAGATCCCGACAACGGCTTCCTTCCGCAGACGGGCGAGGTGGCCTACTACCGCGAGCCTTCGGGCGCGGGAATCCGGGTCGATTCAGGCATCGAGGCCGGGAGCGTCGTGTCGGTGAAGTACGACCCGTTGCTCAGCAAGCTGATCGCGCACGCCGAAACACGCGAGCTCGCGATCGCCAGGCTCGGCCGGGCCCTCGACGAATACCGCATTCTCGGCACGAAGACGAACCTGCCGTACCTGCGGCGGATCGCCGGACACGCCGCCTGGGCTCGAGGCGAGGTCGGTACGCATTTCGTGGCGGAGCACGAGGCCGATCTCAAGCCGCGAGCGCTGGAAGGCGCAGTCGAGATTGCCGCTGTAATCTCGGCATCGGGAGCGAGCGCGCCTGCGAGAGGCGGTGGCCTCCGCGCAGTCGCGTCGGTCTGGGACACAATCGGCGAATTTCCAAGGTGACGCGCAGCACATCTCGTGCGGCGCCAATTCTGGTTTAAGGAGCGAGCGATGGTTGATCAGGAAGAGATGGAAGACGAAGAGTTCGAAAGTCAGCTCGAGCAGATGATCGTCGAGAACGGCATGCTCATCCAGGCGGTGATGAACATCCTGCTTCGGAAGGGCGTGATCACCGAGGATGAAGTTGACGGCGAGTTGGAGACTCTCTACAAGGAACTCGGCGACGAAGGCGACGAGGCGGGCAGGGAATAGGGGTCCCGTTCCACTGTTTGGTTTCGACGTATCTGCTTATTGGAGGATTCATGAAGATCCGAAACATCATCCTTAGCCTCGTCGCGGTCGCGACGGTAGCGGAGACCGCTGGCGCAGCGCTTTCGAAGGACCTTGCCGAACAGGGCAAGGGTCCGATGTCGGTCTACATGACCAGGGAAGAGCAGCAGACCTGGAAGAAGCTCAAGAGTGACGAAGAAGCCAAGGCGTTCATCATGCTCTTCTGGGCGCGTCGCGATCCGACGCCGAACACGCCTCAGAACGAGTTCGTCGACGAGGTGAAGGGGCGCGTGGCTTACGCCGACCAGTCGTTCACGACTGGACGCGGAAGCGGTTGGTCTTCCGATCGGGGCAAGATCCACCTTCTCTTCGGTCCTCCGCTGCGTCGCGAGAGCGCGGGCGGCCCGCCGACGACCAACATCCAGACTCCTGGTGGCGGCGGCAGCGCCGCGATCACCGAGCGGACGGAAACGTGGGTTTACGAAAAGGAGCGTGTTCCCCAGTGGGCCGGCATGCCGATTTTCAAAGTCGCGTTCCGTGATGCCAACAGCAGCGGCGAATGGAAACTGGGACACGAGCCCGGCACGAACGTCGATGACCTGATGCAGAAGGCGATCGCGTCGTACATCGTCTCCCCCTCTCTCACGGTGGCCCCGGATTGGAGCGCGATCTCGCAGCAGCAGGCGGCCGCGGCTGCCGAGGCGACGCGCCTTGCGTCGCTCCAGGCTCCGGCACTGAAGGCCGAACTGAGCGACGACGTCAACAAGCAGGCACTCGCAGCGTTCAAGGGCGCCGCGATGAGCCCGTACAAGGGCGCGTTCGTCACGACGGGCGAGTTCATGACCGTCGACGGGCACGGCTTCGTCGCGGCACAGCTTTACCTTTCGGGCGGCATGGGCCTGGCGGCCGATCAGGTCGTGACCTTCTTCGGCAGCGTGGAAGACTCGACCGGCAAAGTCGTCGGCGCGTTCGAGGAGAAGGCGACGCTTCGCGCGAATCGTCACGGCGACCTTTATCTCGATCGGTCGCTTCCGCTGACGGCGGGCAAGTACGTCTGCCTTCTCGGCATTCAGGCGAACGGGCAGGTCGTTGCGATCGCGAAGGGCGAAACGAACGTCGCCGGTCTGACGAAGGACGCGCCTTCGGTGTCCGACCTGATGCTTGCGAGTGCGGTCTACCCGATGACCGATGCTCAGCTCCCGGCGGATCCGTACGCGTTCGGCGGACTCAAGATCGTGCCCGAGGGCGACGGGACGTTTTTCACCGACGACGAACTGTGGTTTCTCATCGAATTGAGGAATCCTGGAATCGATCCGACGACCAACTTGCCGAAGTTCCAGATGGGAGCAGAGGTCGAAGGCATGGTCAACGGCAAGCCGAAGAAGATGAAGATGCCGCTGGCGCCCACGGACGCACAGCAGATCAAAGACACGCCGGGCCACTTCATACTTGGAACTTCGATTCCGCTGTCGAAGCTTCCGATTTCCGACTATAAAATCAAGGTCAAGGTCATTGACTCGGTTCTGACCAAGACCTACGAGAAGGAAGGGAAGTTCTCGGTGTCACCCGCACCCGCGGCTCCCGCCGCGACCCCTGCACCTGCGCAGTAGCTGCATCTCTCCGGGGCGGGATCGCAAGGTCCCGCCCCCGGGCAGTTCGAGATCGGAACCCCATGACCCATACGCTTCATGAAGTCTCAGATCCGTTCGTCACGGTCGACGAGGCGGCGGAGCTCTTCCGTCGCGGGCAGTTCGTGGTGATCGTCGACGACGAAGATCGGGAGAACGAGGGCGATCTCTGTCTCGCGGCCGAGAAAGTCAGCCCGGAGGCCATCAATTTCATGGCGACGCACGGCCGTGGGTTGATCTGCCTGACCCTTACCGAGGAGAGGTGCGACGAGCTCGAGCTTCCTCTGATGGTCGAGCACAATTCGGCGCCCTACGGGACGCAGTTCTGCGTTTCGATCGGATCGCGCGTCGGCGTCACGACCGGAATCTCGGCGCGAGACCGCGCGCATACCGTGCGCGTGGCGATCGATCCGGCGTCGAAGGCCAACGACCTCGTCCGTCCCGGCCACATCTTTCCGCTCCGCGCGCGCCGCGGCGGCGTGCTCAAGCGCGCCGGTCACACCGAGGCCTCGGTCGACCTCGCGAGGATCGCGGGTCTGATGCCCGCCGGCGTCATCTGCGAAGTGATGAACGAGGACGGCACGATGGCCCGCCTCCCGAACCTGCGCGATTTCGCGATCAGGCACGGGCTCAAGCTGATCACCGTCGCCGAGCTGATCAAGTACCGCATGCGGACCGAGAAGCACGTCCGGTGCGTTGCTGCGCCGCGCTTGCCGACGCAGTTCGGCGAGTTCCGCGCGTGCGCCTACAAGAGCGAGATCACGAACGAAGAGCACGTCGCGCTCGTGCTGGGCGAGATCGACGAGAACGACGAAGTGCTGGTCCGTGTTCACTCCGCCTGCCTCACCGGCGACGTGTTCGGCTCCTGCCGCTGCGATTGCGGCGCGCAGCTTCATCGAGCGCTCGACCGCATTGGCAGGGAGGGGAAGGGGATCCTTCTCTATCTCCTCCAGGAAGGGCGCGGGATCGGCCTGCTGAACAAGCTGAAGGCGTACGTTCTTCAGGACCAGGGCGCCGATACGATCGAGGCGAATGAGAAGCTCGGATTCGGGCCCGACATTCGTGAATACGGCACAGGGTCGCAGATTCTCCGCGATCTCGGCGTCCGGAAGATTCGGCTGATGACCAACAACCCGGCGAAGTACGTCGCCATCGAAGGCTACGGCCTCGAGATCGTCGAGCGGGTCCCGCTCGAGATCGCGCCTTCGAAAGAGACGCAGCGGTATCTCGAGGCCAAGAAAAAGAAGCTCGGACACATTCTCGAGCTCGTCTGAGGAGAATCCCCCCGTAATGGCGCAGCAGGGCCCGGTGCTCGAAGGCAGAGGCAGGACCGACTACGAGCGGTACATCCGCACGGAGGAGCTCCTTTCGCTGCAGAAGGACGAGGCGAAGCTGGTCCATCCCGAGGAGCGGCTCTTCCAGATCACCCATCAGGCCGCGGAGCTGTGGCTCAAGCAGATCGATTTCGAGGTCGACCGTATCGCACGGCTGATCCGCGGGGGAAAGCTCGCGGAGGCGAGCGACCTCCTCGTTCGGTGCCGGATGGTTCTCGACCTGCTCCGCGACCAGATCGTGATTGTGGAGACGATGGCGCCGGCCGACTACCACGTCATTCGCCTGAGCGCCCTCGGCAAGGGGAGCGGGCAGGAGTCGCCCGGCTTCAACAAGCTACTTGACGTACGTCACAGACTCTGGCCGCCGTTCGAGGGAATCATGCGCGCGACGGGGGCGAGCCCGATCTCGATTCTTCGCGCTCCCCGAGAGCAGCACGAGTTGCACCGCCTTGCGCAGGCGCTCATGGATTACGACGCTGCATTCATGAAATGGAGGTACACGCATCTGAGGCTCGCGCTCCGGATCATCGGTTCGCGGGTGAAGTCGCTGAAAGACGTTCCCGTCATGCAGTTGGAGGCGGGAACGAGGGAGCCAATGTTCGCGGAGCTGTGGGACGCGATCAGCGATTTGACGGACGAAACACGCTCGGAATATTAGTTCCGGGGGCTGGTTCTGTTTCGGTCGGCGGGTGTGTCTAAAGTGTTGAAGTGACTGCCACGAGAATGTTTCGGAATGCGGTCGGTTGCAGCTTGACGCTCAGCGCAACGGATCTCTATACTCGCTGGCCACTGCCGCCTCGAACGGCAGCTGCCAGCGGACGAATCAAACGTCTGCCGATAGCAGGGAGCTAGCGAACTTCATGAAGAAATTGCTGTGTCTTTTGGGAGCCGGTGTGCTGATGGCCTCGCTCACCGGTTGCGCGAAGGTCGAGGCGCGCATCGCCATCCGCCAGGGGAACGAGCACTATCAGGCTGAGAAGTACCCCGAGGCGTTGAAATACTACGAGGAAGCTCGGCAACTCGACCCGAGTTTTCCCGATCTCGACCGCATGGTCGGCTACTGCAACGTAGGTATCTACGAGCCCGGAAACGACACGCCGGAGAACAATAAGTTCGCCGACACTGCCGTCGAAGAGCTTCAGAAGTACCTCAAGAAGCGGCCGAAGGACGAGGTGGCGCGCGAAGCGCTCATCAACCTCTTCCTCAACGCCGAGCGGACCACGCAGGCGATCGACTACTTCAAGGAGTACCTGAAGCAGAATCCGGCCGACCTGAATGCGGTGCGCTCGGTTGCGACCCTCTATGCCAAGTCCGGTGATTTCAACGAGTCGCTCAACTGGTACAAGAAGATCACGCTGCTCGACTCGAAGAATCCCGAGGCCTTCTACACGTACGGCGTCGTGTGCTACGAGAAAGTTGCCAAGAACCCGCCGGAGGACATTGCCGAGCGGATCGCCATCATCGAGATGGGCAGGGCTGCTCTGATCGAGGCGACGCGCCTGCGGGACAAGTACTTCGAAGCCCTCGTCTACATCAACCTGATGTACCGCGAGCATGCCAAGATCGAGCTCGACCCAACCAAGCAGGCTGAACTGCTGGCCGAGGCCGACACCTACCGTAATCAGGCGATCGAGATCGCCCGCGCGAAGAAGGCCGCTGAGAAGGCTGCCTCGGAAGCGCCGGCTAAGTAAGGAAGCCAGACTCCGATGTTCGAAACTACGGTTGTCGAGTCGAAGAAGCACAAAGTCGGCATTCAGAAGTTCTTGACGCTCCCGGTGTCGATCGGGCTCCACGTGGTCGCAATTGGTGGCATGACGTTCGCGACGGTCTGGGACATCGATTTCCCGACGAACTCGCCTGCGCAG
>JBPPMG010000167.1:0-2399 GCA_051305935.1 Thermoanaerobaculia bacterium
AGCTCGCACCGCGCGCAGCCCGACAGGCCGGCGATGGGGCGCGCATTGGCGCCCAGCCACATCGCGAACGAGATCGACTTCCGCGGCACCATCAGCATCGTCGGCATCAGCTCGACCCCGAGCGCGGCGTGCGGCAGGAGATCGAAGAGAGCGCGTTGCGCCGTGATCGGCCACTTGCCGTAGCCGGGACTGATGCGGCACGAGAGATGGCTCGCTCGAGCCTCATGTGCCGACGATCGGTTGTGGCTCTCGCCCGCGATCATCGCCCCCAGTCTGTCCGCGGTCTCCTCGGCGGCCGCGCTGCCGGCGGCATCGAGCAGCAGCGCTTCCGTCACGGCGCCCGTGCGGAGAAGCTCCGTCGATCGCGACTCGATGCCGTCGCCGATCGTCACCAGGCCAGCGACGAGCCGCGTCGCATCGATCGCCTCCAGGCCGAGCTCTGCCGCGCGAGTGGTCGGCAGAAGTTCGAACACCCCCCGTGGCCGAACGAGACGCCGTGCCTCGCGGAGTGATTCAGCTAACAGGCCCGCGATTCGCCCGAAGGGCTTCTGTCCCTCCGGATAGCCGAGAAAGTGCAGCACGTCGTCTCGCTCGATCGAAACCTGGAGCGAGACGATGGTTCCGAGCGACGTCATGTTCGCTCCGCGTCGATGGGCGCCAGTTCCCGGCGGAGCGCCGCGATGAAGCGCTCGTCGGTGCCGCAACACCCTCCGACGATCTGTACGCCGCGCCTGACGATCGCCGCCAAGTCCGCGGCGAAGTCCTCGGGAGTTTGCGCATATCGGAACGAACCGTCGGGAGCCTGCTCCGGCGCTCCTGCATTCGGCTGCGCAACGAGGGGCACCGAGGCTGCGGAAACCAGCTCGCTCATCAGTGCGGCCATGTCACCGCTCGCGACGCTGCAGTTCGCGCCGACCGCGATCGCACCTTCGGCTGCCAGCGCGTTCGAGGAGGCGGCGAGCGGATCGCCCATCACGGTGAAGAAGCCGCGCTTCTTGCGCTCGAACGTCATCGAAGCCATGACCGGAATGTTGGGTGCGACGCTGCGAAGCGCTGCCAGCGCGACGCGCGCCTCGCGAAGGTCGCTCATCGTCTCGATGTGGAACGCGTCGACGCCGGCGCCGGCGAGTGCGCGAGCCTGGGTCTCGAACGACGCACGCCACGCCTCGGCATTCCCGTGGCCGACCGGCGGAAGGTACTCTCCGGTCGGCCCGATGTCGCCGATGACGAAGCGTGGTCGTGCTGCGCGGGCGAGCGCGACCGCCGCGCGGTTGATCTCGTCGCAGCGCCCGGTTAGGCCGAAGGCAGCGAGGCGCACCAGGCTCGCGCCGAAGGTGTTCGTGTGGACGGCGTCGCTCCCGGCAGCGACGTACGCGCGATGCACCTCGGTGACCGCGTCGCCCCGCTCGAGATTCCAGAGCTCCGGCGGAGTGCCGGGCGTGAGCCCTCTCGCGATCAGCGCGCTTCCCATGCCGCCGTCGAGAACGACAGTTAGGCACGACGCAAGGCGCTCGCTGAAACTCACCGCATCAACTCCTCTGCGACTTCGACCGCGTGGATCGCGTTCTCGGCGTGTGACGCGCCGAGTCGTTCGGCCCACGCGCGCGAAGTGGGAGCGCCGCCGAGCAGCACGCGCCGCGTCCGGCCTTCGGCCGACGTCACCGCGGCGACGAGCCGTGCCTGCGCTTCCATCGTGGTCGTGAGCAGCGCGGAAGCCGCGACGATGTCGGCGTCGACTTCGTTCGCCTTCGCGAGAAACGTCTCGATGCTGACGCTCGCGCCGAGATCGTGAACCTCGAAGCCATTCGCGGAGAGAAGGACTGCGACGAGACTCTTGCCGATGTCGTGGAGATCGCCTTCGACCGTTCCGATGACGACCCGTCCCTTCGTCGACTGCTGCTGATGTGCAGCGGCGAGCGCCGGGCGGATCACTTCCATCGCGGCTTTCATCGCTTCGGCGCCCTGCACGAGCTCGGGAAGGAAGTACTCACCCTCGTCCCAGAGGTCGCCGACACGGCGAATGCCGGCCGCAAAGCCGTTCTCGATCGCCGGGAGAAGCTCCGCGCCCGAAGCGACGAGTTGCTCGGCGAGTCGGCGGGCCGTCTCGACGTCTCCTTCGACGACGGCGTTCTGCATTTCGGCGTACTCAGGTTGCGGCATCGGTGCCTCCGCGCGCACGGTATGGCCGGCACGGGCTCCCGTCAGCGACGGTTGTCACAACGTGATGGGAGATGGCGACGGGGAGGCGAGAAGGCGAAAGGCGAGAGGCGAAAGCAGGCAGAGGCGTTGCGTGTGTGGCGCAGACACTCTTGTCTGCGCGCGGCGCGAAGCGCCGCCGTGGTTCCCGGAATTTCATTGGTCGCCTGCGGCGACGCGCAGACAGGAGTGTCTCCGCCACA
>JBPPMG010000206.1:0-6572 GCA_051305935.1 Thermoanaerobaculia bacterium
GGCGACCGAGACCTGCGCGGCACAACGGCGGATTGCGGCGCTTCGCGCCGCGCGCAGGCAGGAGTGCCTGCGCCACATAACCGCCTGCGCCACACTCTGCCTGCTTTGACCTTTGACCTATGGCCTCTGGCCTGCTTTTCCCGCCAGATTCTTCCTCGCCCACTTTTCGAAGTCGACGGCAGGAATCGGGCGGCTGAGGAAGTAGCCCTGCGCGTAGTCGCAGCCCCAGGCCCGAAGCTGGGCGAGCGTCGCGGCGTCTTCGATTCCCTCGGCGACGACGTGCCTGCCGAGGCTGTGGGCGAGACCGATCACGGCGCGGACGATCGCCGCGTCGCCTTCCTCTTCCATCATGTGAAGCACGAACGACTTGTCGATCTTGATCTCCTGGAACGGCACCTCGCGCAGATTGGTGAGCGAGGAGTAGCCGGTTCCAAAGTCGTCGAGCGAGAGGGAGACGCCGAAGGTCTGCAAGAGAGAGAGAAGCGCGACCACGTGCGCCGGGTCGTCCAGGATCGCGTTCTCGGTGATCTCGATTCGCAGCACGCCGGGGTCGATTCCCCACCGGTCGAGCAAATCGGTAATCGTCTCGGCCATCGCCGTGTCGCGCAGGTTCGAGGGCGAGAGGTTCATCGCGATGCCGACCTCGAGCCCGGCCTTCTTCCATTCACGGTGCTGGCGGAACGCGTCCTCGAAGCACCAGATCGTGACGTCGCGGATGAGGCCCGTCGCTTCGGCGAGAGGAAGGAACTTGTCCGGCCCCAGCAGTCCCCGCGTCGGATGGTTCCAGCGGACGAGCACCTCGGCGTGCGTCACGAGCCCCGTCTTCATGTCGACGATCGGCTGGTAGTAGTTGACGAGATGATCCCAGATCATCGCTTCCTTCAGCTCGTCCGCGCGCTGCGCGAGCTCGACAGCTGCCGCGTGCTTAGAGGACGCGTCGACCTCGCGCAGGTCGCGGAACACACCGATCCACTGCGCCGTCGCCCCCGCGGAGTCACGAACCGGGACGATGCTCAGCTCGGCGATTTTGCGAACGCCGTCCGCACGCAGGAGCGATCCGGTACCGATGATCCGCTGGCCCGACTCGAAGCGGTCGCGGACTGCCCCGTCACCTTTGAGGCTGTCCTCGCGAATTCCGAGATCCTCGACCGGAAGGCCGATCACTTCGTGCGGCTCACGTCCGATCAGCTTGCAGAACGCCGCGTTCGCGAACGTGATCCCGAGAGCCCCGTTCGCGTGCGGCGCGAGGAGAACGACTCCGTCGGCCGACCGCTCCAGCGATGCCGCGAGTGCACGCGATCCCGTCGCCTCTTCGGCGATGGCATCCGCACGATCCGCTGACGATCCGGGTTCGCCCATCGGTAGAGTCATGATACAGCGGGAGACGCGGGACAGGCGAAAGGCGAGAGGCGACAGGCGAAAGGGGAGAGACCTGCGCGAGAGGTAAGAGGCGTCGTGGCCTGCCGTCGCCGGTCGCCCCTCGCCTTCCGCCTCCCACTAGGGTTGAAACTTGCGTGTCGCGACGCCCTCGGGAGTCGACGTCGCAAGCTCCGCCATCTTGCGAATCATCTTCCGTCCCTCGTAGTCCGAATTCGCGTACGTCTCGCAGAGCATCTGAACCTGCTCGACCGATTCGCGCGCCGACACGGTGAATCCGTCCTGCGGCTGATCGGGCTTGTCCGTCGCAGTCGAGCGCCACTGTCCCGACATCAGGCGCCAGACTACGTAGCCGCCTTCCCTGCCGCCCGTCTTCACGTAGGTCGCGGCGATCGGAGGAATGCCCCGCGCGTTCGCCTTGCGCTCGTCGAGGACACGGAGAATCTGGTCGGAGAGCAGCTCACGGATCGTCCCATCGGAGCCCCCGATCGATTCGAGAAAGAAGAGGCCCGACTCCCATACCGTCGTGGTTCCGATTTTGGCGGCGTCGGAGGATGTCCGGAGCACTTCGCTCTCGAAGGCGAGCTCAGCGCCCTGCCACTCGAACCGGAGCATCTCCGAAGTGGTGGCAAGTTTCGGATGCTGATGGGCGACCCGGGCGCCGTTGATCGAGAGATCGAGAATGAAGACCTTCTCCGAGCCGAAGCGCGCGGGAATCGGCTTCGGAAGGGTCAGATGCTCGAACCGACGCCTGTCGGAGCCTGAGGACATCGCTGACGAATTATCGTTTGTCGCGATCAGGAGGGCAACCTGACAAAGGATTCGCGGGTTCGACGAGGCTGTCGGCTATGACACCGGCAGGTGCGGCGCGTCACGAAATCGGCGCCGATTCCCGATGCTATAGTGCGGCCGAGGAGAACCGCAGGCGTGCAGCGGATGAGCAACGCGGAGCTCGTGGAGTCAGCCGAGGACCTGTTCCGGCTCGCCGACCAGGGGCTGCAGTGGATGGAGGCCGAGGCGAAGGACAAACGTCTCGCCGGCCTTCGCAACGCGCTCGTCTTCGGCCGCGCCTGCATGCTCGGTCTCTCCGCCCTTCGCCGCCGTCATCCCGGGTTCGACGACTGGTACGAGCAGAACTGGGCCGGAATGCGGGACGATCCCGCCATGAAAAGCCTCGAGACGGTTCGCCAGATCGTGATGCGCGAGACGAGGGTTGCAGAGGTAGTGACGGACCTGATGGTTCGCTCCGCGGGACGCGGGTTCGGCGCGCCTCCCAAGGGGGCGAGAGCCTTCTTCGCCGGCGACAGGCTCGAAGGCACCGGCTGGGAGATCGTGATGCCCGATGGCGGGGTGGAGAAGTATTACGTCGTCCTGTCCGACGCGATCCGTCCCCAGGGTTTCGGTTTCCGTGACGAGGGAACGCCCGAGGAGACGTGTCTGGAGCCGATCGTGGCCAAGTACGTCGCGCACCTGCGCGAGATGCTGAGAAGCGCGAGAGAACACTTCGCGTGACGCCCCCCGGGGCGCCGCGCCGAGACGAACGTGGAGACATGAAATGAGCGCAACTGCACAACAGACCGAGCAGCAAGCGGTGCATCCCGTGCTATTCGAGACGATTCTCGAGTTGATCCGACGGACGAGCACGATCCTTCCCGACGACGTGGTCCGCGCGATCACGGCGGCGCATTCGACCGAGGAGAAAGGGTCGAATGCCGACGTCGCGCTGAACATCATCGGCTGCAACATCGGCCTTGCGAAGGACAAGTCGGCCCCGATCTGTCAGGACACGGGGACGATCCTTTTCTATGTCCACACGCCGGTCGGCTACGATCAGCTCGAGCTGGAAGAGGCCGCGGTCGAGGCGGTTAGGGAAGCGACGCGCAAGGGCTACCTTCGCCAGAACAGCGTCGACAGCCTGACGGGCAAGAACTCGGGAGACAACACCGGGCCCGGCTCGCCGGTCTTTCATTTCCACCAGTGGCGCAAGCCGCACATCGAGATCAAGGTGATGCTCAAGGGAGGCGGCTGCGAGAACATGAACGCGCAGTACAGCCTGCCGCACCCCGACCTCGGCGGGCGCGATCTTGCCGGTGTGGAGAATGCGATCCTCGACTGCGTGCTGCAGGCGCAGGGACAAGGTTGCGGCCCCGGCATCCTCGGCGTCTGCATCGGCGGAGACCGTGGAACGAGCTATGCCCACGCCAAGGAGCAGCTGCTCCGGATGCTCGACGACACGAACCAGGATCCCGTGCTCGGCGACCTCGAGAAGCGAATCGTCGATAAGTCGAATCAGTCGGGCATCGGCCCGATGGGCTTCGGCGGAAAGACGACGCTGCTGGCCTGCAAGATCGGCAAGGCGAATCGCCTGCCGGCCAGCTTCTTCGTCAGCATCGCGTACATGTGCTGGGCCTATCGCCGTCGTGGCGTCGAGATCGACGCCGCGAGCGGAAAAGCGGTGAGCTGGCTGTATTGAGGAAGGGAGTTGTTAGTTGTTGGTTGTTAGTTGTTCGACAGGCAGCGTGGCCGCACGATTGGCGCGGAATCGATCAGGTGGCCCTTCGATGCATGCCGGCTGACGTCTAACGGCCCAACATCTGACGAGGAACGATGAACGCGCAGCCACGCTGCCTGTCTAACAACTAACAACCAACAACTAACAACTTCAGAGACGAGCGAGCCCCACCAATGGCAAACTACAATCTCACCACTCCCCTCGACGAAGCGACCGTTCGCAGGCTTCACGTCGGCGACACGGTTTCGATCACGGGACGCCTTTACACGGGACGCGACGCGGTGCACCACCGGATCCACACGGGCACCAAGCCGCCGGTCGATCTCGCGGGACAGATCATCTATCACTGCGGCCCGGTGATGGTGAAAGACGGCGACCGGTGGGTCTGCAACGCCGCGGGCCCGACGACGAGCTCGCGCGAAGAGCCCTACCAGTGGGAAGTGATGCGCGACTACGGCATTCGCGGCGTCATCGGCAAGGGCGGCATGGGGCCGAAGACGCTCGACGGCTGCGCGAAGTACGGTGCGGTCTATCTCCACGCGATCGGCGGCGCGGCGCAGGTCTGCGCGCAGTGGATCAAGCGCGTCGACGGCGTCGACTGGATGGATCTCGGAAGCCCCGAGGCGATCTGGCACCTCTGGGTGGAAGAGTTCATGACGATCGTGACGATGGATGCGCACGGAAAGAGCCTTCACAAGGAAGTCTTCGAGGAATCGAAGGAGAGGCTTCTCGCGCTGAAGGCGTGAGGCCGGCCATAGGCCAAAGGCCAGAGGCCAGAGCAGGCCTTGTGCGGCGCAGGTACGACAGTCTGCGCGCCGTGCTAGGCTGATTCCGCACCGATCATTGCAGAAGAGGTTTCGATGAGAATCAGCTCCGCGCTCGTCGTCGCCGCGCTGTTCGCGGCCGTTGGTCTTCACGCCGCCCCCGATGCCGGCAAGGCGAAGGGGAGGATCGTCGTCAGCGGCAAGCCCGTCGAGCTGACGACCTCCTACGTGGTCGAGAGGAAGGGCGTGACGCGCGTCTACCTCGTCGATCGCGCGTTGACCGAGGACGAGCTCTTCGACGATGACGCGCTGGCCGGCGCGGTTCAGTCGAAGGGTGTCTCCGCGGTCGTGGTGAGACTCTCCGCCGATCGCGAAGCGGAAGAGGCGTTCTACTTTCATCCGCAGCTACCCGCGGGGCTCTCGGTGACGGAGCTGACGAAGTTCGCGCCGAAGGGCAAGGGCGAGGAGCGTGTCGCCGGACGCATGCTGTTCGACGACGACGGATTCTCCTGGTCGTTCGACGTGACGTTCGATGCGCCGGTCCTTCTGCAGCTCGTGAAAGAAGAGCCACTCGCCGCCGACGCGAGCGATGCGGACGTCGCGAAACGGGAGTTGGCGAAGCGCGACATCAAGTTCGACGAGGGGGCGTTCCGCGGCGCGGTGATCGATGGCGATGCGGAGGTCGTGAAGCTTTTCGTCGATGCGGGGATGCCACCGGACACCCGCGGAGCGCTCGGGTCGGCGATCGACGTGAAGTCGCCCGCGGTGGTGAAGGTGCTCGTCGACGCGGGAGCAGACGTCAACGCGACGGGGCCCTACCGGCAGTCGCCGCTCATGGGCGCGGCGTCGATGGGCAATCCCGACGTCGTGAGGATCCTGCTCGCAGGGGGAGCCGACCCGAACATCCCGAACGAGTACGGCATCGCGCCCTTGTCCGTGGCCGCGGAGCAGGGGCAACTCGAGATCGTGAAGATCCTCATCGCCGGCAAGGCGGACGTCAACGCCATCGAGCAGCCCTACGGGGGCTCGGCGATCCAGGTTGCCGTGTTGCGCGGCTACAAGGAGATCGTCAAGACGCTGATCGATGCCGGCACGGACGTGCGGAAGCAGAAGGCCGCGTTGCTCGAGTTGACGCAGGATGCCGAGATCCGCGCGATGATCGAGGCCGCGGCGAAGAAGAAGCGGTAGACGACCGCGCGACGGACATTGGTCGCAGACCTGACCCTGCGACGATGCGGGATGTCGCGCGCTCGGCTATGATCGTCGGAGTGCGCGAAGTGATGGACAGCAGGGAGTCGCCGCTCGATCCGCGCCTCCTGCGGCTCGCGCGCCGGTTCGGCGTCTCTCGCGCCGTTCTCTATGCCATCGCGGTCCGCGGGTGGCAGTTGCTCGCCGGCCCGATCACGGTGGTGGTCATCGCCCGTTTCTACTCTCCCGAGCTACAGGGCTTCTATTACGCGTTTGCGAGCATTCTCGCGATGCAGGGCTTCTTCGAGCTGGGCCTGTTCAACGTCATCGTGAACGTGGCGGCGCACGAGTGGGCGCACGTCGACGGAGATCAGGGCGGGGATACGGAGCCGCGTGGTCGCGCGCTCGCGAGGATCGGAAGCCTGGCTCGTTTCATCCTGCGCTGGTACCTGGGCGTCGCCGTCCTGTTCTTTCTCGTCGTCTCGGTTGCCGGGACCATCTTTCTTTCGAGCGCGGGGGGATCCCACGACATCGTCTGGTTTGCGCCGTGGATCGCACTCGTCGCATGCACGGCGGCTCACCTCACCCTGCTGCCGTTCAACTCGCTGCTCGAAGGATGCAATCGCGTCGCGAGCGTGAACGGGTTTCTCCTCGTGCAGGCGATGCTGGCCGCGTTCGCCGTGAGGATCGTGATTCCAGCCGGTGGTGGCCTCTGGGAGCTCGCGGTGTCG
>JBPPMG010000235.1:0-8913 GCA_051305935.1 Thermoanaerobaculia bacterium
GGCATCACGATCTTCATGTCGATCGAGCTCATGGTCAACGCGGTGAACCTGACATTCATCGCCTACGCTCGCGAGCTCGGCTCGCTTCACGGCCAGATCTGGGTCTTCTTCATCATGGCCGTCGCCGCCGCCGAGGCGGCTGTCGGTCTCGCCATTTTCATCGCTCTCTATCGCCATCGCGAGACGATCGACGTGGACGAGGCCAACCTGATGCACTGGTAACGAATCCCCGCCCCCGGGGCGGGAGTTGTGACACTCGAGGGATCAGGCCGGCAAGGAGGCGCGATGCGCTCCGCGCGGCATGATCCCCGCGGGCCGGTAGCGGCGGCCCGGGAGACTGACAGGCATGCTCGACAATCTGGCACTGATTCCCCTGATGCCGTTCCTGGGGTTCCTGCTGAACGGCCTCCTCGGGAGGCGGCTCGGCAAGACCTTCGTCTCGATCGTCGGCGTCGGCCTCGCTTTCGCCTCGGCCATCCTCGGCACGATCGCGACCTGGCAGTATGTCAACACCTACCAGCACGGCGAGCGCCACGTCGACGTCGTCTACCAGTGGTTCCTCTCCGGCGGGATGGGCACCGACATCGCCTTCCAGCTCGATCCCCTCTCGATCGTCATGATGATGGTCGTGACCTGGGTCGGCTCCCTGATCCATCTCTACTCGGTCGGCTACATGCACGCCGAAGAGGGTTACTTCCGCTACTTCGCCTATCTCAATCTCTTCCTCGCGATGATGCTCATCCTCGTGATGGGCTCGAGCTACCTCTTCGCGTTCGTCGGCTGGGAAGGCGTGGGGCTCTGCTCGTACCTGCTGATCGGCTACTACTACCAGACCGACTACGCTCCGGCGGCGGGCAAGAAGGCGTTCGTCGTCAACCGGATCGGCGACTTCGGGCTCCTGATCGCGATGTTCCTGATGTTCATGGCGTTCGGCAGCGTCGACTTCGCCGCCGTCGAGAAAGGGGCGATCAGCCTCGGCGCGGGCGCGATGGTCACCGCGATCTGCCTGCTGATGTTCCTCGGCGCGTGCGGCAAATCGGCGCAGATTCCGCTCTATGTCTGGCTGCCCGACGCCATGGCCGGCCCGACGCCTGTCTCCGCCCTCATCCACGCCGCGACGATGGTCACGGCAGGTGTCTACCTCGTCGTCCGCTCCAACGTCCTCTTCCGGATGTCGCCAACCGCGATGGCTGTCGTCGCCTTCATCGGTGCGCTCACGGCGCTCTTCGCGGCGACGATCGGCATCGCGCAGAACGACATCAAGAAGGTCCTCGCCTACTCCACCGTCTCGCAGCTCGGATTCATGTTCATCGCCGCGGGCGTCGGGGCCTACGTGGCAGCGGTCTTCCACCTCGTGACGCATGCGTTCTTCAAGGCCTGCCTCTTCCTCGGCTCCGGCTCCGTCATCCACGCGATGAGCGGCGAGCAGGACATCCGGAAGATGGGCGGGCTTCGGAAGAAAATCCCGATCACTCACATGACGTTCGCAATCGCGACCTTCGCGATCGCAGGCTTCCCGATCGCCGCGGGTTTCTTCTCGAAGGACGAGATCCTCGCCTCTGCGCTCGCCACGCCTCACTTTGCCACCCTCGGCAAGGTCGTCTGGGCGATGGGAACGATCGCGGCGCTCTTCACCGCGTTCTACATGTACAGGCTCTACTACCTCACCTTCGCTGGTGAGTTCCGCGGTACGCACGAGCAGGAGCACCACCTTCACGAGTCGCCGAAGACGATGACGATCCCGCTGATCGTGCTGGCGGGCCTCTCGGTCGTCGGAGGTTTCCTGGGCATACCTCACCTGCTCGGGCATCCGATCCACGTGCCGCACTTCCTCGAGCACTGGCTCGAGCCGGTTCTGACGAAGGTGGCGGGCGTGCGCGACGGCTCGTTTGCGATCGCCGCCCAGCCGGAGATCATCGTGATGGCCGGCTCGACGCTCCTGGCGCTCGCCGGCTGGTGGTTCGCAAGGACGAAGTACGCGACGCGAGGCACGGCGACCGACGAGGCGTTCCACGCGAACATGCCGGGCCTCGCCTCGACGCTCGAGAACAAGTACTGGGTCGACGAGTTCTACGCTGCGGCCGTCGTCGGCCCGCTCAACAAGCTCTCGGTCTTCTTCTGGAAGATCATCGACGCAATCATCGACGGTCTGCTGAGCCTCGGCGCGTACTTCATCGCCGCGCTCGGCGACATCATCCGGTTCTTCCAGACCGGCAACGTGCGCAACTACGCGCTGATGCTCTTCCTCGGAGTGGTCGTCTTCATCTGGGTGTACGTCTAGGGATTCTCGGGGCCGGCTGCGAGGCCGGCACAGGGCTTGATGCATGATTGAACTACTGAGTCACCATCTGCTGAGTGTGATCCTCTGGATGCCGCTCGTCGGCGCGCTGGCGATCGCATTCATTCCGAAACGCCTCGAGCACGAGGCGAAGGTCGCCGGGCTGTTCGTCTCGCTCGCGACGTTCGTCCTCTCGATCGGCATCCTCCAGCGCTTCGACGACGCGGAAGCTGGCTTCCAACTCGTCGAGCGGGCTGCCTGGCTTCCCGCCTGGGGCGTCAGCTACGCGCTCGGAATCGACGGCATCTCGCTCTGGCTCACCCTTCTGACGACCTTCCTCACCCCGCTCGTTCTCCTCTCCGCGTGGAACTCGGTTCACAAGCACGTGAACTCGTACATCGTCGCGATGCTCGCGCTCGAGTTCGGCATGATCGGCTCGTTCCTCGCAACCGACCTGCTTCTCTTCTACGTCTTCTTCGAGCTGATGCTCGTGCCGATGTACCTGATCATCGGCGTCTGGGGCGGACCTCGCCGGATCTACGCCGCGATCAAGTTCTTCCTCTTCACGATCGCGGGATCGCTGCTGATGCTCGTCGCGATCCTGTACCTCGTCTTCGTGCAGTACGGCGCGCACGCCGACCCGAGCTTCAACATCGTCGACCTCTACGGCCTCGCGATCCCGATGAAGACGCAGACGCTGCTCTTCTTCGCCTTCACGCTCGCCTTCGCGATCAAGGTTCCCCTCTTCCCGTTCCACACGTGGCTCCCCGACGCGCACGTCGAGGCGCCCACGGGCGGGTCGATCATCCTGGCCGGCGTGCTGCTGAAACTCGGAACGTACGGTTTCCTTCGGTTCGTGCTGCCGTTCTTCCCGGAGGCCACGTACAAGTACGCGTGGCTGCTAGCGACGCTCTCGGTCATCGGCATCATCTACGGCGCGCTCGTCGCGTGGGTGCAGCCCGACATGAAGAAGCTCGTCGCCTACTCTTCGGTCTCGCACCTTGGCTTCTGCGTGCTCGGCATCTTCGCGGTGACGCAGACGGCGATCGAGGGCTCGATTCTCCAGATGGTGAGCCACGGCCTTTCGACCGGCGCGCTCTTCCTTCTCGTCGGCGTCATCTACGACCGCAGGCACACCAGAATGCTCGCCGACTTCGGCGGGCTGGCGAAGTCGATGCCGATCTATGCGACGATCTTCGTCATCGTCGCGCTCTCGTCGGCCGGGCTTCCGGGGCTCAACGGATTCGTCGGCGAGTTCCTGATCCTCACCGGCTCGTTCAAGCCGCTCCCGTGGTTCACGGTCGCAGCCGCATCCGGCGTCATCCTCGCCGCGATCTACCTCCTCTGGCTCGTGCAGAGGGTGTTCTTCGGCCCGCTCGACAAGGAAGAGAACAAGAACCTGCCCGACATGCGATGGAACGAGCTCGCCGCCGTGATTCCGCTCCTGGTCTTCATCGTCTGGATCGGCGTCTACCCGAACACGTTTCTGAAGAAGATGGAGCCCTCGGTTCGTAAGCTGATCGCGACGGTCGAGACCCATCACGCTGCATCCGGTCGGATCGCCGAGGCGCCCGCGCCCGCCCAGTCCGCCGTGAATCCCGCTGACGGAGCCTCGCGATGAACCTCAATCCGCTGCTCGAGCCCGACTGGTTCAAGGCGATTCTTCCGGAGACGATGCTCGTTGTCGGAGGGCTGCTGCTCATCCTCCTCGAAGCCTTCTTCGGCGACAAGCTGCGCCGGCTCTTCGCGCCGATCGCGGCGATCATTCTCGCGGCCACGGCCTCGGTCGTCGTCAACATGTACCCATGGGTCTCCGATGCGCCGCGGGTCTTCTTCGGCGGAACCTACCAGATCAGCGTTGCGACCATCATCTTCGACCTGACCTTTCTGCTCGCGACGCTTCTCGCGATCATGTTTTCGCGCGACTACCTGCAGAGGGAGTCGATGAGCAGTGGCGAGTACTACGCGCTCATGCTCTGGGGCACGTTCGGAATGATGCTGATGGCGAAGGGGCTCGAGCTCCTGATCGTCGTCCTGGGGCTCGAGACGCTGTCGGTCTGCATCTTCGTTCTCGTCGGCTACAACCGCCGCGTCGCGATCTCGAACGAGGCGAGCCTCAAGTACTTCCTGATGGGCGCGTTCGCCACCGGCTTCGTGCTCTATGGCATCGCGCTCTTCTACGGCGCGACCGGCTCGACGAACATTCCGCAGCTCCTCGTCTACTTCTCGACGAACCAGAACGCCGGGCCGCTGCTGACGATCGCGTTCATTCTGATGATGGGCGGGTTAGGCTTCAAGCTCGCGCTTGCGCCATTCCATGGATGGGCTCCTGACGTCTACCAGGGCGCTCCGACTCCGGTTGCCGGCTGGATCTCCACCGCTCCCAAGGCCGCGACGCTCGTCGTGCTCCTCCGCATCTTCGCGGCGACGAGCCCGGCAGTCGAACAGACGAAGTGGATGGCCGTCGTGGCCGTGCTGTCGGTCTTGTCGATGGTCCTCGGCAACTTCGTCGCAATCGCCCAGCGCGACCTCAAGCGCATGCTCGCCTACTCCGGCATCGCGCACGTCGGCTACATGATGCTCGCCGTGCGCACCGTGCGCGAAGACGCGGTCGCCGCGATCGCCCTCTACGCCGTGACCTACGCGCTGATGAACATCGGCGCGTTCGGCGTGCTGTCTCTCCTCAAGAAGAACCAGAACGATCCGCATACGCTCGACGACATCGCGGGGATGGGATTCCGCCACCCGTTCGCGGGCCTCGCGCTGACTGTCTTCATGCTCTCGCTCGCCGGCATTCCACCGACCGCCGGCTTCATCTCCAAGTTCTACGTCTTCAAGGTCGCCATCGACGGCGGTGACATCGGCCTCGCGGTGATCGGTATCTGCACCAGCATCGTGTCGGTCTACTACTACCTTCGCGTCGTTTACTACCTCTACATGAAGGAAGCGGACGAGCTGACGCCGGAGCCGGCGCACGGGGCGTTTGCGACCGGGGCGCTCGCGATCGCGATCGTCGGCGTGTTCCTCGTCGGTATCTTCCCCACGCCGGTGTTCGATCTCTTCCCGCTCGCCGCGAACGCGATCTTCCTCGGCCACTGACGGGCGATGCCTTCGCCGCTAAAAGAGCGCCGCGCGAGCGGCGCGGAGCGCGACGGGGTTTCCGAGTTCACCACCGAGAGGCTCTCGATCTACCTCCGCTGCCTCACGCAGCTCGAGGCGTCGGGAGTATCGACGATCTCGTCCGCGAAGCTCGCCGAGCGATTCCACCTCAACTCCGCGCAGATCAGGAAGGATCTCGCCTGCCTGGGCGAGCTCGGCATTCGAGGAGTCGGCTACCGGGTCGCCGAGTTGCGCTCGCACTTGATGCAGACGCTCGGAATCGACAAGACGCGCAAAGTGATCATCTTCGGGGCGGGCAACCTTGGGGTCGCGCTCGCAGACCATCGAGGCTTCAACGTCGACGGTTTCGAGATCGTCGCGCTCTTCGACGACGACGACAGCAAGCAGGGACACCCGACGCGCAACGGGATTCCGATCCACGCGGTCACCCTGCTGCGCGAGGTCGTGGCGAAGGAACGGGTCGAGATCGGCATCATCGCCGTCCCGGCAGCGGCTGCCCAGGAGGTCTGCGACCTTCTGGTCGATGCCGGAATCGCCGCGATCCTGAACTTCGCGCCGGTGCAGCTTCGCCAGAGGGACGGTGTCGCGGTCACCTCCGTCGATCTGCGGATCAACCTCGAATCGCTGTCGTTCACCCTGAGCAACGCGCGGCGCCCTTAGCGTCCTGCGCAGGCCGCGACGTCCTCGTAGAAGCACATTTCGATCTGCTGCGCGACGCGAAGCGGCGCTTGACTCTCTCTCGAGGTGGAATGCCAGTGCCAGGCGTAGCAATGTCCGACTACGATGCGCCTAACATCTTTCACGTTCTCCACCGTGCGATCTCCTCGTCTTCGAGCCTCGCGAACAAGTACTGAAGGCGTGCGACGACCGGTCCGCGCGCGCGGCGCTCTCCGCCGTCGATCGCGCAGACCGGCATGACGCCCTGGCTCGTGCTGGTCAGGAAGATTTCGCTGGCCGAGTCGAGCTCTGCGACGCGGACCGGTCTGCGAACGACCTCCCTCCCGTCCGCAATCGCAAGAGCGATCGCTGCGTCGCGCACGGTACCAGTCAGCACGCGCGAGTCGTCCTCGTGCGTGACGAGCGCGCCGTCGACGACAGCGAACAGCGACGACGACGAGCACTCCGTCGTCACCTCACCGTCGACGTAGACGACTTCCGAACCTCCGGCCCGCACCGCCTCGTTCTTCGCGATCACGTTCGCCAGCAGGTTCGTCGTCTTGAGGTCACAACGCTTCCAGCGGTTCTCCGTCATCGTGATGACCGCGACGCCTTCGCCCAGGCGCTCCTCCGTCGGGAAGGCATACGCCCTCGTGTACGCGAGCGCCGTCGGATCGAGGCCGCCACGCCACGCGTGCTGCCGTGGCGCCACCCCTCTGGTGACCTGCAGGTAAACGAGCCCGTCGGCGAACGAGGTCCGCGCGAGAAGCTCCCCGAGCAGATTCGCGAACGCCTCCGCACTCCAGGGAGCCGGAATCTCGAGAAGCGCAAGACAGCGGGAGAGTCTTGCGAAATGGCTGTCGACGAGGATCGGGGCTCCTCGGCGGAACCGCAGCACCTCGTAAACCGAATCGCCGAACTGGAAGCCGCGATCCTCTACGCTTACGACCGGCTCGTCGGTCGTCGTCCATCGCCCGTTGAACCAGAGCACGTCCATGTTCGTCGGCAGCCGCCGCACACGAAACCGATTCGCGTCCCTACTGCTTCATCATCGACTCGATGCCCGCAAGTGGATTGTCGACTTCCTTGTAGCCGCTCGGAATGGCAAAGGTCGAGTCCGGGATGCTCGCCTCTTTGACCGAGGTGACCGTCATCGTCGTCTTCGTCGTCTCCGACTTCTTCCCCTGCGTCTGCGTCGAGGTGACGACCTGCTTGAGCGGGAAGCCCTTCACGCCGCTCGCTTCCTTCTCGATGAACTTGTCGAGCTCCTCGAGCCCCGTCTTGAAGCCTTTCTGCTGCACGAACGTCACGAACTCGCTGCTCAGCTTGTCGGTCGACCAGGTCTCCGTCTTCGACTTCACGTTCGTCACATTCTTCCGGCCGAAGACCTCGATCGCCAGATCGTAGCTCGAGTCGACGACGTACCTCGTCGTCGCGAAGCCTTCGATCGTCTCGCCCGGCGCGGGAGCCGACGACTTCACACTGTGATTCTGGAACGACATCTTGAACATTCCGCCCATCGAGTTCATGACGGAACCGAGGCTCGAGATGAGTTGCTGGATGTCGAGCGTGTAGTACGTTTTCTTCTTCTGGTCGAGGATCGTGAAGGTCTTGCCTCCGTCGGCGGAGATCATCACGTTTCCGTCGCGCAGGAGCACGTCGTCTCCGTCGGCGATGTCGATCCGGACCTTCGATCCTTCAATCGAGGCCTTGCCGACGAGGCCGCCAGCCCCCTTCTCCACGACGGTCTTGAAGTCGTAGGTCGCCCCGCCGAGCGCGGGAAGAGCGAGGAGGACGGCAACGAGCGCGAACAGTGTCTTCTTCATGGCATTTCCTTCCGGACGGCGAGGTGGATTCGAGGCGCAACTGCACGGATTTGAAGCAGATATCCTATGCTATGCTGTGCGCGATTTGGAGTTGACATCCCATCCTTTGACAATCGCGTTAACAAGGAGGTTACCTTGCGTCCTTCCAGATTTCGTATTTTGGCGCTTGCGCTGATCACGCTCTCGATCGCGCCCCTCGGTTTCGCCGCGGGCTTTTCGATCTTCGAGCAGGGGGCGAAAGCCACCGGCATGGGCGGCGCGTTCGCCGCGACCGCCGATGATCCGAGCGCGATCTTCTACAACGTCGCCGGAATCGCGTTCCAGCGTGAAACGACCGCGATGCTCGGCGGGACGCTGATCTCGTTCCGGAACGAGTTCACCGGGGGAGACTACGAGTTCCCCGGATCCGGGACAACCGAAGGGTTCGAAGACCATCTCTTCACCCCGCCTAATGCGTACCTCATCATCCCCGTCGGAGAGAACGCGACGTTCGGAGTCGGCCAGTTCGCTCCGTTCGGACTCCGCACTCACTGGGAGAGCCAGGACGACTTCTCCGGACGCTTCATCGCGCAGGACACGAACCTGAAGGTCTTCTCGCTTCAGCCGTCGTTCGCGTGGAAGACCTCGAACGACAAGTTCGCGGTCGGCGTCGGCGTCGAGTACCGCGTGAGCAAGGTCGCCCTCGAGCGCAACCTCCCCGCGATCAATCCGTTCACCCAGCAGATTGCCGACATCGGGCACATCGCGCTCAAGAGTGACGACTACAACGACGACTTCGGCTGGAACGTCGGCTTCATGTTCCGTCCCAGCGAAACCTGGAGCGTGGGTGTGAACTACCGCGCGGCGATGACGATCGACTACGAAGGCGACGCCGATTTCCAGCAGATCCCGACCGGTAACCCGCAGTTCGCCGGGCTGGTCGCGGCGGGCGTCCCTCCTGCCCAGAAGATCAAGACCTCGGTCGAGTACCCCGCCATCGCAAGCTTCGGAAACGCCACCACGGCACTCCCGACCTGGACGCTCGAGTTCGAC
>JBPPMG010000254.1:0-5287 GCA_051305935.1 Thermoanaerobaculia bacterium
CGGCCCGCCGAAGGACCCCCCGCTGTGCCGTGCCCTCCCGGAATGGAGGATGCCGATCTACTTGGCCCCGGAGTCAGCGCTCGTCCACGGGCTGACACGGCAAGCGGGAAGTCCCTCGGCGGGCCGATTCCGCCGGCGTTCAATACTTATAATGACGGAAGCGCCCGTTCCGTTTCAATGCTGGAGTCGCAGCGCTTCCTCCATATCATGCGCCGAAATCGGTTTACCAAACAGAAAACCTTGCATCTCGGTGCAGCGCTTCTGCTGTAGATAGAACATCTGTTCGCGCGTTTCGACTCCCTCGGCGACGACGCGACGCTGGAGTCCGTTCGCCATCGTGAGGATCGCTTCCACGATCGCGCTGTCCTCGCGGCTCCCAGGCACATTCTGGATGAAGCTGCGGTCGATCTTCAAAGTATTGGCAGGAAGCAACTTGAGCTGGTGAAACGAACAGCGTCCCGTGCCGAAGTTGTCGATGGCGATCTGCGAGCCGAACGACTTGAGCTCGTTCAGCGTGTCGAGCATTTCCTTGCAGTCCGGGATCGCCCGCTCGCTGATCTCGAGTTGGAGGATCGAGGGGCTGACCCCGGCGTCGCGGAAGATGCGATCGATATCGTCGATCAGGTGGGGCTTCTCGAGTTGCTGGCGCGCGAGGTTGATCGCGATACGTGCGCCGTTAAGGCCGATGGTCTCCCACTCTCTCGCCTGGCGGCAAGCCTCGGTCATGACCCACTCGCCGATCGAGTCTGCGAGATATGCCGCCTCGGCCACGGGAAGGAAGCGTGCCGGCTCGATGAGGCCGAACTCGGGATGGTTCCACCGGAGCAGCGCTTCGATGCAATCGATCCGTCCGGTTCGGGTATCGATCTCCGGTTGATAGTGGAGGACGAACTCTCCCTGCTGGAGGGCGCGACGGACACCGCCGACGAGCAGCGCCCGCTCGAGGGCCCGTTGACTGACGGCATTCCGATGAAACTGGTACGAATTGCGCCCGGTCTCTTTCGCTCGCAGCATCGCCTCTCGCGAGTTGTCGAGAAGGGCATCCGACTCGGCGCCATCGGTGGGGAAGACCGCGATCCCCACGCTGCAGGCGACGGAAATCTCGTGTCCGTCGAAGACGAACGGCTGTGCGATCGAGTCGACGACGCGCTGGGCGATGATCGCGCAGGTCTCCTCGTCGCCAAACCCGGTGACGAGGAGCGCGAACTCGTCGCTGCCGATCCGGGCCACGCTGTCCTCGACCCTCACGGCGTCGGAGAGTCGCACGCCGACGCGCTTGAGAATTCGTTCCGCGGTCGACTGGCCCCATTTCGATACCACGGCCGAGAAGAAGTCGAGGTCGACGTAAAGCACCGCAATCCTTCGCTGGTTGCGGCGGGCCGAGGCGAGTGCGACGGAGAGCCGGTCGAGAAAGAGCGACCGGTTGGGCAGCTCGGTGAGCGGGTCGTGCAGCGAGAAGTGCTCGAGCCGCTGGACGGCTTCGCGCTGTTCGCTCGTCTCCATCACGACCGCGTCGAAGACGACGCGCCCCTCCGGATCTGTCGCTGCGGTCGCATTCTGGCAGACCCAGATGACGGCGCCGTCGCGCCTGCGGAGTGGAACCTCGATCGTGCGGAGCTCGCCGAGATCGCGGAGCGCGGCGATGATCAGCTCTCCGTCGGAGTCGTTGACGTAGTCGAGGCGGGCGGCCGTGAGCAATTCCGCGCGCGTCGAGTAGCCGAGCAGCGTGGCGAGCGCGTCGTTACAGTCGATGACGCGGCCTGCGGCGTCGAGCCGGCAAACGCCGGTCGCATTCCGCTCGAAGATGCTCTGGTAGTCGAGTCCGCTCTGCTTCATGACGCCACGGCCTTTCAAGCTCAAACTCATGGGCGCCAGGGCCCCGTAGTGGTCACACTATCTCCCGGGCGCAACCTCTTCAATCATCCAAAGATAGCGAGTTCGCATTCTCCGGCATTCCCACATGACGGTAATTCGTTCGCCCGCCGTGGAGGTAGTGATTCCTCCGGCTGCGCGGCGGCGCCTTCGACGGGCCGCCGGAAGCATAGGGGCGCGGGCCGGAAGGCCCGCGCCGGAATCGCGGCGCCGGACTAGGCGATCGTGTAGTGACGCACGTTCCTGACGAACTGCTTGAGCTCGGCGCGGAAGTCGGGGTGGGCGATGGAGATCAGCATCTCTGCACGCTCGCGCAGGGAGCGGCCCCAGAGATTCACGGCGCCGTACTCGGTGACGACCCAGTGCACGTGACCGCGCGTGGTGACCACGCCCGCGCCCTCCTTGAGCCCGGGGACGATCCGTGAAATCGTTCCGCTCTTCGCCGTTGAGGGGAGGGCGATGATCGGCATGCCCCCTTCCGACAGCGCCGCGCCGCGGATGAAGTCCATCTGGCCGCCGATTCCGGAGTAGATCTTGTAACCCATCGAGTCGGCGCAGACTTGTCCCGAGAGGTCGACTTCGAGCGCCGAATTGATCGCCACGGCGTGGTCGTTCCTTCGGATGACCGCGGTGTCGTTGGTGTGATCGCAGGGGAAGAACGCGACGTAGGGATTGTCGTCGACGAAGTCGAACACACGCTGCGACCCGACGACGAAGCTCACTGCGATTCGTCCCTTGTGCACCTTCTTGCGCCGGTTTGTGATGACGCCCGCATCGACCAGGTCGATCACGCGGTCGGAGAACATCTCGGTGTGGATTCCGAGGTCGACCTTGTGAGTCATCCGTGAGAGCGCTGCATCGGGGATCGCACCGATCCCCATCTGGAGCGTGGCCCCGTCGGGCACCAGGTCCGCGACGTGCGCGCCGATCGCCGACTCGATCTCGTTCGGATGGGAGAGCGTGTGCAGGTGGAGTGGCCGGTCGGTGTGGATGAACGCGTGGATCTTGCTGAGGTGAACGAGAGTGTTGCCGTGGGTCCGCGGCATCCGCTCGTTGATCTCGGCGAGGACGAGGCTCGCCGACTGCGACGCGGCGAGCGCCGTGTCGACCGACGAGCCGAGCGTGCAGTAGCCATGCTTGTCGGGCGGAGAGAGCTGCAGGATCGCAACGTCGAGCGGCAGCGTCTTCGTGAGGAACAGCCTGGGGACGTCACTGAGGAAGACCGGGACGAAGTCTGCGCGCCCCTCCTCGATCGCTTTCCGGAGTGGGGCGCCGGTGAAGAGCGATACCGCGCGAATCCGTTCGGCGTGCTCCGGATCCGCCCAGGCGCACTCCCCGTCGGTGTGGAGGTGGTACATCCTGATGTCGTGGAGATCGTTGCGCGCTGCGAGCGCGTTGGTCAGCGGGGTCGGTGTGGCCGCCATACCGTGAACGAAGATCCGCGAACCGCTCTTGACGAGCTTCACGGCGTCCTCCGGCGATACGGCTTTCTTCTGCCAGTCCTGGTTCATCGCTTCCTCCGGGAGGCCGGGGACGCGGCGGTGCGCCCCGGGCTGATTTGCTGACGCAAAGGCTACCGCAGGCGATCGAAGGCGTGCCATCGACGCGACTCACGCCCCGACGTGACCGCACGCACACCCGGGACGTTGACGCGCCCGTCGCACTCGTAGAGACTCCGTCGGTCATGGACGCCGTTCCGCCAGAACCTCCGGATGCTTCGGCACCCGTTCCCGCTCCCGCCGGAGCGTTTGCCCGCGCCGAGGCATGGGCGAGAAGTCCCGGGCCGCTCCAGCGGCTTCTTCCGGCTCTCGCCTTCCTTGGCGGGTTTTTCTGGGATGTCATGACGATCGGGAGGACGATCAAGCCGGCCGATCTCCTGATTCTTTCCGGGTACTACGTGATCTGCGCGGCGATTCTCGTGCTGCGCGGCCGGGAGGCGCGATTCCGCGGCTCCCAGTATCTGAACTTCGCGCTCCAGTTCTTTCTGGGCAATGTCTTCAGCGCGCTGGTCGTCTTCTACTTCATCAGCGCGGGGAGCTTCTGGGGATTCGCGATCGTCTCCGCGCTCGCGGCGATGCTGGTCGCGAACGAGTTCCTCGAGCGCCAGTACGACAAGCTGACCTTGTCGTGGGCCATGCTGACGGTGAGCGGCGTGATGCTCCTTAATTTCATGCTGCCTCACCTGTTCCGCAGCATCAACCCACTCTGGTTTTACGCGAGCACGGGAATCGCGGTGGTGCTCGCCGCGCTTCTCGACAGGCTTTCGCTGCGCAAGCACAGACTCTGGCCCACCGGCGCGGTCGCGCTGGTCCTCATGTCGATGCACCTGCTGAACCTGATCCCCCCCGTGCCTCTCGTCGGCAAGCGACTCGTGGTCGGACACGATGTCAGGAAAGTGGGGAGCGAGTACCTGGTGACCTTCGAGCCGAGAGAACCGCTCTACTTCTGGAGGCGCCAGGTGGTCCACAAGGCTCCCGGGGCGCGAGTCTGGTGCGCGTCGTCGATCTTCATTCCACGCGGAATCGAAACGACGGTTAGGCACCGCTGGCTGCGCCTCGAGGGGGGATCCTGGGTGTCGATGAGCGTCGTCCCGTTCCCGATCCGGGGTGGACGCACGGACGGGTACCGTGGCTACAGCTTCAAGGACAACATCCCTGCCGGAGAGTGGAAGGTCGTCGTCGAGACTCTCCAGGGTCAGACGATCTCGTCGATGAGGTTCCGGGTGGAGGAATCCGCCCGGAGTTCCGTGCGAACCAGGACGATGAGGTTGTAGCTCCACCGCGCCGGTGCGACGACGGCCCTGCTCGTGTCCCGGAGATGAGTTTCGCAGAGGTCGGGAAACGGATCGACGGGGCAACTCATGTATCGTTGGTTGGTATCCGGATCCGGTTCGGTTTACGATCTCGGTTACACTTGCCTCGTCCCGACACACTCATGAAATCCAAAAGCGAGCGACGCAACATTCAGCGCATCCGCTTCGATTCGCCGCTCACGGCGAAGATCGGCACGAACCGCGTGACCCTGATCGACGTGAGCTCGACTGGTGCGCGGATCGAGCACGATTTTCCACTTTCGAGTGGCAAGCAGGTCGTGCTCGAGTTCGAATTCGAAGCGGCGAGTCTGCATATCCGTTGTACGGTCGCCCGTTGCAAGCTCGAGAACAGCGAGCGGGGAGCGAGCTACCGGTCGGGGCTCGCGTTCGACCGCGACGACCCGGCGCTCCTGGAGATCCGCCAGTTGATCGCGACGGTGGTCAATCGCGACTTCGCCGCGCGGAAGCTGCACCTGAAGCCGGCCAAATCATGACGACGATCGGCCCGAACCGCGTCTCGGTGAGGATCTGGAGTGAGCGGCGCGGCTGAAGCCGCGGCATCGACGGACGATGGCACAGACGTTCTTACTGAACCCGGGAACG
>JBPPMG010000302.1:0-1974 GCA_051305935.1 Thermoanaerobaculia bacterium
GCTCCATGAGATGCGGGCCGGTCGTCATCTCGCTTGCCGCGTAATCGGCAAGCGTGTCGTCGAGCGGCGTCGTCTCCGGCAGGGGCGACCGCGCGGCCGGGTCGACCCGCTCGGTCGGGGCGAAGAGCGTACCGGGATCCTTCGCCGCCTTCGACGCCTGCCAGAGCGCCGCGCGCCGCGTCACCCCGAACGAAGCGAGCGCTCCGGCCCACGCGAGCCGCCGCAGCGCGTCGTCTTTCAATCCGCACCGCCGCGCGAGCTCCTCGACGTCGAGGAACGGGCGGCGCGCCTGCTCCTTCTCGATCGCCCGCCCGGCCGACTCGCGCAATCCCTTCACGAAGCGCATCCCGAGCCGCACACCGCCTTTCTCCCACCGGTTCATCCATCCCGACTTCTGCACGTCGATCGGGAAGACTTCGACCCCGTGCCGCTGCGCGTCCTTTACGAGCGTTCCGGGGTGATAGAACCCCATCGGCCAGGCGTTGAGCAGTGCGACATAAAACGCCGCTGGATGCCGCGCCTTGAGATACGCGCTCGCGTAGGCGATCAGGGCGAAGCTCGCCGCGTGCGACTCCGGAAAGCCGTAGAGCGCGAATGAGGTGATCGAGCGGACGATCTCGTCCTGCGCCTTCCCCTCGATCCCGTTCTTCGTCATCCCCTCGCGCAGCCGCGTTTCGATCGTCGTCATCCTGTCGACCGAGCGCTTGAATCCCATCGCCCGTCTCAGCTCCTCCGCTTCTCCCCCCGTGAACCCCGCCGCGACCATCGCGATGCGGAGAAGCTGCTCCTGGAACAAGGGGACGCCCAGCGTCCGCCGGAGGATCGGCTCGAGGGAAGGGTGCGGGTACTCGACCGGCCGCTTCCCCTGCCTCCGCTCGAAGAACGGCCGGATCATCCCGCCGACGATCGGCCCGGGGCGAATGATCGCGACCTGCACGACGATGTCGTAGAAGGTCTTCGGCGCATTCCTCGGCAGGCTCGCCATCTGAGCGCGGCTCTCGACCTGAAACACGCCGACCGTGTCCGCCTCGTTCAGCATCTTGTAAACGAGCGGATCATCCTGCGGCAGGTGCGCGAGATCCACCTCGATATTCTCGTTGTCGCGGATGAGCGGGAGCGTTTCCTTCATCGCGGCGAGCATGCCGAGCCCGAGGAGATCGACCTTGATGATCCCGAGGTCCGCGCAGTCGTCCTTGTCCCACTGGATGACGACGCGCCCCGGCATCGCCGCCGGCTCGAGCGGCACGACCTCGTCGAGACGTCCGCGCGCCATGACCATGCCGCCCGAGTGCTGGCCGAGGTGACGAGGGAGATTGATGAGACGGGTCCAGGTCTTCACGAGGAGTTGGACGCGGTTGTCTTCCCACGAGAGCCCCGCCGCGGCGATCTCGTTCGGGAGCGCGTCGACCTTGTCGCGGATCTCGCCGAAGGTCCATCGCCCGATCTGCTTCGCGAAGCGGTCGATCTGCTCGGCGGAGAAGCCGAGGGCCTTTCCTGCCTCGCGCGCGGCCGACTTCTCGCGGTAGGTGATGACGTTCGCCGTCATCGCCGAGCCGTGGACGCCGTACTTCTGATAGACGTGCTGGATGACCTTCTCCCGATCGTCACCCGACGGAAGATCGAGGTCAATATCCGGCCACTCCCCCCGCTCCTCGGAGAGAAAGCGCTCGAAGAGGAGCTCCATCTTGACGGGATCGACCGCGGTGATTCCGAGGGCGTAGCAGACGGCGCTGTTCGCCGCGGAGCCGCGCCCCTGGACGAGGATGTTCTCCTGATTGCAGAACTGAACGATGTCCCAGACGATGAGGAAGTAGCCGGGGAGATCGAGCTTCTCGACCATGTTCAGCTCGCGCTCGATCTGCGCCTGCGCTTTTGCCGTCAGAGGGCGGAACCGCGCGCGCGCCGCGTTCCAGGTGATCTGGCGGAGGAACGACATCGGCGTCTCGCCGGGCGGCAACGGGTAGTCGGGGAACT
>JBPPMG010000144.1:0-15014 GCA_051305935.1 Thermoanaerobaculia bacterium
CCTTGGGAGACCGGCCTCGGTGTCGCGTAGCGACGGCCGATCTTAGCCCCCGGTCCCGCGGAGCGGGACCGGGGGAACGACGCATCCATTCGTTTCGCGCCGCGTAGCGGCGCAGGACCAACAACCCTCGGCCTCTCTCGTGAACGTGAACGCGCCCGGGAACGGTCTTTGCCTTTCCCGATCCCGAGCCCGATCCCGAGCCCGAGCCCGGCCTTTGACTCTTGGTTGTCGATGCCAACGATCCCGAGCCCGACCCGGCCTTTCACTCCCGCAACCGATGCCTCCGCGAGCGGTTCCTCCTCCGATCCCCTCTACAATGCGCACGGACATGCTCTATCGCCTCGCTGCCGATCTCGTTCTCTTCGTCCACCTGCTCTTCGTGATCTTCGTGGTGCTCGGCGGCTTTCTTTCCTTGAAGTGGCGCTGGCTCCCCTGGATTCACCTGCCGGTTGCGATCTACGGCGCCGTCATCGAGCTGGTTCACTTCGTCTGCCCCCTCACTCCGCTGGAGAACTGGCTCCGCCGGCGAGGCGGACAGGAAGGTTACGAAGGCAGCTTCATCGAAACTTACATCCTGCACATCCTCTATCCCGACGGCCTAACACGCCGCGTCGAGATCGTCCTCGGGATCAGCGTCATCGTCATCAACGCCGTCGCCTACTGGCTCCTTCTGAGGAAACCCGGAGCGTGACGACCAACGGCGCGTACCCACCTGCCTGGTGGCTTCCCTCGCCTCATCTGCAGACCGTCTGGGGACGGATGGTGCGGCCCCGGCGGGCGGTGGCGTTCCGGAGGGAATCGCTGACCACGTCCGACGGCGACGAGCTTCTGCTCGATCACGCGGGGGACGACAGCGCTTCCGGGCGCGTCATCTTTCTTCACGGGCTCGAGGGGAGCTCGAACTCGGTCTACGTCCAGGGGATGGCGCAGCTCGCGCTCGCGCGCGGGCTCGCCGTGACGGCGATGAACTTTCGCTCGTGCGCGCGCGACCCGAACGATCTCAATCGACATATCCCGAATCGCCGCCCGCGGCTCTACCACTCGGGCGAGACGACCGACTTCGATTTCGTCGTACGCGAGCTCGCGCGCCGGTCACCGGCGACCGCGCTGCGCGCGATCGGCGTCTCGCTCGGCGGCAACGTGCTGCTCAAATGGCTCGGCGAGAATCCCGGCCAGCAACTCGTGCGCGCCGCCGCCGCCCTCTCCGTCCCGTACGATCTCGGCGCCGGCGGTGCCTACATGGAGAGCGGCCTCGGTCCGTTCTACGTCCGCGCGTTCGTCCGTACGCTCGTCGAAAAGGCGATCCGGATCGTGCGCGAGTTCCCGGAGACCGCGTCGAAGCTCGACATCACGAAGATCGCGCGCTCCTCGACGTTCCGCGATTTCGACGAGTTCGCCACCGCGCCGCTCCACGGCATGTCGGGCGCCGACGAGTACTACGCGAAATGCAGCTCGATCCGCCTGCTAGACCGGATCACGACGCCGACGCTCTGCCTGAACTCGATGGACGATCCGTTCCTCCCGCCGGAGGTTCTCGATCGCGTGCGCGCTCTCGCCCCGCCTTGCGCCGAGGTGATCGTCACGCCCCGCGGCGGGCACATCGGCTTCGTCTCCGGCCCGCTGCGCACACCGAGGTACTGGGCGGAGGAGCTGGCAGTGGAGTGGGTCACGGCAAGCTAGCCCGGGGACGGTGTCGCAGCCCGCGCACGCCCCATTCTTCATTCCTCATTCCGCATTCGACATTCTTCATTTCGGTTTCTTGTCCCCCGAGCCAAAACCGAGATCAAGAATGTCGAACGCAGAATGTAGAATTGAGAAACAACCATGAGTGAAACCAAGCCTCTCGTATCTGTGATCATGGGCTCCCGCACCGACTGGGAGACGATGAAGAACGCATCAGACGTCCTCACGGAGCTCGGCATCGCGCACGAGTGCGAGGTCGTCTCGGCCCACCGCACACCCGATCGCATGACCGAGTTCGCGAAGACGGCCGAGTCGCGCGGCATCGAAGTCATCATCGCGGGCGCCGGTGGCGCGGCGCATCTTCCGGGCATGACCGCCTCGCACACCCTCGTCCCGGTCCTCGGTGTCCCCGTGCAGAGCAAGGCGCTCAGCGGCCTCGACTCGCTCCTCTCGATCGTCCAGATGCCGGCTGGCATTCCGGTCGGCACCCTCGCGATCGGCGCGGCGGGAGCGAAGAATGCCGCCCTCCTCGCCGCGCAGATTCTTGCCACGACCCGGCCCGAGCTTCGAGAAAAGCTTCGCGCGTTCCGGGCGAAACAAACCGAGGAAGTGCGCGGCGCCACACTCGACTAGAGAGAGAGAGCCTCGATGCCCGAAACTCCCTCCAGCGAACTTCCGCCCGCGGCAAGACCGGGAACGCGGGCGCGAATCCTCGGAGTGACGCGCCGCGTGCTGAGCGCGCTCGGCTGGTTCCTCCTCGGAAACGTCGTCCTTCTCGTCACGTTAGGCGTCCTCTACCTCAACGGCCGTCCAGAGCTCTCCGTCTGGCACACCGTCGAGCTCGACGAGGAGTTTCGTGCCAATCGCGGCATCGACACCTTCCCGGCTTACCTCGCGCTGGAGGAGAGGCTCTTCAGGCAACTCGACGACCGGATCATCGCGCGCGTCCCGGCGGCGCAGCAGTCGAACATCAACCGCTACACCCGCGACAGCCTCTCGAACCCGACGCGCTGGCCCCGCAACTGGAACCGCTCATTCGAGTTTCCGGCGGCGCAGCCGAAGGCCGTGGTGGTCCTCGTGCACGGCACGTCCGACTCGCCGTACTCCCTGCATTCCCTCGCCGAGCGGCTGCACGCCGAAGGCGCCTACGTGGTCGGACTGCGACTTCCGGGCCACGGAACCATTCCGGGGGGACTCGTCGGCGTCACGTGGCAGGACTTTGCCGCCTCCGTCGAGCTTGCCGTGCGGAACGCGCACGGCGAGGCAAACGGCGCGCCTGTCTACCTGGTCGGCTACTCGACCGGCGGCATTCTGGGGGTTCATTACGGGCTGCGCTGCCTCGAGGAACCGGAGCTTCCGAGGCTCGCCGGGATGGTGCTCATCTCGCCGGCGATCGCCGTCACCCCCGCGGCCGCGATCGCGATCTGGCAGTCGCGGCTCGGGCATCTGCTTCGACTGAAGAAGCTCGAGTGGGAATCGCTCGGCCCGGAGTACGACCCGTTCAAGTACAACTCGTTCGCGGTCAACGCCGGCGACCTGGTCTACCGGCTTGCGATCGAGGTGCGGTCGAAGCTCGAGGCGGCCGGTCCGCAGAAGCTCGCCGGCATGCCTCCGATCCTGGCCTTCCAGTCGGGCGTCGATGCGACGGTGTCCGCTCCGGGCGTGGTGTCCGGGCTCTTCGACAAGCTGCCCGCCAGCGGACACGAGCTCGTACTCTTCGACATCAATCGCCACGCGCTGATCGAATACGTGCTCGCCAACGATCCCAAGCCTGCGATGAAGCGGCTGCTCGAGGGAGCGCAGCCTACCTTCGACATCACGGTCGTCACGAACGAGAGCCCGCAATCACTCGCGGTCGTTGCGCGGACGCGGAAGTCAGGCCAGCCGGTCGCGACCGACACGCCGCTCGGCCTCGAGTGGCCGCGCACGGTCTTCTCCCTCTCTCACGTCGCGCTCCCGATGCGCTTCGACGATCCGCTCTACGGCGGCGACGAATCGGTGCCCAGCCCGGGAATCAGAATCGGAATCGCGGCGCTGCGCGGCGAGCGCGGTGTGCTTCAGATCGGCCCGGGCGAGATGCTCCGCCTTCGCTGGAATCCGTTCTATCCATGGATGGAAATGCGCACCCTCGAGTTCATGCGGCTCACGACTCCGATCCCTGCAGCGGCACAATGACGACAATGATCAGGCCCGGCTCCACCATTGGCATCTTCGGCAACGGCCAGCTCGGCCGGATGATCGCGCTGGCGGCGCAGCCGCTGGGCTATCGCGTCCACGTGTTCGGCCCGGAGGAGAATTCTCCGGCCGCGCAGGTCGCCAACGAAGAGACCGTCGCCCGCTACGACGATCGGATCGCGGTCGAGCGATTCGCGCGGCTCTGCGACGTCATCACGCTCGAGTTCGAGAACATCCCCGTAGAAACGGTTCGATGGGCCGAGGCCGTGACGCCGGTGCGGCCGTCGAGCGGCGTGCTCGAGGTGACGCAGCATCGCGTGCGGGAGAAAACGCTCTGCGTCGACCTCGAGATCGGCGTGCCGTCCTTTTCCGCGATCGACTCCGTCGAGGCGCTCCACGACGCGTTGCGCGGAGTCGGCCTGCCGGCCGTCCTCAAGACGACGACCCTCGGCTACGACGGCAAGGGGCAGGCGAGGATCGCGACCCCGGGCGACGTGGCCGACGCGTGGGCGTCGGTCGGAGGGGGCGAGGCGATCCTCGAATCGTTCGTCGCGTTCGAGAAAGAAATCTCCGTCGTCGCCGCGCGTGGGCTCGACGGCGCCTTCGCGCACTGGGGCGTGATGGAGAACGTTCACGCGGCGCACATCCTCGACACGACGGTTGCTCCGGCCGGAGTCGGCGATCAGACGACAGATCACGCGATCGAGATCGTGCGTCAGATCCTCGAGCACCTCGAAGTCGTCGGCGTCATGTGCGTCGAGCTCTTTCTCTGCGCCGACGGCGCGATTCTCGTCAACGAGCTGGCGCCGCGTGTCCACAACTCCGGCCACCTGACGATCGAGGGCGCCTTCACGAGCCAGTTCGAGCAACACGTCCGCGCGATCTGCGGCCTTCCGCTCGGCGACGCGGCGATCCGTCCGGCCGCGATGGCGAACCTGTTAGGCGACCTCTGGACGAACGGCGAGCCTCCCTGGGACGTCGCTCTGGCGGACGGCGACGTGAAGCTCCATCTCTACGGCAAACGGGAGGCGCGCGCGGGAAGGAAGATGGGACACCTCACCGCGCTTGGAGCAACGCCCGCGGAAGCGCTCGCGCGCGTGGTCGCCGCGAGAGAGGCGTTGCGAAAACCGTAGGTCGCCGCAGTCGCAAGTGCCAAGAGGGCGGAAGGTGTGGCGCAACACGAAGGATCGTGCGCCGGTCGCACCAGTTGTCGTCCTGAGCGCAGCGAAGGACCTCTCAGGTTGTACAGCCGAAGTCTTCAGCCCTCTGGATTTTCTGCCTTGTCGCGCGTGTGTGGAACCCTGAGAGGTCCTTCGCTTCGCTCAGGACGACACGGCGTGAGAGGGGCGCAGAGTGGCGTGCTCTCGGCACGTCGATCACGTCCTGAGCGGCGCCCCTACTTCTTCGACGCGATCCTCGCCCTAACGACACTTCGCACCCGCTCTCCCGTGTCGACGACCTTTCTCTCCGCGAACAGGTCCCGATACGGTGACGCCTTCGTGAGGTAGTCGGTCGTCGCGATCGAGTAGCGTCCGGTGGGGACAATCGAATTCCCATCCACGCGGCTCGCCGCTCCCGTTGCCCCGAGCGCGACGCCGGAGAGTTGCAGGAACGAGTCGGTGCCGCGAAGCGAGATCGCGCGATCGAAAATTGCCGCGAGCGTCGCACCGTCGACCTCGAATCGCAGGATCGCGTTGTCGTACGGCAGCGCATCCCGAAGATCGGTCTCGCGCACCGGTCCCGGAGGAAGCGCCGCGCGGAAGCTGCTCGAGGTCGAGATCGCCAGGTCGGCCTTCGCCGCGACTCGCACCGCGTCCATCACGAACACGCCAAGCGGAGCATTCTCTTCATTCAGGCGCTCGATGCCGAGCTCGGCCTCCAACTCGCCCGCCACCTCGAAGAGCGGCGCGAACGCCGGGTCAATCTCGAGCTGACGCTGCAGCGCGGCCACCTTCTCCCTGGTCCCCACATCCTCGGGGAGCGCCGCCGACATCCGCACCACCTCGCCGGTCACGCCGGTGAGCCTTCCGCCGATGAACTGAAGCTCCACACGACTGAGATGCTCCAGGTACTGCCCCGACGCGATCATCCAGGTCGACGTCCCTTCGATGCGGTGCAGATCGGCGACGATGTGGCTGTGCGTTCCCAGGATGACGTCGATGCCCGGGACGGCCTTCGCGAGCGCCTCGTCCTCGTGATTGTGCGCGTGGCCGATCAGCACGACCGCGTCGACTTTCTCGGATTCCCTCAGCTCGTGAATGATCTCGCGCGCCGTCTCCGCACGGCCGGAGAAGCGGATGCCTTCCACGGGCGAGCTCTCGGGCTTGAGCAACCGCGTGAAGTCGTCTCCCGTGAGCGCGAACACGCCGATGCGCGCGCCGCCGGATTCGAAAACCGCGTAGCGCTTTCCGCCGGGCGCGAAAACCGGGGTGCCCTGCGCATCGACAACGTTCGCCGACAGGATCGGATACGCCGCCGACTTCGCGCAGTCTCGAAACACTTCGGCGCCATAGTCGGCGTCGTGATTGCCGAACGCCATCGCGTCGACGATTCCGTTCCACCACGGCCACTCCACGCAGCGGTGCTTGTCCGAGAACGCGGGCGCACCACGGTTGATCGTGTCGCCACCATTGAAGACGAGGACGTCGCCGCGGCGCGAGTACGGCTCGATATAGGCGACGGCCCGCGCAATCCCGGCCGCGTCACGCTCTCCGCCCGCATAGAACGGCACGGCGTGCGCGTGGTAATCGGAAAAGTGGAGGAGCGTGACGCTTCGCCCGCAGCCGGTGAGAAGCAACGCTGCGAGCGCCAGGGTGCGGAGTAGTTTCATCGACGCCATTCTAATGTGGAGTGCGAAAGCAAAGCTTTCGCGCCCGAAGCAACGCTTCGGCGCGGGTTGTGCGGCGCTTCGCGCCGCCGCGAAAGCTGCGCTTTCGCACTCCACATGCTACCGATCTGAAACGTCAACTGGATTGACCGTGAAGCGAACGGGCCTTACGCTGTCAAACACAATGTCAAGACAGGTGCTCGGCTGTCGTCTCGCCCGCGGCTGCTGTATGCGGCCGAATTCCGGCGTCCGCGACGAGAGCGTCAACTGACCTCGCACCAGGAAAACGCGATCGAAACGGAGCCCGGCCTTGTGTGGCCGGGCTTTTGTCTTTCACCAGGAGAGGAGAACGAGATGCCCCACGGACGAATCTACAACGACATAACCGAGACGATTGGCAACACGCCGCTGGTCCGACTCAACCGCATGGTTCCTGAAGGCGCCGCGGAAGTGCTTGTGAAGCTCGAGCTCTTCAACCCGCTTTCATGCGTCAAGGAGCGCATCGCGATCTCGATGATCGGGGACGCCGAGTCCTCCGGAGCGCTCAAGCCGGGCGGCATCATCGTCGAGGCGACGAGCGGCAACACCGGCATCGGGCTCGCGATGGTCGCCGCGGCGCGCGGCTACCGCTGCGTGCTCGTGATGCCCGACACGATGTCGATCGAGCGTCGCAAGCTCCTGCAGGCGCTCGGCTCGGAACTGATCCTCACTCCCGGCTACATGGGGGTCCGCGAGGCGATGCGCGTCGCGCGCGAATGGGCGTCCAACAACGAGGGCGCATGGCTCTCGGAGCAATTCGACAATCCCGCGAACCCGGCGGTCCACCGCACGACCACGGCGGTCGAGATCATCGCCGACACCGGCGGCCGCCTCGACGCGGTCGTCGCGGGCGTGGGCACCGGCGGCACCGTGACGGGCGTGGGCGAAGTGATGAAGACGATCGACCCGTCGATCCAGATCGTCGCCGTCGAGCCGGTCGAGTCGACGGTGCTCAAGGGCGGACCGCACTCGCCGCACCGGCTCCAGGGAATCGGCGCCGGCTTCGTGCCTTCGATCTACAACGCGAAGGTCGTCGACCGAGTCGTCGACGTCACGTGGGACGACGCGGTCGGTGCGGCGCGCCAGTTAGGGAAGCAGGAGGGAATTCTCGTCGGCATCTCGTCGGGCGCGATCCTCTGGGCTGCGATCGAGGTCGCGAAGGATCTCGGCGCAGGGAAGCGCGTCGTCGTCGTGTTGCCCGACACGGGCGAGCGCTATCTCTCGACGCCGCTCTTCGAGTACACCGAGACCGTGGACGCCCCTGCGACGAAGACGGCGCCGGCGGCGGTCTGAGCACGACGCGAGGAAAATGTGGCGCAGGCACTCCTGCCTGCGCGTCGCCGAAGGCGACCTCGTAGCAGCACATTCCGATCTGCCGCTCGGCGATGTCGACGACCGGGTCGCCGAGCATCGGAATGCCCGGCTACAACGCGGCGCTTCGCACCGCGCGCAGGCAGGAGTGCCTGCGCCACATCAGGCTCCGGAGTCCCTGCGCCACATCATCGGGCGCAACCGGCATTCCACGTCGTCGTGCTCGCGGGCCGCGCGCCCGGAGTCTTCGACACGTAGGCGACGAACGCAGCGCCGAGCATCACCAGTGCCGCAAGGATCGCGACGATGAAGAACATCGACGGGCGGTTCCCCTCGTCACGCACCCGCTTTTTCGCCCTCGAGCCCATCGTCACTCTCCCCGCCTGAACTTGACCGATTTCACGCGCCAGATCTCGTCGGCGTACTGACGCACGGTCCGGTCGCTCGAGAAGCGTCCCATGCGCGCGACGTTGCGGATCGACATCCGCGTCCAGTTCTCGACGTCGAGATACTGGTCGCTCGCGCGCTCCTGGCAGGCGACATAAAGGCTGAAGTCCGCGCAATGAAAATAGCGGTCGTCTCCGCGGAGCATTTGCGCGATCGGCAGGAAAGTCCCGGGGCTCGCTTTCTCGATCGCGCCCGCTTCGATCTCCCTGATCACCGCGTCGAGCTCGGGATTCGCGATGATGAACTCCTCGGAGCGCGCGCCGCGATTGCGGAGGTCGACGATCTCGGGCGCCGTATGCCCGAAGATGAACATATTGTCGATCCCGACCGCGTCGCACATCTCGACGTTCGCGCCGTCCATCGTCCCGATCGTCAGCGCGCCGTTGAGCGCCGCCTTCATGTTGCCGGTCCCCGAGGCTTCCAGCCCGGCGGTGGAGATCTGCTCGGAGAGCTCGCACGCGGGGAAGATCTTCTCTGCGCACGACACGCCGTAGTTCGGCAGAAAGAACAGCTTCAGGTGCTTCGAGACCTTAGGGTCGTCCGCGATGAGCTTGCCGACGACGTTCACGAGGTGGATGATCCGCTTCGCCACGACATAGCTCGGCGCGGCCTTGCCGCCGATCATCACGGTGCGCGGCGCCGCCGGCTCCCAGCCGTCGCGGATCCTTATGTAGTGTGCGATCACGTGCAGCACGTTGAGTAGCTGGCGCTTATACTCGTGAATTCGCTTCACCTGCACGTCGAACAGGGAGTCAGGGTCGAAGTCGAAGCCGTGAGCCCGCTTGTACCAGTGCGCGAGCGCGATCTTGTTCGCCCGCTTCACCTCGCGCCAGCGCTCGCGGAACGAGATGTCCTCGACGAACTTCTCGAGCTCGGTCAGTTGCTCGAGATCGGCGATCCACGCGCTCCCGATGCTCTCGGTGATCAGAGCCGAGAGTCCCGGGTTCGCCTTGAAGAGCCAGCGCCGCGGCGTCACACCGTTGGTCTTGTTGCTGATCCGCCCCGGGAAGAGCTCCTCGAAATCTCGGAACGTCGTGTGCTTGAGGATCTCGGTGTGGAGCTTCGCCACGCCGTTGACCGCGTGGCTGCCGGTGATCGCGAGGTTCGCCATCTTGAGCCGCTGGTTCTTCTCGTCGAGGATCGCCATCCGCTCGATGCGCGCCTCGTCGTCGGGAAAGCGCTCCTTGACGCTGGCGCGCAGTCTCCGGTCGATCTCCACGATGATCTGCTGGTGACGCGGGAGCAGCCGGGCGAAGAACTCCATCGGCCAGGTCTCGAGCGCCTCTTCGAGGACCGTGTGGTTCGTGTAGCCGAAGACCGACTGGGTCAGGTCCCACGCATAGCTCCAGTCGAGCCGGTGGTCGTCGACCAGCACGCGCATCAGCTCGGGGATCGCCACCGCCGGGTGCGTGTCGTTGAGCTGGATCGCGACCTTGTCGGGCAGCTCGTCCCACTTGCGCCCTTTCTTCTTGAGGAAGCGGCGAATCACGTCCTGGAGCGTCGCCGACGAGAAGAAGTACTGCTGCTTGAGACGGAGCTCCTTGCCCGCGTACTTGTCGTCCGGCGGGTAGAGGACCTTGGAGATGTTCTCCGTGCCGTTCTTGTCCTCGACGGAGCGGACGTAGTCGCCCGCGTTGAACTTCGAGAGGTCGAACTCGCGGCTCGACTTCGCGGCCCAGAGCCGCAGCGAGTTCACAACCTCGTTCTTGTAGCCGAGGATCGGCGTGTCGAACGCCATCGCATAGACGTCCTGCGTGTCGACCCAGCGGACCCGATCGAGACCCTCTTCGTCGTTGTAGTGCTCGATGCGTCCGAAGAACTTCACCGGGAAAAGCGCGTCGTTGCGCGCGACCTCCCAGGGGTTTCCATAGCGGAGCCAGTTGTCGGGCGCCTCGTACTGCTGCCCTTCGATGATCTTCTGGTTGAAGATGCCGTACTCGTAACGGATTCCGTAGCCGTAGAACGGGAGCCCGATCGTTGCGGCCGATTCGAGGAAGCATGCCGCAAGCCGTCCGAGGCCGCCGTTGCCGAGCCCGGCGTCGCGCTCGTACTCCTCGAGATGCTCGAGGCGGTAGCCGACCTGCTCGAGCGCGAGGCTGTACTTCGTGTACGCGCCGAGATTCAGGATGTTGTTCAGGAGCGAGAGCCCCATCAGGAACTCGAGCGAGAGGTAGTAGACCCGCTTGACGTCGTTCTCGTAGTAGTCGCTCTGCGTCTTGAACCAGCGCTCCATCAGGCGGTCGCGGATGCTCAGCGCGAGCGCCTTGTAGACGTCCCACGACGTCGCGGTGAACTCGTCCTTGCCGACCGAGTAGTACATCCGGTGCGCCCACGAATCGACGAGTGACGGAACGTCGAGTTCGTGGAGCGTCGGCAGAGGGAAGCTCCGTCTCGGGGAGGGATGCTCACTTGGCTTTGAAGAGGATCGTCGCTCGACCATGGCAAGCCGATTCTATCCGAGACCGAGGGCGATGCTGACGCTCTCGGAGGCGAGTGCTAACATCTTTCCCGGATCTGCGTGAGCTGGACATGAAATGAGCCTGGAACGAGGAACTCCGAGGCCCGGTCTTGGTCTGCAGACGGTCTTCGTCATTCAGGGGACGATCGGCCTCGCGCTGATGATCTGGGCGACGGTCGCGATGTGGCCGGCGACCCGGCAGATCGCGGACGGGCTCGGCAGGGACTTCTGGATCCTCGCGCTGATCTTCGGTCTCACGGCGGCGGTGCTGCAGCTTCTCCGCTTCGAGCTGGCGCGGAACATCACCGTCGCGCTCCCGATCACGGTCTACATCGCGATGTTTCCGCTTCTCGGCCCGGTGGCGTCGGCCTGGATCGGCGTGATCGCGGCCGCCGCGGGACGCCTCGCGAGCGTGAAGGACGCCGGCGACGAGGGCGCGCGCCGAACGGCGCTCGCGAGGATCTACGGCTTCTGCTCCACCTACGGCATCCCCATCCTCGTCGCCTCGCTGCTCTACGAATATTTCGGCGGCCGGTTCGGGACCACGCTCGTGCCATCGGCCCGGACCATCGCGATCCACGCGCTCGGAGGCGCCGCGCTCGCGATCACCAACAGCCTCGTCATGATCCCGCCCGGGCGCGCGCTCGAGCTTGCGCCGAAGACGATGGCACGGCTCTACGCGATCGACACCTCGATCTACCTCCTTACCCTCCCGCTCTCCATCGTCGGGACCCACGCGTACGTCGCGATGGGCTGGGTCGCCGTTGCGGCGCTGATGACACAGCTAGTGATTGCCTACGCGGTGACGAGGAAGATGGCGATCGCCCAGAACGAGAGCCGCCAGTTGCTGCGCCGCCTCGCGTCGCTCACCAACGTCGGACGCGCGATTTCCCTGACCACGACCGACAACCTCCTCATGACCGTCTACACCGAGTGCAAGAAGGTCATCGACACGGACGTGTTCTCGATCGCGCTGCTCGAAGAGAAGCACGGCAACCTGATGCTCGAGCTCCTGATCCAGAACGATGAGATCCTGCCGAAGCAGACGATTCCGCCGGGCCAGGGGCTCAACCACTGGGTCGTACGCAACCACGCGCCGCTGCTCCTCGCTCGCAACGACGAGGAGCGGGCCATCGGCATCTCGTCCTACGACGACGGTCTACAGACGCAGGCCTGGCTCGGCGTGCCGATGATCGCGCGCGACCGTGTCGTCGGCGTGATCTCCGTGCAGAGCTACGAGGTCAACGCGTTCACGCGCGACGACGTGCTGCTCCTCACCTCGATCGCGAACCAGGCCGCCGTCGCGATCGACAGCGCGAAGCTCTACGAGGAGCTCGAGGACCTCACCTACGCGCTCGAGGAGCGTGTGCAGGAGCGCACCAACGAGCTCCGCGAGACGAACATGCAATTGCTCGCGGCCGACAGGGCGAAGAACGAGTTCCTCGCGAAGATGTCACACGAGCTCCGCACTCCGCTGAATTCGATCATCGGCTTCTCCAGCGTCCTTCTCCAGTCATCGCTCGCACAGTTGCCCCCGGCGCTCTACAAGTTCCTCGAGAACATCCACGCCGCTGGGAACCACCTGCTCAACCTCATCAACGACATCCTCGACCTCTCGAAGATCGAGGCGGGCAAGGTCGAGCTTCGTCTCGAGACCTTTGACGTGCGCGACACGGTCGCCTCGGTCGATCGCGTGATGCGCGGCTTCGCGGCCGAGGCCAACGTGACGATGGCGTGGGAGATCGAGCCCGAGGTGCCGCTCGTCACCCTCGACGAGGGCCGGCTCAAGCAGATCCTCTTCAACCTGCTCTCGAACGCCGTGAAATTCTCTCCGGAGGGAGGCCCCGTCAAGCTGGCGGTGAAGCGGCTGAACCGGTTCGAGTCCCCGTTAGGCTTCGACTCGATCCGGATCCAGGTCTCCGACAGCGGCCTCGGCATTCCGCCCGACGAGATCAGCCGCGTCTTCGACGAGTTCTACCAGGCCGACCCGGCGCGCAGCGCCCGCCGCGGCGGAACGGGCCTCGGGCTCTCGCTCACGAAAAACTTCATCGAGCTCCACCACGGCACCATCGAGGTGCAGTCCGAGCCGGGACGCGGCACGATCTTCACCCTCTTCCTCCCCGTCGACTGCCGCGACGCCGGCATCCTCCCACCACCGACGACCGGCCCCGTGCGGGTCGTGCCATATGTGAATTGAACGGCAGGCCAGAGGCCAGAGGCCAAAGCATGCGGCCACTAGGGCTGGGTCGTGAGTGCTGAGAAAGAACTACGAGGAGGAAGAGAAGAGAGAAGAGTGAAGAGAGAAAAGTGAAGAGTTGGGAGCCGCGAAATCAGGGATTCTCAATTCTTCACTCTTCTCTCTTCGCTCTTCTCTCTTCACTTTCCCCTTCAACCCACAAACTCAATACTCAGGACTCAGGACTGATCTCCGCCTGCTCTGGCCTCTGGCCTCTGGCCTTTGGCCTGCCGTCAAAACAGCTTCCCCCCCAGCACCGCAGCCGCGACGCTGAAGTAGATGACGATGCCGGTGACGTCGACGAGGGTCGCGACGAAGGGGGCGGAGGAGGTCGCGGGGTCGGCGCCGAGCCGCTTGAGGATGAGTGGCAGCATCGATCCGGTCACGCAGCCCCAGAGCACGACGCCGATCAGCGAGAGGCCGATCGTGATCGCGACCTCGAGCCAGTGCTCGCCGTAGACGTTGAAGATCCGCGCCCACATCGCCACGCGGATGAAGCCGATCACCCCGAGAATCAGGCCCATCGCGAGCCCCGAGGCGAGCTCGCGATATGCGACTCGCCACCAGTCGGCGATCGTGACCTCGCCGAGAGCGATCGCGCGGGTGACGAGCGTCGCCGCCTGCGAGCCCGAGTTGCCGCCGCTCGAGATGATCAGCGGAATGAACACCGCGAGCACGATCGCGCTCGCGAGCTCTTCCTCGAAGTACGCCATCGCCGACGCGGTGAGCATCTCGCCGAACAGCAGCAGGATCAGCCACGTGACGCGCTTGCGGACCATCATCGGAACCGAGACGTCGAGGTACGGCTCGTCGAGCGCCTCGCTGCCACCCAGCTTCTGGATGTCCTCGGTCGCCTCTTCTTCCGCGACGTCGAGGACGTCGTCGACCGTGACGATGCCGAGCAGGAATCCCGCGGCGTCGATGACCGGGAACGCGACCCGATCGTGCTTGCGGAAGAGCGCGACCGCGGTCTCCTGGTCGTCGGTCGCGTGGAGAGCGACGTAGTGCCGGTCGGAAAGCTCCTCGACCTTCGTCGACGGGTCGACGAGCAGGAGCTCGCGGATCCGGATGTCGTCGATCAGCACGCCGTGCTCGTCGAGCACGTAGACGACGTTGAGCGTCTCGCGGTCGCGGCCGAACCGGCGGATGTGCGCGAGCACCTGTTCGACCGTCCAGTGCTGCTTGACGGCGACGTAGTCGGGCGTCATCAGGCGCCCGATCGACGACTCGGGATAACCGAGGAGTTGGCTCGCGATCCTCCGCTCCTCGGGTGAGAGGAGATTGAGGAGCCCGCGCGTCACCTTCGCCGGCAGCTCCTCGAGGAGCGCCGTGCGGTCGTCGGCCGACATGTCGTTGAGGATGTTGGCGACCTCGATGTCGCCCATCGCCTTGAGGAGCTCTTCCTGCGCCTCGAGCGGCAGGTACTCGAACGTGGCGGTGGCCGTCTCGCGCGGCAAGAGCCTGAAAATGACCGCCTCGTCCTCGGCGGAGAGCTCGATCACGGCGTCGGCGAGATCCGGGACGTCGAGCTTCATCAACTCCACGCGGAGCTCGACGAACTTGCGCTCGCGGACGAGCTCCGCGAGGCGATCGAATCGCCGCCGCTGCTCTTCCCGCTCGAGCTGCTCGCGTTCGACGTCGAGTACATCCGCCATGGGCGAAGCGTAACATCGAACGGCAGGCCAGAGGTCAGAGGCCAACGGCCAGAGGGTATGAACCGGGCGGATAGGTAACAAAGAAACCGGGCGGATGGGTTACACGGCACCTCGACGATGAGTCGAGGGGGAATCGTGGCCTGGAAGGAGACCGACCCGGTGAAGGAACGCGAGAGATTTGTG
>JBPPMG010000347.1:0-3764 GCA_051305935.1 Thermoanaerobaculia bacterium
CTCCTGACCCTCGAGGGCCAGCCGGCACCGGAGATCGGCGGCCGGCTCGAGGGTCTGCGCGGACGCCCGGTCCTTCTCTATTTCTTCGCCGAATGGTGCGGTGACTGCAAGGCGCAGGCGCCTACGCTCGAGCGCGTCTGGAGCCGTTATCGCGACCGCGGCCTGGCGATGGTTGCGGTGACGCGCCCTTACGATGACGAAATGTCGCCGGAAGCCGAGAAGGCGAAGGTCGATACGCGCTGGAAGGAAGACTATGACGGCCTGCCTGACGTCCCGGTCGTCGTCGACACCGAGGCGATGATCCGCTACGGCGGCTCCGCCACGCCGACGTTCGCCCTCGTCGACCGGAAAGGGTTTGTGCGGCTCTACGCACCGACGCGCCTCTCCGAGGTCGAGCTAAGCCGGCACATCGACGCGATGCTCGCTGAGTGAAGCAAATTACCGGCGCACGACAATTCGCCGCCGCGATACCTCCGGCCCTTTCGTCGCCTGAACCCCCTCCTCGTCGATGTAGAGACCGAGCGGCGCTCCCTCGACTGCCGTCCACACTTCTGCCGGACCGAGGCGGCGGAGAGGCGTGACACCCGTGATGAACGCGCCCGACATCGTCACCTCGCTCGTGTAGAGATCGCTCCCTCGCGCGATGGCGATGAGATAGTGATCGCCTCCCAGCGGGACGATCGAATGCGGGATCGAGGCGCCCCAGTGCGGATCGAATCGGTCGAAGAAGCGTCCGTCGCCGTCGAACGCGAGGAGCAGTGCGCGGTTTTCCGCCGACACGAGTGCGAGAGCGCTGCTGCTACCACTTCCGACGTCGACGAGCCGATCGCCCTCTCCCCCCACGTCATTTCCCCGCATGACCGTCCCTTCGCGCGAGAGCACGATGTTGCGCATCCCCACGGGGGCGATCCACCCAACGAGAAATCCGCTGGCGAACGGAGTGATCTTCGCGGGAAAGACCATCTCCCCGAAAGCCGGGAGGAGTGGGAATCCGCCAGGCACCACGGGCGAGCCATCCTCCCGAAGAGCGGTGCCCGTGAGGATGGAGGAAGGAGATCGCCAGACGACGAAGGTCGCTCCCCCATTGGACGCCACCGCTGGCGAATCGCCTTCGCCGATGAGGGCCGGCGCGTTCGCGGTCGCGCCATCGCGGGAGATCGCCGCGGCGTAGATGGATCGCGACAGCGACGTCCAGACCGCGAAGATCCGCTGCCCATCGAACGCCAGATCGTCGATGTGAGGAATGGAGGCCAGCGTAGCGATCGGTCCGAACGGATTGCCGCTCGCGTCGATCGCGCGACTGCGAACGATCCCCTCCGGCGACTGCATCTGCTCGGTCCAGAAAGCGACGGCGTTCTCTCCCGTGGAAACGATGGCGGGCGTGATCTGCGATGCGATGTTCGCGATCGAGATGAGCTCAGCTGGCTCATGGAGCGTGCGCCCCGCTAAACGGTAAGCGTAGATGTTGCTCCCGGCGGTCCAGGGGTTGTCGTCCTCGTCCGCACGCAGCTCGAAGTAGAGCAGCCCCTCCGCCCACTCGCCGAGATAGACCGCCCTGGAGCCGTTCAGCCGATTCATCGACCCGAGCTCACCGTCGGGACCGAGGTCGACGATCACCGCGCCGTCGTCATCGACGAGGAGTATGGCAGCCCCGCCGTTCGAAGGAATCGCATCCGCCAGGTGCGCTCCGGCTCCGATCTCGTTCTCACTGCCAAAGCCGCTGACCGGATGGAAGTGAATCACGCCGACTCCCCCCTCGCGGTTCCCCAGCAGGAGGGCCCCGCCGGTTGTGCCGACCAAATCGACCAAATGAGTCGGCACCGCGTTAACGAGCAGATGCCGCACGCCCCTCGTTCCGTCGGAGAAGAGCTCGAGGGCTTCGGTCTCGCCATTCCGAGTCACGAACGCCCATACCCGGCCATCGATCATCTCGAGGTCGAGAAGGTGCCCCTCCCCTGCTTCGGCGAATCCGACGCGCTGAAGATCTTCGTCGAGCCACGCGACGAACGCGTTTCCGTCGCTGGTGTAGCCGACCACCCACCGCTCGCCGTCCCACTGAGCCGCTCTTGCGCGCCCTTCCAACGATCGGTTCAGCACCTGCTGAGCTCCCGCCTCACCCTCGGCGGAGACGCTCTGCACGATGACGTTGTTCACCGGAGCCGAAATGAAGCGAGATCCGACTCGCGAGAAGGCGAGCAGGTACTCGCGTCCATTCGTCGCCAGAACGGGGCCAAAACCCGGATAGATGCTCCATGCAGATCCAGGCCGGTCGAGATTGCGGACGAAGATGCGATGAGTAGTCCAGTAGGGAGAGAAATGGTTCTCCCAGGCGACGAGGGTCGTCTCGCCGTTCGAGATCGAGACCGGATTCAGGTCGGGATGGTTGACTGGCCCCAGAATCACCGGCCGGGGCGCGACGAGCTGCGCGCCGAGAACGGGGAGAGCGGAGAGGAGGGCGAGAAGAAGATACCGGAGCAATCGCATGACCAGTCTTGGTACGGTTGCAAGCAGAGGACCGTCTGCGGGGCGGATCAGTCGGCTAAACAGGAAGCTATCCGAGCATCACGGTCGTCTCGCCGCGCCCTGATTACGTCGACCGCCGATCCTTCAGAACTCACCTCGGACCTCGTTCGCAACCCTTCGAGCAGTTCCTCCGGCGCCGGCTTTTCTCCGATCCGCATGCCGGGGGTGCTCCTTTCCACGCAGCTGGAGGCGCACACCTCCCCGCGCTCGACGGAGATCGGCGCGCCGTTGCGGCCGAGGCCGATCGCGCTTGTCTCATCAGCCGTGGCCGCACCTCGCCACGAAGATGAAGCCCCTCACGATCGCGTCACTCCTCCCGGAGGGCGACGATCGGGTCGACACTCGAGGCGCGGGAGCCGGGGACCCAGCAGGCGAGCAGCGCGATGGTGAACAGGACGAGCAGCGCCGCCAAGAACGCGAGCGGATCGAACGGCGACACTCCGGCAAAGAGGCCGCGCATCACTCTCGCGACCGCGAGACCACCGGCGCCGCCGATCACTGCGCCGATCGCAGTCAATCGCAAGCCGCGCCCGATCACCTCGCGCCGCACCGTCCGCGCCTCGGCGCCGAGCGCCATCCGGAGGCCGATCTCGCGCGTGCGCGACGCGACCGCGTGCGCGAGAACGCCGTAGAGACCGATCGCGGCGAGCGCCAGCGCGACGCCGGCGAACGCGACGAGCACCTTCATCAGCATCCGCTGCGGCATCGCGAAATCGACCATCGATTCCATGGTCGCCATCATCGCGACCGGCTGCCCCGGATCGATCGACGCGACCGCGCTTCGCACGGCGGGTCCGATCGAGCCGCCGTCGCCGACGTGGCGGACCGCGAAGCTCATCGTGAACGGCGGCGCCTGCGCGAGCGGAACGTAGAGCTCGGGGGCCGGCTGCGCGACGATCTCCGCATGGCGCACGTTTCCGATGACGCCGACGATCGTGACGATTTCTTCCCCGATCGAGATCCTTCGGCCCAGCGGCTCCGCGCCGGGGAGATATCTCTGGACGAACCGCTCATTCACCAGGGCGACCGGCATCGACTCCCCCGTGTCCAGCGAGGTGAGCAGGCGTCCGCGGGTGAGGCGGATCCCCATCGTGCCGAAGTACGACGGGCCGGCGATCCGGAAATCGGTCCGGCGCGGCCTCGCCGGCTCTTCCTCCCCCACGATGCCGAACGAGATCCTGGTGTTCGAGGTCGAGAACGGCATCCGCGACACCGCGCCGGCCGCCGAGACGCCCGGGAGC
>JBPPMG010000352.1:0-2108 GCA_051305935.1 Thermoanaerobaculia bacterium
ATCAACATCGGCGCGTTCGCCGCGCCCATCATCTGCGGATGGCTCGGGGAGCGCGTCGACTGGCACCTCGGGTTCGGCGCGGCCGGGCTGGGCATGGTTTTCGGCCTCATTCAATATGTGCGCGGCTACAAGTACCTCGGCGATGCCGGGCTTCCCCCTCCGCCCTCCGCCGAGACCACGAAGGCGCGCCGCGGTCTCGTCATCGGCGTGGTCCTGACCCTCGTCGCCATTGCGGCAGTCGTTGCGCTCGCGCGGGCCGGGGTCATCGCGATCACGGCGACCGGTTTCTCGAACTCCTTCGGCGTCCTTCTCCTCGGGCTGACGGCGGCGTTTTTCGTCTGGCTTCTCACGCGGCCCTACTGGAGCCCGGTCGAGCGCAAACGCCTCATCGCCATCGTGATCCTCTTCGTGGCCGCTTCCTTCTTCTGGGGCGCCTACGAACAGGCGGGATCCTCGCTCAACCTCTTCGCGCGCGACCAGACGGACCGCGTCGTCATGGGCTCGGAGTTTCCCGCATCCTGGTTCCAGTGGGTGCCGGCGCTGTTCGTCATCATTCAGGCTCCGATCTTCGCGTGGCTCTGGGTGCGCATGGGCAAGAGGCAGCCATCGAGCCCGGCGAAGTTCTCGTTCGGCCTGCTGTTCGTCGGTCTCGGTTTCGTGGTGATGATCTTCGCCGCGATGCTCAGCCGGGGCGGCGCACTGGTCGGTCCGGGTTGGTTGCTGGCGACCTATTTCCTTCACGTGGTCGGGGAAATGTTCCTCAGTCCCGTGGGTCTCAGCACCGTGACGAAACTCGCTCCGGCGCGCGTGACCAGCCTGATGATGGGGGTCTGGTTCCTCGCCAGCGCCGTCGGAAACTATCTCGGGGGACGGACCGCCGGCCTCTACGAGACGCTTCCGCTCTGGCAGCTCTTCGGCCTGGTGGCGGCGACTGCCATCGGGGGCGGCCTGGTCCTCGCCCTGCTCATCCGCCCGATTCGCAGGCTCATGAGCGGCGTTCACTGATTTCAGCACGAGGCCGGTTTTCAACCCTGACCAGGGGCGTTTTTTCTCACTTTTCCCCGCTCGCCGGGCCGGAGCCGCCATTCACCGCCACGCTCTGGCTTCCAGCGACTCCGTGCCCCAGATTGGATCAAGAACCGAGCGGGAACCATGCTGAATCTCGACCTTACAGAGCTCCGCAACACATACCTCAGCGCCAGAGCGTCGGCAGAGCTGCTGCGCAATGCGGGCGAGACGGGCAAGGCCGCGCGAGTCGATTCGCTCGCCCGCCTCCTCGCGCGCGAGATCGAGCGACGAGGAAGCTCTCCGCTCCCGTTCGAGCCACCCCCCTCTCCCCGTGGCCGCGAGCTGAGCTGAGCGCGTGACGCCGCGCACGATTCAGCGGTACGATGCGCCGCCAGCGACGTCGATCCGCCGGTCCCCTGCGCCTCGACCCGCGCCAGACTCGAAATTCATGAGCGGGCCCATCCACATTCTTCTCATCGGCGTGTCTCCGCAACTGCTGGAGCCGTTGAAACAGGCCGGCTTTCTTCCCACGGCGACCGAAGTGCGCTCGCGGGAGGCGGCGGCGCGAGCGCTGACGGAGAGATCGTGGGACCTGGTCCTCTGCGGATACGCGCTCCCCGGTCTCGATGCGCTCGCGGCGATCGAACTGATGAGGAGCAGCGACCCTGATCTTCCGGTCATCCTCGTCACCGAGCCGATCGGCGAGGACCTGGCGGCGGACCTGATGCGCGCCGGCGCGAACGACATCGTCGTGACGAGCCGGCCCGCGAGACTTCCCGCGAGCGTCGATCGCGAGATGCGAGGCGCGCGGCGACGACGGCAGCTGCGGAGAGCCCTGCTCGAAGAGCATTCCGAAGGTCTCGAGGAATCTCGCGATCCCGCCGCGCCGCCAATCAGGCATGACGATCCGGATTCGTTCCGCGCCCTGGCGGAGAACAGCCCCGATCTGATCGCCCGCTTCGGTCCCGATCTGCGCCGCTTGTACGTCAACCCCGCCATCGAACGGCTGACCAGACTGCCGGCGGAAAAGCTGATCGGCACGAGGCTGAGCGAAGTCAACTTCGACGAGCGTTTCTCCGGCCCGATCGAGAAGGCGCTGC
>JBPPMG010000459.1:0-2095 GCA_051305935.1 Thermoanaerobaculia bacterium
GCCGACGAAGACATCGCGGTGTCGCCCCGGATCGGGGTGGAGAATTCCGGGGAGGCCGCGTGGTGGCCGCTACGCTTCTTCCTGCGCGGGAACCCTTTCGTATCGATGCCGAGAAGCTGGCGCGACGCGCCAGCGACCGAGAGCGAGAAGCCGCGGGGGTAGGCGAAGCTTGCAGCTTCGCTCACAGGAGTCGAAGCTTTGAGCTTCGACTCGGCGAATCGGGGTACATCCGCGCGGCTGAAAGCCGCGCTTCCAGTGAGCGAAGCTGAAAGCTTCGCCTACGCCCAGCGCGGCCTATCGGAAGAAGTTCTTCAGGCGATCGAACATCTCGTTCCCCTGCTTGAGAAGGTGGTCCATCTCGCCCTCGTCGAACCACACTCCACCGCAAGATCCGCAGCGGTCGAGTTTCAAACCACGGAAGTCGAACTCCTGGAGATGCATGCCGCACTTCGGGCAATGCATGTGATGGAGCTCTCGGAGTCTTTCACGCTCGCCCGCCGCCATTCTGTCCGCGGCTTCCTTCTGCACCTTGCGCAGCTTTTCCATCTCCTGCCGATGGAAATACTCGTTCTCGTCGTCGGTCGGAACTACCGGCATTGAACCCTCCTTGGTAAAGGCGCCGAATTATAACTTCGAGACGACCCTCATGCGACGCCCGCGCCCGATCAACGTGCGGAGTACCGCACGCCCATGATCGCCCGCCGCCCCGCGCTGGGATAGCCGTAGATCTCCTCGTACTCTTCGCCGGTCGCATTCTCGATCTTGACGTAAGGCGCGATTGCACCGAACGAGCGCTCGACGAGAAGATCCACGGTCGTGTGGGCCTCACTGATCACCCGCCCCCAGGGGAAGAGATCGGTGATGTCCGGACGCTCCCCAGTGTGCAGCGCCACGGCGCTGGCGGCCCAGGCCCGATCCGCCCAACGAATCGCGACCGAGCCCGAGTGCTCCGGGCGCCGCAAAAATCTCTCGCCCGTGTCGCGGTCCTCGGTGTCGAGCCATGTATAGCTCGCGCTCGCAGCAACTGTCGAGGCGAGCGGCTGCTCCCATCCCAACTCGACTCCCCGCGATCGTCCCGCCCCGGCGTTCTCGAAGCGGTTCGTGAGGTTGTCGTAGACGATCAGCTCGTCGAAGTCAGTGGCGAACAGGGTCGCCGTCGCGCGGCCGCGCGCCAGCAGCCGCTCGTACCCGAGTTCCCAGCTCGTCGAGCTCTCCGCTTCGAGATCGGGATTGCCGAAGAAGGGGAAGAAGAGCTCGCCGACTGACGGTGCGCGAAACGCTTCGCCCCACCCGGCGCGGAACTTGTTCGCTCCACGAATCCACGCGACCGCCGCGCGGGGGGAGATCTGCGAGCCGAACGAATCGAACTCGTCGAACCGGGCGCCGATGCTCGCCTCGAGATGGCCGCGCCGGATGGGACGCGTGTAGCGGTCTTCGACGAATGCTCCAAAGCTCTCTCGCCGGCTGCCGTCGAGCGAGTTCCCGTACGAGGAGGCGTCATCGACACTCGAGCTCTCCCACTCGCCACCCGCGGCAAGCGCGTGGTCGCCGATGCGATATCTCGTTCGGGCCGAGGCGCGGTCGATCGCGACATCGGTGCTTGCCCAGAACCGGCCGAACGGATCGTCGGGGTCGTCGAACTTATCGGTTCGCTCGTTCCGGGAGACGACCGCCTCGTACTCGGCGCGCCCGAAGAACCCGGACAGCGGCAGGGCGATCTCCAACTCGTCGCCTTCCTCTCTTCGCTCCCGATGGAGCTCGAACGCCGTTCCATCCGCGTTCACGCTCCACGGAGTCCCGACGTCATAGCGATTCCACCTCAATCTCCCCCCAACCGAGAGCCTGCCGATCACGCGCTGGGCGTCGAGCAGCGCCGTCGACTGCGTCATGTCGTCGTTCACCTCGAACCCGTCGTCCGTGCGATGCTCGACGGCGCCGTGAAGTTTCCATCCTTCTCGGAGCACGGCGCCGGAGACCCGGCCGTTGAACAGCCCGTTCTCCCCGGCTTGAAAATCAGCGGAGACGAACGGGCGGTGGGCGTCGGTGATGATGTTGACCACGCCGCTCACCGCGTCCGAGCCGTAGATCGCGGAGA
>JBPPMG010000492.1:0-6363 GCA_051305935.1 Thermoanaerobaculia bacterium
TCTGGGCGCCGGTCAACGGGATCTTCCCTTCAAGCACTAGGCGAACCGCGATCGCAGTCGGGAATCCGACTGTTTTCGACATCGCGGAGAACCCGCCCGATTCGCCTTCGTAGGCGAGCGTAGAAGTGATCACCTCCGGCGAGCGCTGCGGATCGGGGTATTCGACTTCCAGCTTGTGCTGCAGAATGATGATGTCCCGCTCGTCAGCTTCCAGTGGCAGCTTGCGTTCCAGAAGCTCGATCATCATCGCAGCCGCGGTTTCCTGTTGGCAACCGGTCGGCTCCTTCGAGAACAGACCGAGCCAGCGCAGATTCTCCATGATGCGACCCGTGGGGCTGATGTTGAGATAGCGCGCCAGGTGCTGCTCGATTCCCGGACCCGTGGCGTTCTCCGGCAGAAACATCTCGACGACCTCGCGGTACGAGCGCTCGGCAAGATTCGGGATTCGCACCGTCTCGTTCGGAAGCCCGAGCTTGACGATCTGAGCCCACGTCTCGCTCCAGCCGGGATAGCGAAGTGTCCCGCGAATGATGGTGTGGGCGTTCTCGAGGCCGAAGGTGACGAGGTACGCGAGAGAATCGCGGTTCGGATAGGCCTCGAGAATCCCGATGCCGTCGACCTCGACCTGCCAGGTGTGTTGAAAGACCTCGTGGTGGGGGACGATCTTGATCCGTCCATTCTCGAGATACTGCGCCCCCATCTCGCCGGCCATGACGACGTTGCGAGGGTTCCAGGTGATCGCGTAGCGCATCGGATTCTGGCGCGAATCGGGTGCCGGAAGCCCGCAGCCGTAGGAGCAGAAGCTTCGAATCGCACCGGCCTCATCGCGGACGCGCCGGATCAACGCCATCGCCGACATGTGGTCGACACCGGGATCGATGCCGAGCTCCGTGAGCAACAGCACGCCTTGTCTCTGCGCGTCGGGCGCCAGCGCCCTGACCGCGTCGTCCTCGTACGAGACCGAGATCATGTGGCGAGAGAGGTAAATGCAGTCGGTCGCGATCATCGACTGGAACCTCGGCGCGAGCATGTTGACGACGACATCGGCGTTCGAGATCTGCGTCGTGCGGTGCGCCTTGTCGTTCACGTCGAACTGGATGGCGCTGCCGCGCGGGTGGTCGGTCACGCACGCCCGGGCGAGCTCGAAGTTCATGTCTGCCACGGTGATGAAGCTATCCATCTCCTGCGCTTCGTCGAGGAGGTGGTGAATGAGATAGCGCGCGGACTTTCCCGCACCGAGAACCAGGATCTGTTTCAAATGCGCGCCCTCCCTCGCGGGCCAGCATACCGCGAATGCTCCGCGTCGTCTTGGTCTCCCGCGCATCGCCGCCGCCCGAGTCCACGACGGCCGCGACCTGCTGGCAGGAATGATCCACGAGGTCGCTGCTGTCAGGGGCCCACGAGCAACACTTTGTTGAATCGCGAGCACGCTCTGGCATCATCGGATGCCTCCGTGGATGCCTCCGTCACGAGCGTCTCGTGCGAAAATCACCGAAAACACCAGGAGCTTGCTGCTGCCCGGCGTTCTGCAACCTCATTCAGCGCCGCCGGACACTGAGACGCTCCGGGGACGCATGTGAACCTGGATCGCCGGGTCACTCGATCCTCGGTCCAGGTGGGAGGCCACAAAGACTGATGATGGGGATGGGGTCACAGCTTCGGAGTTCTGTTCCTCGCCGATACTAAACGCGAACTCCTGCTGATTCTATCGGTTGCAAGGCGATGTCTTCCGGCTCACCAGTGCGACTTCGTCGGATTCACCTCAACGAGCCGTCGGGATCTCGTGGAGTAATCTACCAATCGTAGAAATAAGACAACCGAAGGCCTGACCCCATCCGCGCCATCCGCGTTCGGTACGCGGCAGCGACGAAGCGCTCACGCCCATCGTTCGTTGGTTCCGTGTGGAAGCGCCACTCGCTACGATTCTGCAAGTCGGAAACGGGTGCGCACATGAGCGAAAATCCGGCTCGGCAACATCCAACCGATGCTGGCAGGGTTGCTCGTTCTGCTCTTCCTTGCGGCGGTCTTCGGCGGAACGTTCTGCTTCCTCTACGCCAGGGCTTACGGCTAGATCAACCGGGCCCGCGATTCGTTCCGCGCGCGGTTCCGAACCGAATACCAGAATTCTGGAAATCTCTCCGGAGCGGGGGCGACAGTGGCGACAAAGGGCTTCGAATCGAACTCTCCAACGGATCGCGAGATCACGGCCGCCGTCAGGGCGGGAATGGCCTACGTCGAGCGCGGCGATTACCGGCAGGGATACGCGACGCTGCACGCGGCGTACGTTCGCAACGACCAAAGCCTGCCCAGCGCCGCGCTCTCGCATTTCGGCGTCTCCGTGGCGGTCGTCGAGAACCAGACGCGGAAAGGCGAGGAGCTTTGCCGTAGGGCGATCGAGGAGCAGTTCTTCAACGGGGCGCATGTCGTGAACCTCGTCCGGCTCTACGTCATCCGAGGAGACAGGAAGGCCGCGTACGATGAGCTTCAGAAGGGGCTCGCAAGGCTGCCGAACGACCGCATGCTGTTGAGGGTTCGCGAGGAGCTCGGCCGACGCGAACCGCCGGTCCTGCCATTTCTCCGACGGAGCAACCCGATCAACGTGGCGCTCGGGAGGATCCGCGCGAATCGGAAGCGGGCATTGGCGGAGCAGAAGCGCGCCGGATGAACGCCTGCCGGCGTGGGGAGTGCGACGCGCGCAATCAGCGGCCGCTCGAGAGCATTGACGCGACGACGGGAAGCACCGCACCGCATACCGCCGCGAGCGACGATCCCACCCACGAGAAGCGCGGGGGCGGCCTCGACGGCGGCGACGGAGCGTCAGGAGCATAGGGAGGCATGTCTCGAAACTGTCCTCCTGCCTGCCGCGAAGTGCCGATTCGAGGTCTGACCCCACAAGCGTTCCCCAGCGGACTTCTCCAGGTGGACCAGGGCCGAACTCGAAACGTTCGGCCACCTGGGGCCTACCCGAACCTGCCCGTCACGTACTCCTCGCTCTGCCTGCGCGCCGGCTTGAGGAACATGACGTTCGTCGGGGAAACTTCGACCAGGAGGCCGAGGTACATGAACGCGGTGTAGTCGGAGACGCGGGCTGCCTGCCGCATGTTGTGCGTCACGATCAGCACGGTGTACTCGCCGCGCAGCGAGAAGATGAGCTCCTCGATCTTCGAGGTCGCGATCGGGTCGAGCGCCGAGCACGGTTCATCCATGAGCAGCACCTCGGGGTCGGCCGCGATCGAACGCGCGATGCAGAGCCGCTGCTGCTGGCCACCCGAGAGCTCGAGCGCGCTCGCGTCGAGCCGCTCCTTCACTTCGTCCCAGAGCGCGGCCGACTTGAGGCTCCGCTCGACGACGTCGTCGAGCACGCCGCGCCGGTTCTCCCGTCGATCCGCAGCGAGTAGATGACGTTCTCGTAGATCGACATCGGGAAGGGGTCAGGCTTCTGGAAGACCATCCCCATACGCTTGCGCAGCTCGATTACGTCGACGTTGCGGCGGTCTTCGTCTGAGGCGAAGTTCACGAACGGGAGTAGCCACCGATGATGAGCAACGCGGGCGTCTCAACGAAACACGACGCAGACCGAGGTTGGATCATGTCAGAGTTCGATGATCGTCGCCATGACCTTCGTCAGCTCGCCAAGTAGATTTTCGAGGAGTGACCCCAACTTTCGAGCTGTCACGTCCGCTCGGCCATGCCCACTCCCGGCAGGCTTCAGCTTTCCTCCACGTTCAGCGCTTCGAAGCCCGAAACGACGTCGAACAGTTCCTCGTCGATCCCGCTCTGGCGCAAACGATGGAATGTCCTGTTGAGGTCCTCCAGCAGCTCCTCGATGTTCTTGTCGGCGCGTTGCATGGCTGCGAGGCGGCTCGCGTTCTCGCTCGCGAGCGATTCGGCACACGCCCGGAAGAGCGAGACGAAAAGATATTCGCGAATGAGCGCCCGCAAGGTCTCGGTGCCGTCACCCATGACCTCGGGCAGGTTTCTCGTCGGCCATGGAAGTTCTCCCAGCCTTCGCCGCCACGACTCGTCCAGCGGCAGCAGTCGCTGACTGACGGGCGCGTAGGCTGCCCCCGAGCTGGGACGGTTGTAGAACAGGTGAAGCTCGGTGACTACACCCTCGATGTGGCGCGTCTCGCTTTCGACGAGAATTTGCCTGACGAGTGGAGTGACGGCCTTGACGGAATTCGGAACGGCAAACAGTCCCACGGGCGGCAGCCCCGCGTCGGACAAGCGAGCCTGCACGCGCTCGCCGACCGCCCAGACCTGAGGCTTGCCAGGAAGCGCAGCCAGCGCCTCGACCGCGAAGTCAGCCACTACGTCATTGAACTGCCCCACCAGACCCTGATCCGAGCCGAATACAACCGCGCCGACGGAAGCCTCGCGGGTACGTCCCTTGCCTTCCGCCATCAGCGCCGCCGGACCGGCCTTCCTGAAACATACGCCTAACCCCAACTCCACGGTCCGATAGTAGTCGCCCAACGCGCGCACTGATTGCTCGTATTGGCCAATACTCGCGCCAGCCAGAGCCTTCATGGAGCGAACAACCGATTGAAGATCGCCGGCACTGTTGAGCTTCCGCCGCAGACCTGCCGTGGTGTCGCTCATGGCTGGTCCCTGGGCTCCGCCTCGGGTTTCGGCTCACTCCCGGACTCGCGCGCAGCGTCCTCCTCGGGCGCGGCCCTGGCCTCGGTAGCAACGGCTGGCTCGGACCCACCGTCAGGCCTCGACTCTGCGTTGGCTTCGGGCTCGGGCCCGGCTTTGCGATCAGGTTTGGGTCCGGCCTCAGGCTCGGCTATTGCTTCGGGCCTGGGCTGGAAACTGGCGAGCGCCCGACGGGCAAGTTCGACAATCGCGTTGTGATCCTCATCGCTCAGCTCGTCGGCGGTTTCGAATCGCCCGCAAACGTCCGCCGGGATCTTCGCCGCCGCCTCGCGCAAGGCCTGCTCGGCGTCCGTCATCTGCTCGAGCGGAATCGCGTCGAAGAGTTTCGCACTCAACGCCAGCAGGATGGCGATTTGTGCCGGCACGGACACCGGAGCGAATTCCTGCTGCTTGAGGCAGGATCGAATCCGCCTCCCATGCTCGATGATCTGGCGGGTGTCTTCATCCAGGCGGGCGCCGAACCGGGCAAACGTTTCGAGCTCCTCGAACTGGGCGTAGGCGAGCTTCAGGTCGCCTGCCACCGCGCGGTAGGCCGCGCGCTGCGCCTTGCCGCCGACTCGCGAAACCGATTTGCCGACGTCGACCGCGGGCAGAATGCCTAACTCGAAAAGCGATGGCGAGAGATAGATCTGTCCATCGGTGATGGAAATCAGGTTGGTCGGAATGTATGCGGAAATGTTCTGCGCTTCGGTTTCGATGATCGGAAGCGCCGTCAGCGAGCCCCCACCCAGTTCCTCGCGCAAATGCGTCGCGCGCTCGAGCAGCCGCGCGTGGATGTAGAAGATGTCGCCGGGAAACGCTTCGCGGCCCGGCGGCCGGCGCAGCAGCAGAGACAGCTCCCGATAGGCGCGCGCATGATGGGTCAGGTCGTCGTACACGATCAGCACATCCCGGCCCGTTTCCATGAACGACTCGGCGATGCTCGTCGCGGCGTAAGGCGCGACGAACGCGAGACCCGGCGGGTCGTTGCCCTCGGTCACGACGAGCACGGTGTAATCCATCGCGCCCTTTTCCCGCAGGTTCGCCACGACCTTTGCTACCGCGGACGCGCGCTGACCGATGGCGCAATAGACGCAGATGACATCCTTGCCACGCTGGTTGAGGATGGTGTCGATTGCAATGCCGGTCTTGCCCGTCTGGCGATCGCCGAGGATCAACTCCCGCTGGCCGCGGCCCACGGGGATGAGAGCGTCGACGACTTTGAGCCCGGTCTGAAGAGGCACGGTGACAGGCGCGCGATCCATGATCTGCGGTGCCTCGCGCTCGATTGGCATGCGCTTGCTCGAGGCCACGGCCCCGTTTCCGTCGAGTGGGCGGCCTAACGGGTCGATGACGCGCCCCAGCAATCCTTCGCCTACGGCCACGTCCATGACTCGACCCGTGCGGCGGACCTCGTCTCCCGCGTGGAGATGCCAGTATTCGCCCAGCAGAACGACGCCAACCTCGTCCGCATCCACATTGAATGCAATGCCGAGCACACCGCCTGGAAATTTGACCAGTTCTTCAAAGCCCACGCCGGGAAGCCCGGAAACCTTCGCGATGCCGACGGCGATGCTGGTGATCGTGCCCACTTCCTGCGGCACGAGCTGCGGTACGAGCGCTTCTCGCGCTTCGCGCATGGCCGCAAACGCACGATCGAAAGCCTCCTGGAGGCCCTCGTCAGGTTCGATCGTCATTGGCTCACCGGTTCAGTCTTGGCGCTGT
>JBPPMG010000494.1:0-21212 GCA_051305935.1 Thermoanaerobaculia bacterium
GCTCCCCGCCCGACGCCCTTCACCGGCTTCCAGTCCGATGGCATCAGGCCTTGCTGGACGAAACTCAATTCGAACCCAGCCGCGCGCCGCGCCTCGGCAGGGAAGTTTCGCAGGTCTTCCAGGCTCGAGCCGACAAACCCCAGCGACTTCGTATCCGAAATTATATAAGTTTACTGATATCGCGTCAACGCATCTGCGATGTAGATAGCTCATTCGAGCTGTCCGGGTAGCAGCTGGGGTCAAAGCATTCCGGGTCCGCATACGCCATCCGCCTTCGCCGTGCGCGGATGCGTCCAGAATCGCGGCCGCCTCAGACGTGGACGAGCGACTCGAGGGCAGCGCGGTTGGGGACGATGAGCGTCGATCCTCGGAGCGTGATCAGGTTCTTCCGTCGGAACTCCGCCAGGATTCGCGTCACCGTCTCGCGAGTCGTGCCGATCAACTGGGCCACGTGCTCGTGCGTCATCAACATCCGAACGCGGCAGGCGGAGCCGCGCGGCATGCCATCTACTTCGCACCAGGAGAGAATGAGGTACGCCATCTTCTCGGCCGCAGTGCGGGTGAGCTCGAGCGCGCGGACGTGATCCGCGTTCGTCTCGCACTCCTGGGCCAGGGTCCGAGCGGCATTCGCCCAGACCTCCCGGTACGTGTCCATGAACCTGGTGAAGTCGTCTCGGCGGACGTAGCTCATTTGCGAAGGCTCGAGCGTCTCTGCCGTCGATTTGTGTGCATTCCCGGAGATCAGACTGCTGAGGCCGAGAACTTCTCCCGGCCCCACAATGCGCAGAATGATGGTCTTGGCGGCGGCAGACGAGACACTCAGCTTCACGGCACCTCGGCAAAGCACGAACACTCCACCCGACGGGTCGCCCATCGAGTACAGGACAGTCCCACCGGGGAAGATGCTCGTGAGGCTGATTGCATTTAGTGCGTCGAGTGCTTCCGGAGTAATGTCTCGGAACAAGCCTTCGCTTCGCCACGTGTAGGTCGCGCAGTCTTCGAAACGCGTTGGACCGGAACGAGGTGAGCGCATCGCGAGGATTCTCGGCAGCAGCCTAACGTACGCCTTCGGAAGGAGCCTTCCTGGCGACGCCGTCGCCGGGCTTCGCCATCTCGATGCGGTGCCAGGCGTCCCAGGTCGCAGCCTTGGCCTGGGCCCACGCGAGAGTGGAGTTGGCTCTGGCCTCGCCCCAGCCCAGCTCGAGGTCGCTCTCGACATCCTGAAAGCTCTTGCCGAGATGCCTGTTGTGGGATTCCCACCCGTACCGGTACGCCGGCGCGTACTGGTCGTACATCGAGTCCGGTGTTGCATACGGCCGGCTGGGGTAGTTCTCGCGCCAATAGGCATCTTCGACAGTCGGGTTCGTAACCTCGGCTACCTCCTTGCCTGCAAGGCCACCCGCAATGCTGCCGACCGCCCCGCCGACGACCGCGCCTACGGGGCCACCCACCATCGCGCCGATGACGGCACCGGTTGTGCCCCCTCCGAGGGCGCCCACTCCGGTTCCCACCGGATGAGCACCGGGCGCGCCGGTAATCGGATCGGGGTTTGCGTCGCGTGTTGTCTCGTCTTCTTTGATCATGTGAGTCGCTCCTTGGATGAAACACGGGGATTGAGGGTCGAACCGCGGCGTCCGTGAAGCAGAGGTGCCGACGGGCTTGTGCCGTCCGACGTGCCTCAACAGTAGGTCTCCCGATATCGACCCGGAAGCGCAGTTTCTACCCACAGGCGATTTGCAACATCCGTAGTTACTGCTCTTTGCAGATGCATACCAAATCTTCGGATGTCAGTCGCTTGTCAGTTCCGTCTTACCTTTCGAGAGTCGGATCCGTCGAGTCTACGAGGAGCAGGGTAGGAAAGGAGCCGGGCAGATTGATAGAAGTCCGAAGCTCCATCCGCGGGCGATCGCATCCTGACGGCTGAATCAGGCCGTTTTCGCCCTAGGTCCGGCCGGGACTGGCCTCTGCCGACCCTGTTCCGTACAATCCGCGCGACATGAAGATCTCCAGGGACTGGCTTTCGGACTACATCGATCTTTCGGGCATCGACGACACGTCGCTCGCGGCGCGCCTGACCGAGATCGGCCACGCGGTCGAGGCGGTCGAGACGCACGGGGGCGACACGGTGTTCGAGATCGAGTTCACGACGAACCGCGTCGACGCGATGTCGCACCGCGGCGTCGCGCGCGAGCTCTCGGCAGCGCTCGGTCGCGAGCTCGTCGCGAAGGCGTCGCCCGCTGCTCCTGCAATCGACGCGACGGTGCGGATCCGCATCGATGCCGCGTCGATGTGCAGCCGCTACACCGGCCTCGTCGTTCGCGGAGTGAAGGTCGGTCCGTCGAGCGCGAAAGTTCAGCGCCGCCTCGAGGCGGTCGGGCTCCGGCCGATCAACAACGTCGTCGACGCGACCAACTACGTGATGCTGGCCCTCGGTCATCCGCTCCACGCGTTCGATCTCGCTTTGCTGCAGGGACCCGAGATCGTCGTGCGCGCAGCGCGCCCGGGCGAGACGATGAAGACTCTCGACGGCATCGAGCGGAAGCTCGACGCAGACATGGTCGTCATCGCCGACTCGACGCGCGGCGTCGCGCTCGGCGGCGTGATGGGCGGCGAGAACAGCGAGATCTCGGACTCGACGACGAACGTCCTGCTCGAATGCGCGCATTTCCATCCCTCGACGATTCGCCGCGCGTCGCGCCTGCTGTCGCTCTACACCGACGCCTCGTACCGTTTCGAGCGAGGCGCCGATCCCGGTGACACGGCGGAGGCGATCGCGCTCGCCGCGGATCTGATCGTCGCGGAGGCAGGAGGCGAAAAGGGGAGCCCGATCGACGCGGTCGCGCGTCCGATTCCCGCGAAGCGGATCTCCCTGCGACGCGAGCCACTCCTCACGGCGTCAGCCGGGCTCGTCGACCTCGACTTCGCGGCGCAGACGCTCGAACGCCTCGGGATGACGGTGACCCGCGGCGCGGACGCGCTCGACGTCAGCGTTCCGACGTGGCGCGGCGACATCAGCGAAGAGATCGACCTGATCGAAGAGGCCCTCCGCTTCTTCGGATTCAACCGGATCCCTTCGGAGCTTCCGCGTGTCACGACCGGCGACGTCGTCCGAAATCTCTGGGTCGACATGGAAGATCGAATGCGCGACATCCTCGTCGGCTGCGGCCTCACGGAGGTCGTCACCTACTCGTTCATCCCGCCGGCGCAGAATGCGCTGTTCCGTTCGGAGTCCGCGCTTACGGTCACGAACGCGCTGACCGAGAACATCTCCTCGATGCGGCTCTCGCTGCTGCCCGGGCTTCTCCAGAGCGTCGCGCACAACTGGAGCTACGGCATTCGCGATGGGGCGATGTTCGAAGTGGGTCGGACGTATCACCTCGACGGCACCGGAGCGAAGGAGCGGCATCGCGCCGCCTTCGTCCTGTTCGGCGCGCGTGGCGATCACTGGAGCGATCGCGGGCGTCACCTCGACTTCTTCGACGGAAAAGGGGTCGTCGACGTCGTGGCGAAGGCGTTCCACATCGAGCTCGCGTGGGAGCGATTCGATTGCAGCTACCTTGCCTCCGGAACGGGCGCGAAGGGGCGAACGACGGGCGATGAGGCTGCCACGGTCGGCATTCTCGCGCGCGACGTGCTCAAGGCGTTCGACATCGGCGCAGGAACGACCATCGTGGCGGGCGAGATCGAGCTCTCGACACTCGCCGAATCGGTCGCGCCCTGGAGCATGGCCGAAGCTTCGCGCTTCCCGGGCGTTCCCATGGTCGTGGCGCTCATGCACAAGCCCGATCTCGAGTACGGCGCGATCGTGAACGCGATCATGTCGATGGGGATCGCCGATCTTCGAGACGTGGGAGTCTGGGACCGGTTCGTTCCGGAGAAGGGGGAGGGCGAGGTGAAGACCGCGCTCGGTCTCTGGTATCAGGCGCTCGATCGCTCGCTGACGCAGGAAGAGGTGGGCGAGATCCACGCGCAGCTCGTCGCGAAACTGGTGTCGACGCTTCCGGTCCGCGTCATAACGTAACGAAATACAACATGGACGGGGCCACGGCATGCCGTGCCCCGCGAGGAGTCGTGGCGCGCCCGGCCTTACGGCCGGGACGCGTCACGGAGGAGAGACAGGAATGTCGAAGAAGACCCGGGAAGCCGATCAGCTGACGATTGAGGGAACGACCGAGACGGAGATGCTCGCGAGGCTCGCCGAGCGGGTCGACCGCGCGGTGACGCTGATCGCGCAGCTCAGGCGCGAGAACGATTCACTCCGCGAGACGTCGAGCTCTCTCGAGGGCGAGCTGAAGTCCGCGGTTGATGACAGAAACTCCGCGAATGCCAGAGCCGTCGAGGCCGAAAAACGCGCCGCGGAGCTCGAGAGCGACGGTTCGTCGCGCGCCGACGAGCTGGAGAGCGAGCTCGAATCGCTGCGAAAGGAACGCGGAGCGCTCCGTGACAAGGTGGAAGGGATCCTCGAGAAGCTGGAGGGGCTGGAGGAGGGTGGGGGCGACTAGCGCATTGCGGATGGTTCGACGCGCATGCTTCGAACCGTGCATCGAGAAGGTGCACGAAAACCGAAATTGAGAATGAAGAATGTCGAATGAGGAATGGAGAAGGGGGCCCGCGGCTGCTTCTTCATTCTGCATTCCTCATTCGACATTCTTCATTTCGGTTCTGGGGCCGGAATGGCAGAGTGAGGGCTCGAGCCGTAGGAGAAGCGGAAGACGACAGTCACATCGCGGACTAGCACGACGAGGGACTGAGGGCGGGGAGGAGTGAAGCTGGTGCGAAAGGGGGGACTCGAACCCCCACGACGTTGCCATCGCTAGTACCTGAAACTAGTGCGTCTACCAATTCCGCCACTTTCGCACGAGGCGCGCGATTCTACGAATCGCGTGAGCAGAAAGTCAATTGCCGCGTTCCAAAATTCCTGCGATCTTCCGCCGGATGGCGTCAGAGGCTATGCTGAAGGCAGCACCGCGAGAATCTGCGATGAACAGCCAGCCAGATCCGACCCCGATTCCCGTGACCTCGTCGCCACCGGTCCTTGCTGGCAGCGGTTCGATCAACCTCCCGAACTCGCTGACGCTCTTCCGAATCTTTCTCGTCCCGATCCTCGTCGTCGTACTGCTGACGAAGTTCACGGGGCGCGAGTACGTGGGTCTCGCGATCTTTCTGATCGCCGCGATCACCGACTTTTTCGACGGTTATCTCGCGCGAAAGTACAACCAGGTCACGCGGCTCGGGATACTGCTCGATCCGATCGCAGACAAGCTGCTCGTCTCTGCCGCACTGATCTCGCTCGTCGAGCTTCACCTCGCTCCGGCCTGGATGATCGTAATCATCGTCGGACGCGAGTTCGCGGTCTCGGGTCTGCGATCGATCGCGTCGCAGCATGGCGTGACGATTCCGGCATCGCCTCTCGGAAAGGGAAAGATGATTTCGCAGGTCGTCGCGATCTCACTTCTGATTCTCGGCTGGGAGCTCGGGAAGTTCATGTTCGTCGCAACGGTCGCGCTCTGGGTGGTCGTGGTGCTGGCGATCGTGTCGGGGATCGACTACTTCCTGAAGTTCTCGCGCCTCTTCCTGAAGCGCGACTGACGCGGCGGATCACTCCGCCGTCACGATCCTGTAGAGCTCATTGCGGCTGATGCCGTACTTCTCGGCAAGAGCTTTGACCGCGTCGTTGCGGCGCATCCCGCCGTCACGCAGGCGCTCGAGCTCGTCGCGGAGCAGCTGCGCCTCGGGGAGCTCCTCGCTGCGCCGAGCGGCAGCCCCGAGAACGATCGTGATCTCCCCGCGAATCGCATCGCGGCCGCGAAGGTCGGTGAGAATCTCGCTGATCTTCCCGTGGACGAACTCCTCGTGCATCTTCGTCATCTCGCGGCCGACGGTCGCGTCGACGTCCCCGAGGATCTCGAGGGCCGCCTCCAGCGACGCGACGAGCCGCTGAGGAGACTCGAAGATCACTGCCGTCATCGCGGACGCCGCGACGCGCGCGTAGAAGTCGCGCCGCTCGCCGTCGCGGTGCGGGGCGAAGGCCCAGAAGGCGAACGGCGAGGGCGGGATCCCGCTGGCGGCGAGCGCCAGGATCACCGCGGACGGTCCGGGAATCGGTACGACCGGGAGCTTCGCCTCGCGCAGCTTCCGCAGGAGCGGGAATCCCGGATCGGAGACCACCGGGGTCCCCGCGTCACTGACGAGTGCGATCACTTCGCCGCTGCGGATTCTCTCGACGACGCGCTCTGCCTTGTCGTCCTCGTTGTGCTCATGAAAGCTCTCGAGCGGCGTCTCGATCCCGTTCGCACGAAGCAGCGTCATCGTGCGGCGGGTGTCCTCGGCGAGCACGACCGACGCCGATCGAAGCGATTCGACGGCGCGCGGCGAGAGATCGGAGAGATTGCCGAGCGGTGTCGCGATGAGCAGCAGCCGTCCCGTCATGACCGCGGCCCGCCCCGCCTCGAGCGCTGGATCTGCCAGAGCAGAATTGCGGCCGCCGCGCCTACATTCAGGGATTCGACAGCCCCGGACATCTCGATTCCGACAGGCGTCGCGAGCGCCCCGATCTCCCGCGAGACGCCCTGCCCTTCGCTTCCCAGCGTTAGGGCGAATCGAGATGGCAGCGCGGAGGGAAGTTCTGCGCCTCCCGCCGCGGCCGCGAAGAGCTCGATGCCGAACGCCGCGCAGAGCTCGATGAGCTGCGCTCGTGCGGCGCGAGCGATCGGCAGCGAAAGCGCGGCACCCGCGGATGCCCGGATTGCTTTCGGAGAGAAGAGGTCGGCCGTGCCCTCGGTCGCGATCACTCCGGACGCTCCGAATGCAGCGGCGAGCCTCACGATCGTGCCGGCGTTGCCGGGATCCTGGATGCCATCGAGGACGACATGGACGCCTTCGCGCCGAAGGAGCGCTTCGGCGTCCGCTTCCGGACGCGCGAAGAGCGCCATGACGCCCTGGGACTGCACCGTGTCCGAGAGCGAGCGAAAGAGCGTTTCGGAGAAGACGGCGGGGGAACCCGGGAGCGCGGTGATGCCGGGTGCTCCTTCCCTGATCGCGACCGAAATCGGATCCCATCCCGCTGCGATGCAGCCGGCGAGATGCTTCGGGCCTTCCACGACGATCTCGTCGCGGTGGAGCTCGACGGCGGCCCGAAATCGCTTGAACAACGGGTTCGACCGACTCGTGATGACGAGTGAATCCGGCACTGTCCGGTTGTACCACAACCGGGCGCCGGCGCCCCTGTCGCCGGTGGTTGCGCTTCTGTAGAATGCACCGGTTCGCGGCAGCACCCTCCGGGCCGCGCGGAGAGAGCAGACATGTCCAAGACCATGCCCTTCCGGCTTGCATCGAGACTGAGCCGGGTCCAGCCTTCGAAGACGCTCGCAGTTGCGGCGCTTGCCAACGAGCTTCGCGCGCGTGGAGTCGACGTGATCGACTTCGGACCGGGCGAGCCCGATTTCGGCACGCCCGCGTCGATTCGCGAAGCAGCGAAAAAGGCGATCGACTCCGGCTACACCCGCTACACCAACGTTCCAGGCTGCGACGAGCTTCGCGATGCGATCGCGAAGAAGTACAGCGCGCAGTACGGGCTCTCGCTGACGCGAAAGAACGTCGTGACCGGCACCGGTGGCAAACAGGAGCTGTTCAACGTCGCGTTCAGTGTCGTCGAGCCGGGTGACGAGGTCATCATCCCGTCGCCGTACTGGGTGAGCTTTCCCGACCAGATCATCCTGGCCGGGGGTGAGCCGGTCTTCGTGCAGACGACGATCGAGGAGCGGTTCCGGCCAACGGCCAAGCTGATCGAGAGCGGATTTTCGCCGCGCACGCGCGCCGTCATCCTGAACTCGCCATGCAATCCGAGCGGGGCGGTGATCCAGGAAGCGGAGCTTCGCGGCATCGTCGAGCTCTGCGCCTCGCGCGGTGCGCTTCTCGTCTACGACGAGACGTACGAGTTCTTCGTCTACGACGGCCAGCAGCACGTTTCGGTGATGAAGTGGTTCAACGAGTTCCCGGAGTCGATGGTCGCCGTCGGCTCGTTCTCGAAGTCGTTCGCGATGACGGGATGGAGGCTCGGTTACGCGGTTGGGCATCCGGAGCTGATCGCAGCGCTTTCGAACGTGCAGAGCCACTCCACGTCGAATCCGTCATCGATCTCTCAGATGGCCGCCATCGAGGCTCTCCGCGGAGATTCGATCGAAGTGCGGAAGATGCACGAGGCGTATGTGGAGCGGCGCAAGTGGCTCGTTCCGGCGCTCAACGCGATTCCCGGATTCGATTGTCTCGACCCCGACGGCGCGTTCTACGTCTTTCCTCGTGTGAAGGCGCTCTACGGAAAGGGCGGGATTCGCGATTCGCAGGATCTCGCGACCTATTTCCTCGAGAAGGTGGCAGTCGCCGTGGTACCCGGAAGCGCGTTCGGCGAGGACGATTGCATCCGTCTCAGCTACGCGACGAGCCTCGAGTCTCTGCAGGAAGGCGTGCGCCGGCTTCGCACTGCCGTGGAGGCGCTGGGGTAGAGGGACGGGAAGATCCGCCCGGACTTCCATTGGTCGCGCAGGCTGTCATCCCGACCGCAGCGAGGGATCTGCAAAAGGGACCACCTGATCGTCTCCTCAGCGGGGAGGCGAGACCGTTGCGCGAAGGGATGTCGGGCGAGGGAGTCGGCCACCGGATCGTTTAGCAGATCCCTCGCTGCGCTCGGGATGACTGACCGATGTCGCAGCGGAAACGGTGACGGTATCGCTGGACTGGCCCCCGGCTGGAATCGTGATCCTGCGTCGCGAGTTGTCAGCTGAGTTCGAGATTACGCACGAGCGCAGAGCCAGAGGGCCCGCGCTCGATCAGGAGATATCCCATTGAAGAAGAACCTCGTGTCGCTTGGTCTCATCGCGCTCTGTGCCTTCTCCTCCCTTGCGGACGATAAGAAGCCTGCGTCGGCGGGCGCGGATCCGGTCGTGCTTCGGGTCGGTGAGAAGGAAATCCACCAGTCGGAATTCGAAGCAGCGCTCGCCAGCCTGCCGCCGGAATACCAGATGTACGTAGCCCAGCAGGGGAAGCGCGCGTTTGCTGACGACTACGTGCGGATGCGCGTGCTCGCGGGCGATGCGGTGAAGACGCAGCTCGACAAGGATCCGAAGATCGCCGCGCAGCTTGCCCTGGTCCGTGAGAATACGCTCGCGGCGGCAATGCTGGAGCGTATCGAGGCCGGGACGGTTCCCACCGATGCGCAGGTTTCCGCACTCTACGAGAGCAAGAAGGCATCGCTCGAGACCGTCGATGCGCGCCATATCCTCGTCGCCTTCGTAGGCAGCCCGGCGGCCAAGCCGGAGACCACGCTCACGGAAGAGCAGGCCAAAGCCAGGGCGGAGTCGATCAAGGCGAAGATCGTCGCGGGAGCCGATTTCTCAGAAGTCGCGAAGACCGAGTCGGACGACACGTTCTCCGGCAAGGAAGGGGGGAGCCTCGGTTCGTTCGGTCGTGGCCAGATGGTGCCGGAGTTCGAGCAGGCGGCATTCTCGTTCGAAGTCGGGAAGGTGGGCGAGATCGTCCGGACCCAGTTCGGTTACCACGTCATCGAAGTGACGCGCCGCGGAGCGCCGCCGCTCGACGAGGTGCGCGAGCAGATGACCGAAGAGGTTCGCAACACGCTGGTGCAGGAGAAAGTTACGGCGCTCACCGGAAAGGCTGAAGTGACTTTTGACGACGCCTACTTCGGTCCCGAGGCCGGCGCAGTTCCGGCTCCCGCCCAGTAGAGCCGGTTCTTGACGTAAAGCGTGCAAACCCAATAAGGTAGAGCATCATGGAAATACCTTCGATCGTCACCGTCTTCCACACGAATGCCCAGTTCAACAACAAGCGCGGCACGCTCGTCGCGCTCAGTGAGGAAGGCTATTACGAAATCAACATGGATCTGGGTCAGCGCCGGCACACGGTACTCTTCCCGATTGCCGAGACGGTTCTGATCTTCAACGAGCCGCTCGTCTCGGCTGGTGGCGAGTTCGAAGTCGAACGCTGACGCACTTACAAGGAAGCCTGACCACGATGAAGAAACTCACCGTTCTGCTGTTCGTGTTGCTGCTCGCCGCCGTTCCCGCCTTTGGCGAGGGCTGTGAAGGCAAAGGCAGCGAGGGCGATCATGCTGCCGCATGCCCGATGAAGGGCAAGAAGGTCGCCGGGTCCTCCGAAGTCGAGCTGACCGGCAAAGTCGTCTGCATGCATTGCGACCTGCACAAGGAAGATTCGTGCCGGAAGGTGTTCCAGTCGGCGAAGGACGAGTCGTTGACCGACCTCTGCCCGATGAGCGACATGGACTCGGTCGAGGCGGTTTCGGAGCACGGCACCGCGCTGCTGGTCGTTACCGGCAAGCTCGTGAAGGCCGAAGACGGCACGGCTGCTCTCGAGATCAAGACAGCGAAGAAGGCGGAGAAGCCGGCCGCATAGCGCCTTGATCGATCGCTTCGAACGAAAACGCCGGCGGATCTCGCCGGCGTTTTCGTTTGCCTACTCTTCCGTGCGGCGCTTGCCGAAAACGAACGAGATCGCGATACCGAGGGCGTAAAGGATGATCATCGGGACCGCAAGCGCGGCCTGCGTGACCATGTCGGGTGTCGGCGTGATCACCGCGGCGATGATGAAGATGATCACGACGGCGTACTTGAAGTTCTTCAGCAGGAACTTTGGCGTCACGATGCCGAGGCGGGAGAGGAAGAAGATCAGGATGGGGGTCTCGAAAACGATCCCCATCGCGAGAATCATCTTGCTTGCGAACGCGAAGTAGTCGTCGACGGTGATGACCTGGTTGAACTCCCTGCCCATCTGTACGAAGAAGCCGCAGGCCATCGGGAAGACGACCTCGAAGCCGAACCAGCCGCCTCCGACGAAGAAGAGCGTCGCGAAGAGAATGAACGGGAGCGCATAGTGGCGCTCCTTCGGGTAGAGCCCCGGCGCGATGAAGAGCCAGAGTTGCAGGAGGATCACCGGTGAGGAGATGAAGATCGCGGTGAGGAAGGCGACCTTCATGTATAGGAAGAACGGCGAGGTGAGACTGGTGTAGGCGAGTTTCTCGCCGGGCTGGAGGAACTGCTGGATCGGCTGTTGGAGAACCTCGAAGATCTGGGGCGCGTAGTTCCAGCAGACCAGAAATGCGACCAGGAGCGTGATCGAGGAGACGAGCAGGCGACGGCGCAACTCGTCCAGATGCTCGAGGAACGACATTCTCGGGAGGTTCTCGTCCGGCGCCTGACCCTCAGACTCCGCCGCGGTCGTGACGGTTTCCATGCTTAGTCGCGATTCACCACGGGAGACTGCGGAGGCTCGGGAGGCTTGATCTTCTTGAACTCCTCCCGCGTCACCTCATCTTCGAGGGTCGACTTCAGGTCGTTGGTCGCGCGCCGGAACTCACCGAGCGCCTTTCCGATCGTGCGACCGATGTCCGGCAGCTTTCGCGGGCCGAAGACGATCAGCGCGACCAGAAAGATCATCATCAATTCAGGAAATCCGAGTGATCCGAACATGCGTCGTCCTGGGGGCCTGTGCCTGTTTTGTGAACAGGGTGCCGGTTCCGAATACTCCATCACTATAATGGCGTTGCGATGGAAGACATGAACGAAAATCGACGCGCGTCCCGTACCCGTGGCTGGTGGATTTCCGCCGCGGTCGTCGTCGCCTGTGCGACGCTCTCCGGCGGATTCTTCGGCGACCGACTCCTCGGATCGCCGAGCGACGACGCTCTCGAGAAGCGACTCAAGGAGTACACCGAGCTCGTCTCGGCCGCCGGCGAGTGGGCCGCGGAAGATCCAGGCGCCGACAAGCTGGTCTACTCGTCGATCGAGGGCATGCTCTACACGCTCGATCCCCACAGCTCGTTTCTCGCGCCGAAGGACTACTCCGAGATGCAGCAGCGTCAGAAGGGGTCGTTCTACGGGCTCGGAATCCTCGTGACCAAGCGCAACGAGCAGGTCACCGTCATCACCCCGCTCGAGGGTACCCCCGCCTCTCGGCTCGGAATCCGCGCCGGCGACATCATTTCCGAGATCGAGGGCGAGCCGACCGAAGGCATGGCTCTCGACGAGGTCGTAGGCAAGCTCAAGGGACCGAAGGGTTCGACGGTCAACATCAAGATCGTCCGGATCGGAATCACCGATCCGATCCCCATGTCGATCGTCCGCGACGCGATCCCGTCCAACTCCATCTCGAACACACTGATGGTTCGGGACGACATCGGCTACATCCGGATCAAGGACTTCACCTACACGACGGTGCGAGAGCTGGACGAGTCGATCGCGAAGCTCAAAAAGCAGGGGATGAAGCGCCTCATCCTCGATCTCCGCATGAATCCCGGCGGGTTGCTCGATGCAGCGGTGGGCGTGTCGGATCACTTCATCGCCAAGGGCGAGATGATCGTCTACACGAAGGGGCGTTCGCCCGACTCCGCGCAGGAGTACCGCGCGCCCGGCAAGGCCGAGCAACTGGACGTTCCGCTGGTGGTGCTCATCAATCGCGGAAGCGCATCGGCGAGCGAGATCGTCGCCGGAGCGATCCAGGACCACGATCGCGGCCTGGTCATCGGCGAGACGAGTTGGGGCAAGGGACTCGTGCAGAGCGTCTATTCGCTCCAGTACGGCGCCGGGCTGGCGCTCACGACGCAGAAGTACTACACGCCGGCGGGCCGCAACATCCAGCGCGACTACACCTCGTTCTACGACTACTACATGGCGGAGGAGTCGGCCACCGGAGTCTCCGGAGACCCATCCGACAAGTTCGAGACGGACACAGGGCGCCAGGTCTTCGGCGGCGGGGGCATCACTCCCGACGTCATCGTCAAGCCTCGCGAGCTCTCGGAGACCGCGCAGATCCTGGAGGTTCGGAGCGCGTTCTTCAATTTCGCGGTGGAGTACTTCGCGAGGCATCCGCAGATGTCCCGCGACGTGGTCGTGACACCTGAGATCCTCGAGGAGTTCGTGCAGCACGCCGTCGCGAAGGAGATTGCGACGAACGACGTGCTTCGCGGCGCACTCACGAACGAAGACGACCGCGCGTACATCAAGCGAACGATCCGCGCAGAGCTGGTGGCCGCGAAGCTCGGCTACGATGCCTCCTACCCGATCCGCCTGGAGGGGGACGAGCAGGTGGCGAAGGCGATCGCGCTGCTCCCCGAGGCGTCAAAGCTTGCAATGAAGTCCGCGAGTCTTCGCGACGCGGCGAGCAACCCAGACAGCGTTCAGGACGAAGCTCGCCTCAAGGCGACGAAGAACAACTGACTCCGCCACGTCCCGCCGCTCTCCTGCGCCCGGCAACCGACCTCGGCCATTCGTTGACAGGCCGCAGGTCGGATGCTAAGGTTTCGACGCTTTTTTTTCGCATCCACGAGGAGAGCATGCCGAATCTCGGAACGAAGTACATTTGCTATAGCTGTCAGACGAAGTTCTACGACCTGGGGCGCACCTCGGCCGTCTGCCCGAAATGCGGCGCAGACCAGAAGGATGCCGATTCGGCAGCGCCCGTTACAGGAAACCGAAGCCGGAAAGTCGTCGAGGAGTTCGACGACGAGGTAGAGGAGTTGGAGGAGCCAGCCGCCGTCCCCGAGATCGAGGACGAGGAAGAGGATATCGGCGTCGTGGCCCCCGGAGCCGTGGTAGCAGAAGACGATGACGACGATGACGAGGACGAAGAGTTCTGAACTTTCGATTCCATCGAGAAACACACACGGGGCCGCGGAGAATCCGCGGCCTTCGTGTTTGAAGCCGCGATGAGCGTGGAGGGATCCATCGAGCGCGTAGTGCTGGCCCTGGGATCGAATCTCGGGGATCGGCAAGTGCATCTCCGTCGAGCGGTGCGTGGCCTCTCCGGTTTCGTGCGCGTCGTCGCGGTGAGCTCGGTCTGGGAGACGGCACCTGTCGGCTGTCCTGACGGCGCCGGGACGTTCTACAACCTCGTGCTGGCCGGCTGGACCAGGCTTTCGCCCGAAGGCCTGCTCGATGGGGTCCATGGGTTGGAGGGCGTCGGCGGCCGGCGACGAAGGCTGCCGAACGACCCGCGGACGATCGACATCGACATCGTCTTCTACGGCAACCGGCAGGTCCATCGCCCTGGGCTGACGATCCCGCACCCTCGATTTCGGGAGCGGAACTTCGTGCTCGCGCCGCTGCGCGAGATCGCGACGGCGGTTCGCTTCCCGTCGTTCGAACGGGAGCTCGGTACGTTTCTCGGAGAAGGGGAGACGCGGTGCGCGGGCGGGCTCTACTGAGCGCCGGCAGCCACAAAGCCGCCGCCCAGCTCGGGCGCGATGGCAGCGCGGGCAATTCGGATCGAGTTCACCAGGTAGGGGTAGGGATTGACTGCCTGGCTCTCCCGGTGGATCGCGAAGTGCAGGTGGTGGCTCGACTTGCGTGCATTGCCAGTCCGACCCACATAGCCGAGCACGTCTCCCGCGCGGATCTGCTTGCCCTCGTACAGACCGGCGGCCCACTTGTCCAGATGCGCGTAGAAGAACGAGACGCCATTGTCATTCACCAGCCAGACGCACTTCCCGGCCTTTGATTGCGTCCCGATGAAGCTGACCTGCCCCTCGGATGCCGCGATCACCGGGGTTCCTCTGGGGGCGAAGATGTCGATGCCACGATGGCGTCGCCGCCCGCCGTCGCGAGGGGCGCCATAAGTGTTCATCAGCTCTTCCGGACGAACTCCGAAGACAGGCATCTCGATTCGCGCGAGGATGCTGTCCGAGGTCGTCTGGACTTCGAGCCGCCGGGGGATCGAGATCGTGGTTTCCCTCACGGCGGGGGAAGGCTCAGTCGCACGGAGACTCGCCGCCGCCTGCGCCCCTTCTTCGGTCCGGCGGGAGTTCACCGCCCAGTCGCGCCGGAGCATCGCCTGAAGCTCGGTGATGTCCTGATCGAGCTCGATTGACTCGAGTGGGAACGCGCTCCGGGGCGGATCACGGTCGAGGTCGTCTCTTCGAAGGGAGGAGACGGCGCTGGACGCGACCGCGCACCCGCTGAGAGCGAGGCCGACAAGGCAAAGCGTTGCCGTCTCCAGGGTTCGTCTGGCGCGACTCTTCAACGTCCTCCCTTTCCCTTCCGTCCGTTTCGGTCAGCTGGGTAAAAGTGTAAAGAATGAAGCGAGGATTTGCAAAGCGTCGATAGGTGCATTCGGCCCATGGTCAGCCCGCGGGCCTGAGCCGCGTGAGTACGTCTTCGATCGACGCGACGCCATCCGCGCGCTGGCCGCGGAGATCCTTGAGGTTTGCCTGCGGCACGAGGAGGCGCTCGAACCCGAGCGTGCGGGCCTCCCTGACTCGCAGCTCTGCCTGCGAGACGCCACGAATTTCGCCGAGGAGACCGACCTCGCCGAAGACCGCCACTGACGCATCCAGCGCCACGTTTCGCTTGCTGGAAACGAGCGCGGCGACGATTCCGAGGTCGATCGCAGGCTCGTCCAGTTCGAGCCCGCCGGCCACGTTCACGTAGACGTCATGGGAGAGAAAGCTCTCCCCCGTGCGTTTCTCGAGAACGGCCAGAAGGATCGACAGGCGGTTCGAATCGACGCCCATCGCCACGCGGCGAGGTGTCGCGAAATGAGAGGCCGACACGAGCGCCTGCACCTCCACGAGAAGCGGACGCGTGCCTTCGAGCGTCACGGCGATGGCCGATCCAGGGCTGCTGCTTCGTTGCGCGATGAGGGCGGCGGAAGGGTTGGCGACCTCCTCGAGGCCGTTGTCGTGCATCCGGTAGATCGCGACCTCGTTGACGGGTCCGAACCTGTTCTTGAACGCTCGCACGAGCCTGTGGTTCTGCAGGCGGTCGCCCTCGAAGTAGAGAACGGTGTCGACGATGTGCTCGAGGGTCTTCGGCCCGGCGATCGTGCCGTCCTTGGTGATGTGCCCGATGAGGAAGATCGGCACCGCGAGGCGCTTCGCGGCCGACATCAGCAGCCCGGCGGCTTCGCGCACCTGGCCGACCGAACCGGCGGAACTATTGCTCGCTCCCGAATGCGCAGTCTGGATCGAATCGACGATCACGGCGACGGGAGCGAGCTCCACGATCTGTTCGATCACCTTCTCGACCGACGTCTCCGAGTAGAGGAGGACATTCGGATTGAGTGTGTCGAGCCGCGCCGCGCGCATCGCGATCTGCGTCGGTGACTCTTCGCCTGACACGTACAGCACGCGACCGTTCGTGGCCAGCCGGTCAGCGGTCTGCAGCAGGAGCGTCGATTTCCCGATGCCGGGCTCGCCGGCGATCAGCACGACGCCGCCCGGGACGATTCCGCCCCCCATCACGCGGTCGAAGTGAGGCAGACCGCTCGAGATCCTGGGCGTCTCCTCCGAGGAGATCTGCGTGAGGGGCACGGGCCGCGAGGAGGAAGGCGGGAGGCCTCCCGTGCGCTGTGCGCCGCCGCGCGACTCTTCCGCGAACGTGTTCCACGCACCGCACTCCGGGCAGCGGCCTACCCACTTGGGGGTCTGCGCGCCGCACTCGAGGCAGCTGAATACTGTCGATTCCTTCTTTGCCATCGAAACGAACGAAGCCGGCGGGCGCGCCCGCCGGCTTCGAATCCGATTGTCTTCCGCGCTGACGCCTTACGCCGGACCGGGGGACGGGAGGGGAGTGTGAATTCCCCCCGGAGCCTCGGGCTGCGACGGCGGCGGGACTACGATGGCCGGCGGCGCGTCTTCCATGTGAGGCTTCTGCTCTTTGCGGTCGATGTAGTCGATCCCCGTTTCCTCGATCAGGAGGCGGTTGACCTCCTGGCCATCGAGGGTCTCGCGCTCGAGCAGTCCCTGGGCGATGCGCTCCATCACATTCCTGTGGGAGTCGATGATGTCGTAGGCGACCTTGTACGCAGTGTCGATGATCCTGCGGACCTCGGCATCGATCGTCCGCGCGGTCTCCTCAGAGTAGTCCTGGTGCTGTGCGAACTCGCGTCCGAGGAAGATTGCCTCTTCCTTCTTGCCGTAGGAGAGGGGACCGAGATCGGACATACCCCACTCGCAGACCATGCGTCGGGCGAGGCCTGTGGCGCGTTCGATGTCGTTTCCGGCGCCCGTCGTGATCTCCGCGAGGAAGATCTCCTCGGCGATGCGGCCGCCCATGAGAACTGCGAGCATCGACTCGAGGTAGCGCTTCGAGTACGAGTACTTGTCCTCGGTCGGCAGCTGCTGAGTGAGGCCGAGCGCGCGACCGCGAGGGATGATCGTGACCTTGTGAAGGGGATCGGCCGCGGGAAGGATCGCCGCTACGATCGTGTGTCCGGCCTCGTGGTAGGCGGTGTTGCGCTTCTCCTTCAGGCTCATGACCATCGACTTGCGCTCGACGCCCATGAGGACTTTGTCCTTCGCGAATTCGAAGTCGACCATCTGCACGCGCTTCTTGTCGTAGCGCGCCGCGATCAGCGCCGCTTCGTTCACGAGATTCGCGAGGTCCGCCCCCGAGAATCCGGGCGTGGAGCGAGCGATCACCGGCAGGTCGACATCGTCGGCGAGCGGCGTGGCGCGGGTGTGAACGCGGAGGATTCCCTCGCGTCCCTTGAGATCCGGCAGGTCGACGACGACGCGGCGGTCGAAGCGACCAGGACGAAGCAGTGCGGGATCGAGAACGTCGGGGCGGTTGGTTCCGGCGACGAGGATCACGCCTTCGTTCGCTTCGAAGCCGTCCATCTCGACGAGGAGCTGGTTGAGCGTCTGCTCGCGCTCGTCGTGGCCGCCGCCGAGGCCTGCGCCGCGGTGCCGCCCGACGGCGTCGATCTCGTCGATGAAGATGATGCAGGGGGCGTTCTTCTTGCCCTGCTCGAAGAGGTCGCGGACGCGCGAGGCTCCGACGCCGACGAACATCTCGACGAAGTCCGAGCCGCTGATCGAGAAGAAGGGAACGTTCGCCTCACCCGCGATGGCGCGTGCGAGAAGCGTCTTGCCGGTTCCCGGAGGGCCCATCAGCAGGACGCCCTTCGGAATCTTTCCGCCGAGCTTCGTGAACTTCTGCGGGTCGCGCAGGAACTCGATGATCTCCTGCAGTTCGACCTTGGCCTCGTCGACGCCGGCAACGTCCTTGAACGTCACCTTGCGGGCACTCCCCGACAGGAGCTTGGCCTTCGATTTCCCGAAGGAAAGCGCCTTGTTTCCTCCCGCCTGCATCTGGCGCATGAAGAAGATCCAGAGTGCGACGAGGAAGAGCACAGGCGCCCACGTCACGAGTGCCGTGACGAACGAGTTGTCGCGCGGCTCCTCGGCTGCGATCTCGACACCGTTCGAGGAGAGAACCGTCACCAGTTCGTCGAACTGGGGAGGAACGACGACTTTGAACTGCCCGCGTGCGTCCTTGCCGGCAGCTTTCCAGGTTCCTTCGATCTCGTTGCCGCGGATGATAACTTTCTGCACCCGCCCGGCGTTGACCTCCGCCATGAACTTCGAGAAGTCGATCGGCTCCGCCGTCCCCTTCGTCGCCGCGAAGAGGTTCCAGAGCAGGAGCACCAGGACGATGATTACCGCCCAGAGGGCGAATGTCTTGAATCCGTTCAAAAGTCTGCCTCCAGCGTGGCTGCCGATCGGCCCTCGAGGGGCCGGACAGTGGCTCGATTTTCAAACCGAGCAGCGCCTGTCGAAATTCTAATGGTTCTTGCCCCCGCGCGGGGATGGGAGCATTCGTTCCCCGGCCGTCACGCGAGAGTAGCGATGTACGGAAGATTCGCGAAGCGGTTCTCGAATTCGAGGCCATAGCCAACGAAACGGCCCCGCTCGGTGGTGAAAAGGGCGCTCTGGCAGGCGAGGTCGACCGTGCGGCTCCCGGGACAGTCGATCATCGCCACGAGGTGCAGCGAAGCCGGGTCGCGCTCCCGGAACTGGGTCAGGAGGTAGTTCTCGATGATTCCCGAGGTCACGATGTCCTTGAGTACGTAGATGTGGCGTCCCTGCATCGAAAACTGAGTGAGGAAGTCGATCTCGGTCGCCTCGGCGGTCTCGGTGTCGGCGACGTCGAACAGTACGTTCACCCACTCGTAGTGGACCTGGCCCGGGATCGCGCGGATGAGGTCCGCGAGAAAGACGGAGCTTCCCTTGAGAATGCCGATCAGGAAGACCTCGGAATCGCCCGCGTCGCGGCGGATGGCGGCACCGACTTCACGGATGCGCGACTGAATCTGTTCTTCACCGAAGAGTTTCGTGACGCTCGTCATCGATCGTTCCCCAGGCGCGAGGCGCATAGCACCAGCCGCTCCGTGTCGCCTCTTCCCAGCCGGAAATCGTCGGAGACCTCGGTTCCCGCGATCCAGGCGATCCGGCCGTCGATCACCACCAGCGGCAACAAGTCGCGGATGTCTTGCGGGATTTTACGATCAATGAAGAAATCGGAGAGCTTTTTCTCGAACCCCAGACCGAGCGGACGGAAGCGGTCGCCGCGGCGGCGATTCCGCACCGTGATCGGGGCGCGGACGCCCGATGGTAGCGCGATCGTCTGGGAGAACTCCTCTCCGAACGGAATGGCGGTCTCGTGCGCTGCCGCAACGCGCCATCCCGCTTTCTGAATCTCGATCGTTTCCCCCGGCACGAGCGGGTATTCGTAGTCGTCGGACAGCCGCTCCACCACCCGGCGGACCGTGATCTTTACGCCGTCCGAAACGAGCTCGACCTTGCGTGAAGGACGAAGGCGCGCCGAGTGCTCGAACAGCTCCTCGAGCCGCTTGAGTGCGGGAACGTCGAGGTAGCGCTCGTCGGGGTCGATCCTCCGGATCTCGGCACGCAGCAGGGCGCGGCGCAGAAGCGGCTCGATGGGGAGCTCGTCGATTCGCGCCGAAGCCGACGCTTCGCCCCGTTCGAACGCGGCGGACCAGTGGCTGAGCACCGTCGCCAGCACTGCCTCGCGTTCCTGCTCCAGCTCCGCGGTTTCGCCCAGGTGACGCACCACGCGAGGATTGATCGAGCGCAGCACCGGGAGCAGCTCGTTGCGAATGCGATTTCGCACGAAGCGGGGAGAGTCGTTCGAAGAATCGCTGCGCGCGTCGATCCGGTGCTCGGCCAGATAGGCCTCGATCACGTCACGATCGACATGCAGAAACGGACGAATCAGCCCGTCCTGGACTGGTTGAATGCCGGTGAGGCGCCACGGTCCACGGCCGGTGGCCAGTCGGAGCAGAAGGGTCTCCGCCTGGTCGGAGGCGTGGTGCGCCGTGGCGATCCAGGCTCCGGCGTCTCCCTTCCGGAGCGCCCGCAAGCGCTCATAACGCAACTCGCGCGCCGCGGCCTCGATGCCCCGAGTACGGATGCGATCCTCGTCGAGGGTTCCGTCGATGATCTGCAGGGGCAGGGCGAGCGAATTGCAGAACGCGCGGGTCCAATTCTCGTCCGCCTCCGATTCCGCTCCGCGCAGGTGGTGATTCACGTGCGCCGCGGCCAGCTCGAAAGGGCGGTGCGGGAGCGTGCTCAGCGCATGCAGCAGCGCCGAGGAGTCGGGGCCTCCGGAGACGGCCACGACGACAGTCGCGATTGGGACGGGATGTGCGCGCAGGAACGACGAGAGCGCCTGGTGGAGTGAATCGGAAGCGGAGCGGGGGAGGCGTGCCACGATCGGTGCATTCTAACGCCGCCTCCGTAGAGGCACCCGTTGGCCTGTGGAGAAAGCATCGGTGACGAAGCCTGCGTTGGGGTGTGACGAAACGCAGTTCGGTCAAGGGTAGAGAAGAAGGTAGAATGGCGACTGCTGGAAGGGGTGGTGGTGGCGGAGGGCGGAATCGAACCGCCGACCTAGCGCTTATGAGACGCCCGCTCTAACCATCTGAGCTACTCCGCCCTACGCGACGCCCGGATTCTAGGGAGGCCCGACCGGTCCGTCAAGGTTCAGCGAACAGGGGCCATCCAGCGAATATTCTGACGATGATCGACGATTCGAAGTGTGTCAAGTGTGAAGCCTCCGCCGAGGTGGTGAAGCTCACGAAGTGCGTCGTCTGCTACGTTCACTACTGCGACGATTGCGCTTTCCGTGCCACAGGTGGCCGGCGGCTCTGCTCCGAACAATGTGCACAAATCCTAATGCAGGGAGACGAAGATGACGTTGAAAACGAATTCGGGCTCGAAGAGTGAGCCCACGACTGCGATCGTAGTGCCGCGGAACCGTCCGCGCAGGCTGCGGAGCAGCGAAGGCGTCCGCGCGATGGTGCGCGAGAACGAGGTGAAGCCGGCCGACCTCATTCTGCCGCTCTTCATCGTTCCCGACAGCCGGCCGCGCGTCCAGATCGGTTCG
>JBPPMG010000510.1:0-2168 GCA_051305935.1 Thermoanaerobaculia bacterium
GTCGTGACGAGCTCCCGGCCGGGGAAAGTGTCCGCGAGCCTCGGCCGCTCTCGCGGAGAGTTGCCCGCGCTGGCAGCGATCGCAGCTCTTGCGGTGGGGGTCCTGGCGCTCTCGTGGAACCGCTGGCTCGAGCCGATTATTGACCTGGGGCGCGATCTGTACATCCCCGCGGCGATGGCGGGGGGGGCGCGGCTATATGACGACCTCCTCTATTTCTACCCTCCGCTGACTCCTTCGATTCTGACCCTCATCGTGTCGGTCCTCGGCTCGAGCCTCGCGGTCTACACGGCCATCGGAATCGCCACGGCTTTCGCGGCGGCCGCCGCGCTCTACGTTCTGGTCCGCACTACGGCCGGCTGGCCGGCGGCAGCGGCGGTGGTCGCAGCGTTCGTCTCGATGCATCTGGCGGGGACGTCTACATGGGGAGCGAACTTCATCTTTCCCTATGCCCATGCCGCGACGTTCGGCATGACGTTCTTTCTCATCTTCACCGCTGCGCTCGCGCGGTATCTGTTCGTTCGGCCGAGCGGCGCGAGCGCATGGACCGCCGTCGCGTTCGGGCTTCTGTCAGCCACGGCGAAGATCGAGTACATCCTCGCCGTCGGCGTCGTGATGCTGGTTGCGGTCGTCGTCTACCGCTTTCCGATCCGCTATCTGCTGGCGCTCGCGGCGGGCGGACTCGCGGTCCTCGGCGGCCTCTCGGCGATCTTCAGCGGCTCCGAGCCGGGGCATCACTGGTTGCGGGACAACGTCCTCGCGTCGTCGCTTCTGACGAGCGAGTCGGCGAGCCTCTTTTATTCGCGTGTGTCGGGAATGGCCATGGCGAGGGAGAGGATCGGCCCGATCCTGATCTCCGCCCTCATCGTGGCGAGCGTGGTCGCGCTTCTGGCGATCGCCGATCGGGCGTGGCTAAGGGGCGCCCGCGCATCCGCAGCGCTCGCCCTCGTCGCAGCGCTGGCGGGGTCGGCGCTCCTTCTCCTTCAATGGAGGTTCTTCGCTTCGTGGCCGCTCATCCTGCTCGCGCTCGTTCCGTTCGCCGCGAGAGAGCGCTCGCGATCACCTCTCGCTCTCCTCCTCGCGGCATCCCTCGGGACCGCCATTCGGATTTTCTTCGCGATTGGCCCGGGCTGGTACGGATTCGTCCTCGTACTCCCGACGTACGCAGTCATTGCGTATGTCTTCGCCACCTGGCTTCCCGCCCGTCGCGCGTATCGGAGCCAGTTGGGGATCGTCTGGCTGCTGCTCGCGCTCGTCATCTCCGGACTCGGCATCTACCACTCGATGCCCCGCTGGGCGGTGCGGTCGCAGAGGGTGGTGACCGCACGTGGGACCTACCTCGACGAACCATTGAGGGCTGAAGCGATCAGTTCTCTTCTCGAATGGCTCCGAGGACGGCCTTCGGATGAAACCCTCGTCGTTGTTCCCGAGGGATTGGCCATCAACTATTTCGCCGCGCGGCCGACTCCGCTCTCGTTCTACACGTTCACGCCGATCGAGATCGATGACGCCGTTACCGAGCAACGGATCATCGAGGAGGTCCGGCAACGGCGACCCGACCTGATCGTTGTCGTTCCGCGGGACGTGCGGGAGTTCGGTTACCGGGGATTCGGCATCGACTATGCGCGCGAGCTGACGGCCAGCATCGGCCGTGATTACAGGCTCGCCTGGCAGTCGGGGGATCGTCGTTTTCCGGTGTTCGCGCTGGAGAGAATCGGCAGAGTGCCGTGAGGCGGGGGGAGTGAAGCGGGGCGCGGGTGCTCTCACCCGCGCCTCGTTCGCAAATCGACTCAGACGGGGCGGTTCGGCCTGTCTTCGTTGATGATCGGATTCTGCTGTTTGCCGGACGCGCTTCGGTCCGCCGACGAAGTTGCTTTATCGTTGCCAGTCAGCCCTTCGCGGCGCGCCTGATCGCGAGCCGCCTCCATGCCGGACTCCTTCGCGGCGCCGGCAGCTGCCTGCGCCACGTGCTTGACCTGGTCGGTGCGCTCACGGACTTCCTCCGAGACCTGGTTACGAACCCGCTGGGCGGTGTCGCCCATCAGCTCGTCTTCCTTGTCGGTCTCGGGGATGATGGCGCCAAGAAGCGCGCCGACCGCGAGTCCCGCGGCTCCGAGGACGAGAGGATTCTCCATGAAGCTCTCCCAGAAGTCCTTGCGAGCGTGCATGGC
>JBPPMG010000540.1:0-30954 GCA_051305935.1 Thermoanaerobaculia bacterium
GAGACAGCCGCAATCCGCATTCCCTTCGCCCGGTCCCCGACCCTCCCTCGTCTCGCGTCCCGCGCTTCGCGCCGCGCATCACGCTCCTCGTCGAGAACCGCGACGGCTACCGCAACCTCTGCAAGCTCCTCACCGCGGGGGCGCTGGGACGCGCGAAGGGTGACCCGCGGTACGACTGGGAGCTGATCGCGAGCCACGCGAGCGGGCTGCACTGCATCACCGGGGGCGACGAGGGACCGCTTGCGCACGCGCTCGTGACCGGTGGCGAGGACGACGCGCGCCGCGTCCTCGACCGCCTCCGCTGGATCTTCCCGGACCGCCTCCACGTCGAACTGCAGCGCCATCGCCGTCGAGATCAGGAACATCGCAACCAGGCGATCGTCGCGATCGCCCGCTCGATGCGCATCCCGCTCGTCGCGACGAACGGCGTCCGCCAGGCGAGGCCGGCCGACAAGGACCTGCTCGACGTCCTCTCGTGCATCTACCACCACACGACGCTCGACGGCGCCGGCCGCCTTCTCGCGCCGAACCGCGAGCGCCACGTGAAATCGGCCGCGGAGATGCGCGACCTCTTCGCCGACATCCCGGAAGCGGTCGACCACGCGATTGACCTGGGGTCAGGTCTCGAATTCACGCTGAAGGATCTCGGCTACCAGTTTCCCGACTGCCCGCTTCCCGCAGGCGAGACGCCGATCAGCTATCTCCGGCAGCTCACCTGGAACGAGGCGCGGGCGCGCTTCCGGCCGCTCACCGCGAGGGCGCAGTCGCAGCTCGAGAAGGAGCTGAACATGATCGAGAAGCTCGATCTCGCCGGCTACTTCCTGATCGTCCGCGACATCGTGCAGTTCTGCAAACGCGAGAAGATCCTGGTGCAGGGGCGCGGCTCTGCGGCCAACAGCGCCGTCTGCTACGCGCTGTCGATCACCGCGGTCGACCCGGTGAAGATGGAGCTCCTCTTCGAGCGGTTCCTCTCCGAGGAGCGTGGAGAGTGGCCCGACATCGACCTCGACCTGCCGTCGGGCGACCAGCGTGAGAAGGTGATCCAGCACGTATACGAGACCTACGGCACGCGAGGCGCGGCGATGACGGCAAACGTCATCACATACCGCGAGCGCTCGGCCGCGCGCGAGGCGGGCAAGGCGCTCGGCTTCTCCCCTGAGCAGCTCGACCGGATCGCCAAGCAGGTCGGCCAGTGGACGTTTGGCGAGATCCGCGAGCGGGAGAAGCTGCACGACGACCTGCGCGCCGCCGGGCTCGACCCCGACGAGCCGCGCGTCGGCCACTTCCTCCGCATCTGGATGAAGATGCTCAACCTCCCCCGCCATCTCGGACAGCATTCCGGCGGCATGGTCATGGCGCGCGGGAGACTCGACGAGATCGTCCCGCTCGAGCCCGCCTCGATGCCCGGCCGCGTCGTCATCCAGTGGGACAAGGACGACTGCGCGGACCTCGGCATCATCAAGGTCGACCTGTTAGGCCTGGGGATGCTGAGCGCGATCGAGAAGATGATCCCGATGATCGCGACGCACGAGGGAGTCGACGTCGACCTCGCGCACCTGCCGCAGGACGATCCGAAGGTCTACCGGATGCTCAACGAAGCCGACACCGTCGGGCTCTTTCAGGTCGAGAGCCGCGCGCAGATGTCGAGCCTGCCGCGGCACAAGCCGAAGTGCTTCTACGACATCGTCGTGCAGGTGGCGATCATCCGCCCGGGGCCGATCGTCGGCGGCATGGTGAACCCGTTCTTCGACCGGAGGCAGGGAAAGAAGCCGGTCGAGTACCCGCATCCATGTCTCGAGCCGATCCTCGCGCGAACGCTCGGCGTGCCGCTCTTCCAGGAGCAGCTGCTGCGGATCGCGATGGTCGCCGCGGGCTTCACCGGAGGTGAGGCGGAAGAGCTCCGACGCGCGATGGGATTCAAGCGGAGCGTCGAGCGGATGGAGCAGATCGAGACGCGGCTGCGCTCGGGGATGTCGCGCAACGGCATCGAGGGCGAGGCGCAGGACCAGATCGTGAAGTCGATCACCTCGTTCGCACTCTACGGCTTCCCCGAGTCGCACGCGGCGAGCTTCGCGCTGATCGCCTACGCGAGCGCGTACCAGAAAGCGCACCACCCGGCCGCGTTCTACAACTGCCTGCTCCATGCGTGGCCGATGGGCTTCTACCACCCGGCGACCCTGATCAAGGACGCGCAGCGGCGCGGCGTGCCGGTCTTCCCGGTCGACGTGCAGCGCTCCGGCTGGCAGTGCCGCTGGGAGAACGGCGGCGTGCGCCTCGGCATCCGCTACGTGAAAGGAGTGCGAGAAGCGACGGGACGGAGGATCGAGGCGGCACGCGCGCGTGGCTTGTTCATTGATATCGATGACCTGACTCTGCGCTGCAGCCTTCGCGGCGACCAGGTGACGAAACTCGCGGAGGCGGGAGCGCTCGCGCCGTTCGGAATGAAGCGGAGGGAGGCGCTGTGGCAGGCGGCACGCGTCGCGCGGCCGGCGGGCGAGTTGCTGTCGAGAATTGGATCGCTGGCAATCGAAAACAATGAATGCAGAATGCAGAACGCAGAACGGAAGAATGAAGAAAGGGATGTGACGCAGCCAGCGCAGCAGGACGTTCTACATTCTTCTGTTCTGCGTTCTGCATTCAGCATTCAATGTGTTCCGCCTTCTCCTCTCGCGGAAATGTCCTCCTTCGAGGAGACGCTCACCGACTACCAGACGATGGACCTGACGACAGGCCCTCACATCGTCGAGCACATCCGGGAGGAGTTGCGCAGCAGCAATGTGCGGACCGCGGCCGATCTCGTGAAGCTGCCTCACGGCTCGCGCGTCGTGACGGCAGGTGCCGTGATCGTTCGCCAGCGGCCAGGCACGGCGAAGGGCTTCGTCTTCCTCACGCTCGAGGATGAGACCGGCATGTCGCAGGCGATCGTCAGTCCCGACCTCTACCGAGAGCACCGCACCATGATCGTCACCTCACCGGGGCTCGTCGTCGAAGGAGTCCTGCAAAACAAAGACTGCCCGCCCTCGGTGCGAACCGAAAAGATCTGGCCGCTGGGGATGGACGCCGAGGTGCGGAGCCACGACTTTCATTGAGTCAACCCGCCGCCTGGAAGGCGGCGCTCCGGGACACCACGCGGCCCCCCTTTCGGGCCGACGTCGGGCCGCTGTTCTACAATGGAAACCGATGATCCGCCAGCAGAGGATACCGCTCGGCACATCCGAGGAAGATCTAGCACGCCTCGAGGTCGATGACGCGCTAGCCGCGACTGCCGCGGAACGCATGGCGGCAGCCATTGAGCTGCTCGATTCCGTCTACGAGCTGTGGATGAAACAGGGGATGAACGGTGACCGCGGACTTTGCCGATTTTCTGGCCTCACTCAACAGCGAAGGCGTGGCTTATGTAGTGATCGGCGGGATCGCGGTCCTGAACTACGTCCCGTACCGCACGACTCGTGATCTCGACGTGCTGATCGAGCCGACGCTGCAGAATGCGCATCGCGCCCGACGCGCGGTCGCAAGGTGGGGCGGATTCGAGCCGGAGTTCGCGGCCGAGGATTTCATCGCGGGCGACATCCTGTCGTTCGGAGGCCTGTTGCGCGTCGAGATTCACTCGAGAGTGCCGGGCCCCCCTTGGGATCGAATCTGGAGCGGACGCGTTGCCGGTGAATTTCGGGGGGTTGCGGTCAATTTTGCCGGAATCGACGAGTTGATCGAAATGAAGGCCACGACGCGAAGTCCGGAGAAGGATCAGCCTGATCTGATCCGTCTGCGCGAGCTCAAACGGCGCACTTCGCTCGAATGAGCTGAAGCGAGCCGACGAGCGCTCGAAGTTCCACCTGGAGGACGGACCGGCCTCCACGTCTCAAGCAACTCGATTGCCGCCTGCTCATCGCCGCTCGCCTCTCGCCTCTCGCCTCTCCCTGTGACTTTTGTCACGCCGCGGCGTGCGCGCTCGCCCGATTTCGGCAACTCGAATGTGACCGCTCGACACACTCACCCAATTCATCCCTCACAGAGCCTCGGTGCTCGACACCCTACGCTGTGAAGTCAACGTTGACCAGTCACCAGTGACAGGAGGCTCGCATGAGTGTTCGGGTTCCGAAATTCCCCGATTCCATCGACCGGCGTCTAGAACTGGCAGGAGTGAGCAGACGCGAGTTCGTCGCGTTCTGCGGACGCCTCATGGCGGTGGCTCCGTTCGGGCTTTCCCTCACGAACGTCCTCCACGCCGAGGAGGTGGCGGCGAAGGTCATGGGGGCCAGGCGCCCCTCGGTGATCTGGCTCCACAACCAGGAGTGCACGGGCTGCACCGAGACCCTGCTGCGAACCTCGGAGCCCGATCTCGCGACCCTCATCTTCGACCTGATCTCGCTCGACTACCACGAGACCGTGATGGCCGCGGCGGGGCACCAGGCCGAGAAGGCGCTCCATGACGCGATGGATGCCAACGACGGCAAGTTCATCTGCGTCTGCGAGGGCTCGGTCCCGCTCAAGGACAACGGCATCTACATGAAGATCGCCGGCAAGACCGGCATCAAGATGATCGAAGAGGTGACGAGCCGCGCCGCGGCCGTCGTCGCGATCGGCTCCTGTGCATCGTGGGGCGGCGTCCAATCGCAGTTCGAGAACCCTACCGGCGCCGTCGGCGTCCACGAGATCATCAAGAACAAGCCGGTCGTCCGCATCCCCGGCTGCCCGCCTAATCCGTATGTATTCCTCGCCGTCGCTCTCGAGTACGCCACGACCGGCAAGATCCCGGAGCTCGACGCGGAAGGCCGCCCGAAGTTCGCCTTCGACCGGACGATCCACGAGCACTGCCCGCGCCGCGCGCACTTCGACTCCGGCCGCTTCGTCCGTTCCTTCGGCGACGAGGGACACAGGCAGGGCTGGTGCCTCTACGCGATGGGATGCAAGGGCCCGGTCACGCACGCCCCTTGCTCGACCCGCCACTTCAACGAGGTCGTCGGCGCGTGGCCGATCGGCGTCGGCTCTCCCTGCTTCGGCTGCACGGAGAAGACCGTCGGATTCAACCTCGACCTCTTCGAGACCGCGACGATTCAGAACGCGGTTCCGCCCAACTTCTACCCGGGCATCGACCCGGGGCGCGGCAAGCTCAGCGCCGTCGGCGCCGGCGCGGTGGGAGCGGTCATCGGCGGCGCCGCAATGGCCGGCGTCATGGGATGGAAGGCGCTCAAGAAGGTTGAAGACGTCGAAACCCCTTCCGAGAACAAGGAGTAAGCGATGGGATGCGATCGACGCTCATTCCTGAAGGGCGTCGCGGTCGCCACGGCGACTGCGATCACTCCTGCACCGGCCGCGCGCGCGGCCGACGACAAGCGTGCGCTGCCCCCTGAGGCGATCGGCCTCCTCTACGACTCGACCCTCTGCATCGGCTGCAAGGCGTGCGTCGTGGCATGCAAGAAGGCCAACGGCCTCGCGCCCGACACCCACTACGTCGGCGACGGGCTCTACGACGCCCCCGAAGGGCTGAACGAGCACACGAAGACCGTGATCCAGCTCTACAAGGACGACGACCAGACGTCGTTCGTCAAGAAACAGTGCATGCACTGCATCGACCCGGCCTGCGTAAACGCCTGCATGATCGGGGCGCTCAAGAAGGAAGCGGACACCGGCCTCGTCTGGTGGCGGAGCGATCGCTGCGTCGGCTGCCGCTACTGCCAGGTCGCCTGCCCGTTCGAGGTGCCGAAGTTCGAGTGGACGAAGAAGGTCCCGAAGATCGTCAAGTGCGAGCTCTGCAAGCACCTCCTCGCCAAGGGCGGGCAGCCCGCCTGCAGCGAGGTGTGCCCGCGTCAGGCAGTCATCTTCGGAAAGACCACGGATCTGCTCGCCGACGCGCATGCGCGCATCGCGAAGGAGCCCGATCGGTACAACCCGAAGGTCTACGGCGAGAAGGACCTCGGCGGTACGCAGTGCCTCTATCTCTCGGCAAAGGACATTCAGTTCGAGAACCTCGGATTCCACCACTCCCAGGAAGAGGCGGTTCCACTGACCCAGAGGACGGTGCAACACGCTGTCTACCAGGGCTTCGTCGCACCGGCAGCGCTCTACGTCGCACTTGCGTTCGTGATGTTCCGGAATCGCAAGCCCGCCACCGGGCCGGAACAGAACGAGAAGGGTGAGTGAGCCATGTATCCGCAGACAGACAACTGGATCGAACGGAATCGAATCGCCGAACCCGTAGGCGGAAAGCTGATGACGCCCGGCTACATGCTCGTCCTCGCTCTCGTGGTGATTGGCTTTCTGGCGATCATCTACCGCTTCGCGGTGGGGCTCGGGGAGTCGACGTCGCTGAGCGACGGCTACCCGTGGGGGATCTGGATTGCGTACGACGTCGTCACCGGAACCGCAATCGCGTGCGGCGGCTATGCCGTCGCCCTCCTCGTCTACATCTTCAACAAGGGCAAGTACCACCCGCTGGTGAGGCCCGCGGTCCTGACGAGCGCGTTAGGCTACTCTCTGGCCGGCCTCGCGGTCGCGGTCGATGTCGGCCGCCCCTGGAACCTCTGGAAGGTCCCGCTCGAGATCTGGAACTGGAACGTGAACTCGGTGCTGCTCGAGGTCGGCGTCTGCATCTTCGCCTACACCATCGTCCTCTGGCTGGAGATGTCTCCGGCGGTCCTCGACGGATGGCGGCGCGGCAAGAATGAAATGCTTCGCGCGTTCGCCGAGAAGAACATGCCGTTCGTCCAGAAGATGCTGCTTTTCGTCATCGCGCTGGGAGTCGTTCTGCCGACGATGCACCAGTCGTCGCTCGGCGGCCTCATGGTCATCGCCGGCCCGCGGCTGCATCCTCTCTGGTTCACGCCGTGGCTGCCGCTTTACTTCCTGATCACCTCCATCGGCATGGGCTATGCGGTGGTGGCGTTCGAGACGACGGCCGCGGCGAAGTTCTTCAAGCGCCCGTTCGACCGGCCCTTCCTCGGCCTGCTCGAGAAGCTCAGCACCGTCACCGCGACGGGGTTCGTGATCTTCAGGCTCGCCGACGTCATGGCCCGCGGCAACCTGAAGTACGCCTTCGAGGCGACTCACTTCGCGTTCTTCTTCTGGCTCGAGACGCTCCTCTTCCTGGGTCCCTGGTTCCTTCATCTGTTCCGGACGAGGATCACCGAGCTTCAGCGGCTGCTCGGCAGCGGAATGCTCGTGGTGACGGCCGGGGCGATCTACCGGTTCGACACCTTCCTCATCGCGTTCCAGCCGGGACCGGGATGGGTCTACTTCCCCTCGCTCGTCGAGGTCCTGATCACCGTCGGACTCGTGGCAACCGAAGCGGCTGCGTACATCTACATCGTCAGGAAGTTCCCGATCCTGATGGGCCACCCGAAAGAACTCAAGATCCCGGCGACCGAAGTCGCCCCCGCTTGACAGGAGGATTGAATGTCCAGAGTCGTCGTCGACCCCGTCACGAGAATCGAAGGGCATCTCAGGATCGATGTGCAGGTGGATGGTGGGCAGGTCTCGAAGGCCTGGGCTGCATCGACCATGTGGCGCGGCATCGAACGCATCCTCGTCGGGCGCGATCCGCGCGACGCCTGGGTCTTCACACAGCGCTTCTGCGGCGTCTGCACCACGGTCCACGCGATGGCGTCGGTCCGCGCGGTCGAGGACGCGATCAAGCTCGAGATCCCGCTTAACGCGCAGCACATCCGCAACATGATCATCATCGCGCACGCGCTGCACGATCACATCGTCCATTTCTACCACCTCTCCGCGCTCGACTGGGTCGACGTGACGCAGGTGCCTAACGCCAACCCCGCCACCACGTCGGCGCTTGCCGAGAGCCTCTCCTCGTGGGAGGGGAACTCGACGATGGAGATGAAGCGGGTCCAGGACCGGATCAACAACTTCATCGCCGGCGGACAGCTCGGGCCGTTCGCGCAGGGCTACTGGGGACATCCGGCGATGAAGCTCCCGCCGGATGTGAACCTCCTCGCGGTCTCGCACTACCTGCAGGCGCTCGAGTATCAGCGCTACCCGAACCAGATCGTCGCGATGCTCGGCGGAAAGACCCCGCACATCCAGAACGTCGCCGTCGGCGGCGTTTCCACGGCGCTGAACCCCGACAGCATGGCTGCGCTCAACATCGACCGGCTCTACCAGATGAAGGGGCTCATCGACAAAGTCGCGCGCTTCATCCAGGAGGTCTACTTCAACGACGTCTGCGCGGTGGCCGCGTTCTATCCGGAGTGGTTCGGCTACGGCGCCGGCGTGAAGAACTTCCTCTCGGTCCCCGACCTGCCGACCGACACGACGAACACGAAGTTCGACTTCCCGGGCGGCACGATCCGCAATGCCGACTTCAACACCTACAGGCCGATCACCGGCCCGCGCGACGAATACTTCCGCAAAGGAGTCACCGAAGACTCGACCCACGCCTACTACAAAGGCTCGGGCGGACTGCATCCGTGGAAGGGTGAGACCGAGCCCGAGTACACCGAGTGGAAGGACGACGGAAAGTATTCGTGGGTCAAGGCGCCGCGGTTCGAGGGCTCGCCGATGGAAGTCGGGCCGCTCGCGAACGTGCTCTGCGCCTTCGCCGCGGGCGATCCGCTGGTGAAGAAGTGGGCGACGCGCGCGCTGGAGACGGTCGGCGCAATCGCCAAGAAGAAGGTAGGCCCCGAAGTGCTGTTCTCCACGCTTGGCCGGCACGCCGCGCGAGCCATTCGCGCGGCGGTGCTCTCCGAGCTTGCGGTCAAGCACTGGCAGATGCTCGTCGACAACATCACGAAGGGCGATCTTGCGATCTACAACCCGCCGACGTTCCCCTCGGGGACGGTCGAGGGGATGGGCTTCCACGAGGCGCCACGCGGGACCCTGTCGCACTGGGTCGTGATCGACAACGGCAAGATCAAGAACTACCAGGCGGTGGTGCCGACCACGTGGAACGCATCGCCGCGTGACGACAAGGGCGTCGCCGGACCGTACGAGACGGCGCTGCTCGGAAACCCGATCGCCGATCAGGAGCGCCCGCTCGAAGTGCTCCGCACGATTCACTCCTTCGACCCGTGCATGGCGTGCGCGTGCCACGTCTTCGACCCGAACGGCAACCAGACGGCGAAGGTGAAGGTCGTCTGATGTCACGAAACGTCGCAGTCTTCGGCCTCGGCAACGTGCTGCTGCACGACGACGCCTTCGGTCCGCAGGTGATCTGCGAGCTCCGCTCGCGCTGGACGATCCCGGACGACCTCGTCGTCGAAGACATCGGCACTCCGGGGCTCGAGCTGTCGACACACCTCGCCGGGCACGAGCGAATCATCCTCGTCGATGCGGTCGCCGCCGACGGCCCTCCCGGCACGCTCGTCTCCTACGATCGCGACGCGATCGTGCGGCACCCGACCGGCATCCGGCTCGGGCCTCACGATCCGTCGCTCGGCGAGACGCTCCTCACGATGCAGCTGATGGACGACGGGCCGCGCGAGGTGCTCCTCCTCGGCGCGGTGCCGGCGTCGACCGCGCCGGGAGTCGGACTCTCCGATCCTGTGCGCGCCGCCGCCAGCCGCGTCGCAGAGATCGTGGTCGAATGGCTTCAGGCCGATGGGAATCGCATCGAACCGCGAGAAGTTCCGTCGCGGGAGATCGCGTGGTGGGAGTCGCCCGTCGAGGTCGAAGCGTTCCGAATCGCAGGGTTCGAGCTCCCGGAGTAGCTGACTCAGAATGGGGTTCCAACCCCGGATCGACGGGACGCCGGGCAAGAGAACTGTGTCATCTTCGTTCCTCGGGAATCCTTTAATCCAATTTTTACTTCGTGCGCGTAGGATTCGTAGCATCGAACGCTGAAGCTGCGGCGCAAGCCGCGGGAAGTTCCACGAAGGAGACCCGATGGCCCCGAAGAAGACTGCCGGCACTCTTGCCGCCCTTGCGATCGCATTGCTTCCGCTGACCACAGCCTCGGCCGAAACGCCGCGCGGGCTCTGGATCAAGATGAAGTGCGCGCTCTGCCACGGCGAGGACGGCGCAGGGAACACTCCGGCCGGCAAGCAGAAGGGTGCGCCCGATCTGCGGACCGAGGAAGTGCAGAAGCTGTCCGACGACGAGCTCATCAAGCCGGTCGTAGAGGGCCATGCAGGCATTCCCCCGATGCAGGTGAAAGTTACCAGAGAGAACTCGAACCTGCTCGTCACCTACATTCGCAGCCTCGCGCCGAAGAAGAAGTAGCGAACAGCGGGCCCGAGCCCGGTCACGGAACCAAGGGTATGTGGCGCAGGCACACCTGCCTGCGCGCCGCCGAAGGCGGCCCTCGTTCATCGAACCTTTAGGATGTATTTAGTGGCGCTTCGCGCGCCCGCGCAGACAAGAGTGTCTGCGCCACAAAGGCCACCTCGCGTTTCGCCTCCTCGCCTCCCGCCCCCGCGCAGACAGGAGTGTCTGCGCCACAAAGGCCTCCTCGCGTTTCGCCTCCTGGCGTCGCGATGCGACACATCGAGGTGCCATCCGTCACATCCCCGATGTTTACTGCGGGCGATGATCCGAGTCGGTGGAATCCAACATGTCGCCTGGCGCACGCATTGAGATCCGCGGCACGGTGCAGGGGGTCGGCTATCGCCCCTGGGTCTACCGCGTGGCAGCCGAGGAGAAGATCACCGGCCGCGTGTGGAACCATACCGCGGGGGTGACGATCGAAGCGTTCGGAGAGGTTGCCGCGATCGAGGCTTTCCTCGCGCGCATCCGCTCCTCCGCGCCTCCGGCGGCCCGCGTGACCGGCGTTTCCGCGCATCCGATCGAGCACGAGGAGGTCGCTGGCTTCTCCATCGTACAGAGCAGCGGCGCGGCGGAGCTCCAGATCTCCATTCCGCCGGACCTTGCGACCTGTGACGACTGCGCGCGCGAGATCGCCGATCCTGCGAATCGGCGCTTCCGATATCCCTTCACGAACTGCACGAACTGCGGACCGCGATTCACGATCGCGCGGAACGTGCCGTACGACCGCGCGGCCACTACGATGGCGAAGTTCGTGATGTGCCCCGCGTGCCAGAGCGAGTACAACTCCCCTCTCGACCGGCGCTTTCACGCGCAGCCGAATGCCTGTCCCGACTGCGGGCCTCGGCTCACGCTGCTCGACGCGCACGGCGACGTCGTCGCGTCGGCCGATCCGATCGCGGATGTCGCGAAGGCCATTCTCGGCGGCGCCGTCGTCTCGATCAAGGGAATCGGCGGCTTCCATCTCGCGTGCGACGCGACCTCTTCGGTCGGGGTCGACCGGCTGCGGCAGCGCAAGCGTCGCGACGAAAAGCCGCTCGCCCTGATGGTCCGCGACCTCGAGGCGGCGTCCACCCTCGCGGAGCTGACGACGATCGAGCGCGCGGAGCTCGAATCGGTGGAACGTCCCATCGTCCTCTGCAGGAAGCGGGAGAGCGCACCGATTGCCGACGCGGTCGCCCCGCGCAACCGCCTCGTCGGTCTGATGCTCCCTTACACGCCACTGCACCATCTCCTTCTCGCCGCGGTCGCGCGGCCGCTCGTGATGACATCGGGAAACTTCGCCGACGAGCCGATCGCCTATCGAAACGACGACGCGCTCACCTTGCTCGGTCCCGTCTCCGATCTGCTCGTGGCTCACGACCGCGACATCGAGACGCGTTGTGACGATTCTGTTGTTCGGATCATCGCGGGCGAGCCAACCGTGCTTCGCCGCTCGCGCGGCTTCGTGCCGCGCGCGCTCGAGATCGGCGTTCCCTTTGCCGCGCCTGTGCTGGCATGCGGCGCTCAGCTCAAGAACACCTTTGCGATTGGGCACGGGAATCGCGTGCACCTCGGGCCGCACATCGGCGATCTCGAAAACGTGGAGACGCTCGCGTCGTACGAGCAGTCGATCGCGCGCATGGAGCGGTTCCTCCGCGTGCGACCCGCGGCGATCGTCCACGATCTCCATCCCGGCTATCTCTCGACGCGCTACGCGCTCGAGCGCCCCGAGATCGCGAAGATCGCGGTCCAGCATCATCACGCGCACATCGCGGCGGTGATGGCCGAGCACCGCATCGACGGTCCGGTCCTCGGGCTGGCGTGGGACGGCACGGGGCTCGGCACCGACGGCGCCGCGTGGGGAGGCGAACTGCTCCTCGCGCGCTACGACCGCTTCGAGCGACTCGCGACGCTTCGCACGATTCCGCTGGCTGGAGGCGATACCGCGATTCGCGAAGTGTGGCGGCTCGCCGCGGCGCTGCTCGACGACACGTTCGGCCCAGGCGGCTGGCCCGAGGGGCTGCCGATCTCGAAGACCATCGACGCGTCCGCGTTGCGCACGGTCCGGTCGATGATCGCTGGTGGGCTCAACACGACTCCCGCCCATGGCGCCGGACGTTGGTTCGATGCTTTTGGCGCGATCTTTCTCGGGCACGAGCGCTCGCGATACGAAGGGCAGATCGCGCTCGAGTGGAATCTTGTCGCGGACGAATCGGAGCGCTCCCCCTTCTCGTTCGACCTGGACCGCGACGCGCCCGTCTGGACGATCGATCTTCGACCTTGTCTCGTCGATGCGGTCCACGCGTTGGGAGAAGGAGCCTCGATCGCGACGATCGCGGGGCGCTTCCATGCGACGCTCTCGTCCGCCGCGGCCGCGGTCATCCGCGCCCGAAGCCACGAGACCGGCCGGCTTCCCGTCGCGCTCGGCGGCGGCTGCTTCCAGAACGCGCTGCTCACCGAGTCCTTGCTGCGAGACCTGACCCCTGATTTCGACGTCGCGCTCCCGCGCGCCGTCCCGCCCGGAGACGGCGGGATCGCGTTCGGGCAGGCGGTCGTCGCCAACGCAATTCTCCAAAAAGGAGGCCCTCCATGTGCCTGGGAGTCCCCGGTCGCATCCTCGCAATCGACGATATGAACGCCACCGTGGATTTCTGGGGCGTGAAACGGCAGATCCGGCTCGACATCGTCGACGAGCCGGTGAAGGTCGGCGACTACATCCTGAATCACGCCGGCTTCGCGATCCGTCGCATTCCGGACGAGTCGATCGGTGACACGCTCTCGCTCTACGAGGAGCTACTCGGGCAGCCCGACAGCGACCTCATGGCGGCCGATGTTCGCGGCGAGCTCGAGGCTGCGCGGAGAGACGGCGATGCCTGATCGCATCGGCGAGGCGCAGGAGGTGAAGTTTCGCGATCCGGAGCTCGCGGCAGCCCTGGGCCGGAACCTGAACGCGCTCGTCGACGAGATCGGGCGATCGCCGATCTCGCTGATGCATGTCTGCGGCAGCCATGAACAGGCGATCGCGAAGTACGGGCTTCGCGCAACCTTTCCGAAGGCGTTGGACGTGATCATGGGCCCCGGTTGTCCCGTGTGCGTCACCGACGCGCCGGAGGTCGACGAAGGAGTCGAGTTAGCGCGCCAGGGAGTTCATGTCGCCACGTTCGGCGACATGCTGCGCGTTCCCGGGACACGCCTTTCGCTCGCCGACGCGCAGGCCGAAGGTCACAAGGTATCGGTCGTTTACAGTGCATCGCAGGTCGTGAAGATGGCGCGGGAGAATCCGGGCGAGGAGTACGTCTTCTACGCGACCGGTTTCGAGACGACGGCAGTCGCGACGGCGGCGGTGCTGCTGGACGACCCGCCGCCTAACTTCTCCGTGCTCTCGGCACACAAGTACGTTCCTCCGGCGATGGAGATCGTCGCGCAGAACCCGAAATCGCGTGTCGAAGGGTTTCTCGCCGCGGGACACGCTGCGGTGATCACCGGATACGGCATCTTCGAGCCGATGGCGAAGAAGTACGGCGTCCCGATCGTCGTCACCGGCTTCGAGCCGCTCGACATCCTCGCCGGGCTCGTCGAGCTCGTAAGGCTCGTGCGCGACAAATCGCCCGAAGTCTTCAACGCCTACCCGCGCTGCGTCACGCGTGAGGGCAACCTGAATGCGCAGCGGATGATGTGGCAGGTCTTCCAGCCTGCGAGCGGCATGTGGCGCGGCATCGCCGAGATCCCCGACGGGAACCTCCGCCTCCGCCCCGAGTTCGCGCGGTTCGACGCGCGGCGCAAGTTCTCGATCGACGTATCCGTCTACGCGACGGACGCCGCGTCGGAGCTGGTGAAGTCGTGCATCTGCGGCAACATCATGTCGGGACTCGCCTCCCCGCCCGACTGCACCCTCTTCCGCAAGGAATGCGACCCCCAGCACCCCGTCGGCGCATGCATGGTGTCGAGCGAGGGAACGTGCAAGATCTGGTACGAGTATGGTGGAAGGCCCGACCTTTCGGAGTCGACGACCGCCGGCGACCGGGGAGCCCGGAATGACTGACGGCCGCGTCGAGATGCGTCACGGCGGCGGCGGCCGTTCGATGAGGAAGCTCATCGAGGAGGTCTTCGCGCGCGGGTTCGCCGACGTGCCCTTCGACGGCATCGGACTCGCCGCGATGGACGACGGCGCAGCGATTCGGGTCGGCGACCGCTGGCTCGTGCTCACGACCGACTCGCACGTCATCCATCCGGTCTTCTTCCCCGGCGGCGACATTGGCCGGCTCGCGGTTGCGGGCACCTGCAACGACCTTGCGATGATGGGCGCGACGGAAGGGATCGCCCTCACCTGCGCGATGATCATCGAGGAGGGCTTCCCGCTCGACAAGCTCGAGCGAATCCAGCGCTCGATGGTCGAGGCCTGCCGCGAAGCGGGAGCGATGATCGTCACCGGCGACACGAAGGTCATGGGCAAGGGAGAGCTCGACGGCATTATCATCAACACCTCGGGGATCGCGTTTGCCGAGGCGCCGGTGCGCGACTCGGGGCTGCGCGTCGGCGACAAACTCATCGTCACGGGAACGATGGGCGACCATGGGCTCGCCGTGATGGCCGCACGACACAACCTCGAGATCGACGGAGGTACGCTCCTCTCCGATGTCGCGCCTCTCACCACGATGATCCGTGGCGCGCTGCGCGAAGGGAATGGCGGCATCGTCGCGATGAAGGACCCGACGCGCGGCGGTCTTGCGAGCGCGCTCGGGGAGATGGCGACGAAAGCGAACGTCGGAATCGTCGTCCACGAGCGAAGCATCCCCGTTTCGGCCGCGGCACGCGCCGCCGGGGAGCTGATCGGCATCGACCCGCTGCAAGTCGCGAACGAAGGGAAAGCGGTCATCGGCGTGCACGCCGAAGCGGCAGACGCGGTCCTCACGGCCCTTCGCGCACACCCGCTCGGACGCGACGCCGCAATCGTCGGCGAGGCCGTCGCCGAACGCCCCGGAAGCGTGATCCTCGACACCGGCTACGGCCGACGGCTGCTCGTCGAGTCGGATGGGGAGCCGTTGCCGCGAATTTGTTAGGGAGCATATGGAGTGCGAAAGCGAAGCCTTCGCGGCGGCGCAACGCGCCACGCGAACGGAGCGAGAGGCTTGGAGAGATGAACGTACGACGGCGGCGAGGGACGACCGGGCAGACATCGAGGCCACCGCGCCTCGTATGCCCTTGCACCCGTGCGGCGCTTCGCGCCGCCGCGAAAGCTTCGCTTTCGCACTCCACATGCGGGCTCATCGCCTCTCGCCTTTCGCCTGCGTGGACTCAGCGCCGATGCGGCGCTTTGCGCCGCCGCGAAAGCTCCGCTTTCGCACTCCACATGCTTACTCATCGCCTTTCGCCTCTCGCCTTTCGCCTCCGCCATGCATGAATACTCGATAGTGCAATCGTTGATGGACCGCGTGGAGTCGGAGGCGGCGGCACGGGGAGCGCTGTCGGTGCGCGCGCTCACGGTGAGGATCGGGGAGCTTTCCGGGGTCGAGCCGGAGCTTCTGAAGACCGCCTTCGAGACCTTCGTCGAGAAGACGATCTGCGAGCGGGCGGAGCTGAGGATCATTCGCGTACCAGTGACCTGGGCCTGCCCTCGCTGCGAGAGGCCAATCGCGCAGGGCACCTTCCTGCAATGTCCCGACTGTGCCGTTCCCGCGACGCTGCGGGGCGGCGACGAAATCATTCTCGAACGAATCGAGATGGAGGTTCCCGATGTGTGACACCTGCGGCTGCGGCGATCCCGAAGTCATTCCAATCGAGATTCAGGACAAGATACTCGCGGGAAACGACCGCCAGGCGACGCACAATCGCGAGCACTTCGCGTCGCACGGCGTTCTCGCCGTGAACCTCATGGGCTCCCCGGGCGCTGGAAAAACAGCGATCCTCGAGGCGACGGCCCGAGCGGACAACACCTTGCGCCTCGGCGCGCTCGCGGGCGACCTCGAGACCGATCGCGACGCGCAGCGTCTCGAGGCTGCCGGCATCCGCAGCGTCACGATCAACACGATCTCGGCCTGCCACCTGGACGCGAAGCTGGTTCACCACGCGCTGCACGAAGTCGACTTGCACGACCACGACATCCTCTTCATCGAGAACGTCGGCAATCTCGTCTGCCCGGCCGTCTACGACCTGGGACAGCAGGTGAATGTCGTCGCATTGTCGGTGACCGAAGGGGAGGACAAGCCGGTGAAGTACCCGGTGATGTTCCGGAAGGCCGACCTGGTACTCGTCACCAAGGTCGATCTCCTTCCTCATCTTCCCGGGGTGAGCCTCGACAAGATCGCCGACTCACTCGCGCGCGTGATGCCCGACCCGAAATGGATTGCGGTCTCTGCCGTTACGGGGCACGGTATGGCACACTGGCTGACGTGGCTCGCGACGCAGAGGCGTCCCCTCGCATCGGCGGCGCCCCACACGCATCACCACCACGACCGCGCCTGAGGATGCAACGATGAACCAGCCCCTCCTGCTCACGCTCATCGCGGCCGCGATCACCGTCGCGGGCCTTCACTCGCTCGCGCCCGATCACTGGGCGCCGTTCGCAGCGCTCGCGCGCGCCCGGAACTGGTCGGCCGGCAGGACTGTGCGCGTGACCATCTTCTGCGGGCTCGGGCACGTGACCGTCTCGGCTGTCCTCGGCCTGGTCGCGATCGCGCTCGGGCTCCAGCTCATCGAGGCTCTCGGCACGAGAATGGAGTCGATCGCAGGGATTCTGCTCATCACCTTCGGGCTCGTCTACGCGCTCTGGGGGTTCCGCACGCGGGCCGGCCACCGGCTCCACGGCCACAGCCACTCGCATTTCGATCACATCCACGACTCCGAAAGGACTACCGCGTGGTCGCTCTTCGCTCTCTTTTCCGTCGATCCGTGCGTCGCGCTGCTGCCGATCCTCGTCGCGGCCGCGCCGCTCGGCTGGGTCGCGGTGGTGAGCGTCGTGATCGCGTACGAGCTCTCCACGATCCTCTCGATGATTTCGCTGGTCCTGCTCGCTCGCGCAGGCGTCACGCGCCTTCGATTCCACTGGCTCGATCATTGGGGGCACGCCGCCGCCGGCGCCTTCATCGTGCTCGTCGGCATCGTCGTGGGGCTCCTGGGGATCTGAGCGCCGGCCGCGCCCGACGGCTCATCCCGCCGCATGGCGCCGGAAGGTCTGGCGCCGCTACGCGGCGCGCTCTATCGTGATCCGCCTAACCCCCGGTCTTCGACCGGGGGCTAAGTTCGGCCGTCGCTACGCGACGCCTGCGGGCTCCCGCCTCTTGCCTTTCGCCTTTCACCTTTCGCCTCTCGCCTCACTTGATAGGCACGAGCGGACGTGGCGGAATCGGGGGCGGAGCGGGCAGCGGCAGCGGGGCGCTCTCGATTCGTTTCGCCACGTCGGCGATCGCGTAGTCGAGCTGTTCGTCCTTGCCGTCGAGGAAGCCGTCCGGGCTCAGATCGAGGACGACATCCGGGTCGACTCCGTATCCTTCGATCTGCCAGACCTGACCCTTCGGATCCCATCCGCCCCATTCCGGCTGTGAGGAACCGCCCCCGTCGCGGAACGGCTTGTCGCCGCGGATTCCGACCCAGCCGCCCCAGGTGCGCGTCCCTACCACCGGCCCCAGGTTGAAGTCCTTGAACTCCTGTGCGAGCGTCTCGCAGTCGCTTCCACCCTGTCGATTGATCAGCGCAATGAGGTGGCGCGGGCGCGAGCGGTTCGGCTCGGTGACCCTTCCGTCGGCGTAGCGCGTGCCGTATACCGAGAACATCTTTCGATCGAGGTGCGCCACGATCATCGACGCAACGAATCCGCCGTGGTTCCAGCGGTCGTCGATGATGAGCCCGGGCTTCTCCCACTGCGGCGGAAAGTCGCGAGCGAACTGCTTGAGGCCCAGGCCACCCATGTCGTAGAGGTGGATGTAGCCGATCCTGCCTCCGCTGACCTTGTCGACGTACGCCCGCATCTCCCTGATCCACGTTGCGTAGCGGATCATGGTGTCGTCGGCGACCGGCTTCACGACGATGCGGCGAGCGCCCTCCACCGCAGGTTTGTCGTTCACTGAGAGCTCCACCTCCTGCCCGGCGCGGCCCGCGAGTCTGCGCATGTAGTCCTCGCCCTTCTGCAACGGACGCCCGTCGATCGCGACGAGCCACATCCCAGGCTTGACGCGCAGGTCAGGTCGAGCGAGCGGAGAGGAGACCTTCGGATCGGGGTAATCGCCGGCGTAGATCTTCCGGATCTTCCAGAAGCCGGTCGCCGCGTCATGATCGAGGTCGGCAGCCAGGAGCCCCGTGCCAACCGTCTTGCCGCGACGCACGTCGCCACCCCAGTGGTACGTGTGCCCCACGCTCAGCTCGCCGAACATCTCACCGAGCAGATCCGCCACGTCGTCGCGACTGGCGATGCGGTCGAGGAGCGAACCGTACTGCGTCCACACTCCCTGCCAGTCGACGCCGTGCATCTTTTCGTCGTAGAAGAAGTCGCGCTGCAGGCGCCACGCCTCGCGGAGGATCTGCTTCCACTCGTCACGCGGGTGGATCTTCGCGGTCCAACCTGTGAGGTTGACCTTCGCTTCCGCGGATTCCTCGCCTTTGGGCCCGGCGGTCGCGCCGGCCTCGACCCGGGTGAAGCCGTCCTCCGTCCGGTAGACGAGCACCTTGCCATTCATCGAAACGTCGTAGTGCATGACGTCGGTTGCGAGCGTCGAGAGCTTCTCCTTCTCGATGTCGTAGGTAAACAGGGTTCCCGCTTGCTCGTCTTCATCGCCTTCGCCATCGGGCGGAGTCATCCCCTCGTTCTCGACGCTGATGAAGTGAAGCGTCTCTGCAATGGCCCGGAGCGCGGAGTAGTTGCCCGGCGGCACGGGAACCTGCACGAGTCGTCCCGCGAGTCCGTCGAAGTCGATCCGGATCGGCTCGACCTTTTCCTCCTTTGGTTCCGCCAGCGCTGCGCCGCCCTTGGCGTCCTTTTTCACCTCCGCCTTCTGCTCCTTCTTCGGATCGACGTCGGAGCGCGGACCGAATGGCAGCGCGCCATCGGCCTGCAGCGCCACTACGACGGGTACTGTCGCGTCGTCGACGATGAAGCGTGCCTCCGCGCGATCGAGGTGCGCGTTGATGGCGAGGTCGGAAAGATAGTAGAGGTGCTTCCCCTTCGGATCCCACGCGGGCGACGCAGAGTTGAACATCGGATCGCTCGCGTCGAACGCCTTCTTCGCCTTCGAGTCCCAGACTCGGACCTGCGAGTAACCGTTGGAGAGTGCGAGATCGTACGCGAGGTAACGACTGTCCGGCGACCAGGTGTACCTGCTGATCTCGTTTTCTCCGGAGTCGACGCGCACATGCGCGCCCGTCGCGACGTCGGTCACGTTCAGTCGGTAGCGATGATCTCCCCAGGCGAGGGACTTGCCGTCGGGCGACCACTCGGGCCTGAAGTGCCAGCCCGGCTCGACAGCACCTACCTTGCGCGGCGCCGCGCTGTTGTCCGCCGAATGCAATAGGAGCTGTTCCTCACCATCGACTTCGGTCCACGCCGCGATCCACTTGTCGTCAGGTGACATTGCGGGAACCCGTGTCCGTGACGACGACGACTCCGTGATACGACGGATCAGCCCCTTCTTGCTCGTACGCGCGACGAACGCGTCGCCGCGAGCCTCGAGGACGATCCTCTCGCCATCCTTCGAAAGACCCCACGAATGGAGAGTCGTCGTCGGATCGACGAAGCGCTCCCGCACCTGCAACCGGTCGCTCGGAAGCCTCACCAACACCTTCGAGCTCTTCCCGCTCGCCAGATCGAACGCCCAGACGTCCATCTTGTGCTGGAAGACGATCTTGCCGTCTCCCATCGCGGGCCAGCGAACGTCGTAGTCGTCGAAGTGCGTCAGCCGCTTCACGTCGCTCCCATCGGGAAGCATCGATGCCAGGTTAGGCCGGCCCCAGCGATCCGTCACGAAATAGATGCGGCCATCCGGAGCCCACATCGGGAACGCGTCCTTCCCGTCGTAGTTCGTGACTTCGTTGAAACCGAGCGGAACCAGACTGCCGACCCAGATCTGCTCGGCTTCACCTCCCTTGTAGCGCTTCCAGTTGTGGAACTCGAGGCCGAGCTTCTGGATCGCGATACGGCTGCCTCCCGGCTCGAACGAAATCCACGCGCAAGGCTCGAGCGGGATCAGTTGCGCGATGCCGCCCTTCGGATCCACGGTGTAGACGCGAAAGTCGCCGTGCGGATGATCGCGCTTGCTGCGAAACATCACCTTGCCGTCATTCGTCCAGCCGAGCGCCTGATCCGAGGCCGGGTGCCAGGTGAGGCGGAGCGGCTCTCCGCCGCCGGCTGGCATCACGTAGACATCGTCGTTCCCTTCGTACTGTGCGGTGAACGCGATCCATCTTCCGTCTGCCGAGATGCGCGGAAACCGTTCCTCGCCCTCGTGAGCCGTAAGCCGCACGGCCACCCCTCCCTCGTTCGGAATGCGCCAGAGATCTCCCTCCGACGCGAAAACGATCGTGCCGCCGCCGATCGACGGATAGCGATAGAACCCGTCAGGCGGATCGGTCTCGGCCGAAGCGCTTCCGAACGGGACGCAGAGTGCAGTGAGAAGCAGCGCGACGCGCAGCGTCGAACGGGTCGAGCGGTGAGCAACCGTCGTGGTGTACGCCATGGAGGGACCTCACAAGGAAAGGTATGTGGAATCGCGCAGCGCACGCATTCCAGCGGTGCCCACTTTACTCCTGGAGAGGGCCCTCGCGTCGCCTCGCGGCAACCCTTCTGTCACGATCCGCACACATCGAAACGTGAACGGTTCTACCCGGGCGGTCCGGCGCGGTACCATCGATTCCGGGAGGAGATCACGATGGCGAGCTTCCACTCGCGCCAGGTCGAGACGCTAGTCGAAGGAACGCCCGCAACCGACGGCGGCGGCGTGCAATTGCTTCGCGTCCTCGGGCAGAACCTCCAGCGCCGGCTCGATCCGTTTCTGATGTTGGACGAGTTTCGCTCGGACGATCCCGACGACTATGGCGCGGGATTCCCCGATCATCCGCACCGAGGCTTCGAGACCGTGACGTACATGCTAGCGGGACGAATGCGGCATCAGGACAATCACGGCAACCATGGGCTCCTGACAGCGGGCGGCGTGCAGTGGATGACCGCCGGTCGGGGCCTCGTCCACTCCGAGATGCCCGAGCAGGAGAACGGTTTGATGCACGGCTTCCAACTCTGGCTGAACCTGCCCTCGGAATCGAAGATGATCGACCCGTGGTACCGCGACATCCCCGACGCCGAGATCCCGAACGTTCATCTCGACTCGGGGGTGACGATTCGCGTCATCGCCGGGAGCGCCGAGAACGTCCGTGGTGCGATGGCGCGCGAACGGACCGAGCCGCTCTACCTGGACGTGCAGATGCCCGCCGCCTCACGATACGACGCGGTGATCGACGCGGCATTCAACGCATTCGTCTACGTCTACGACGGGTCGATCGGCGTCGGAGATCCCGCTCGCGAGGCCGGGGCACGGAAGATGGCACTGCTGGAGAATGCCCGAGGAACCGAAGGCGTGTCGCTCCAGACCGACCGCGGCGGGCGCGCGCTCGTGATCGCGGGCAGACCGCTGGGCGAAACGATCGCGCAATACGGCCCGTTCGTCATGAACACCAAGGCTGAGCTGGATCAGGCGATTCTCGACTATCGCGAAGGGCTCTTCTGAGCGTGCGCGGAGTCTGCGTTGTGGCAGAATTGCGCTGTGGCCGCGAAACGACTCGATGAAATCGTGCTGACCGAGGGCCTGGTGGACGAGATGTCGTTGTCCGCTGCCCGCACCGAGGCGCTCTCGCGCCAGCGCAAGCTCGCGGAAGTGCTGATCGACCTTGGTCTTGTCGATCAGAGATCGCTCGCCGCGCTTCTTGCACGCGAGAGCGAGTCGGAGCTCGTCTCGCCGATCGAGATCGCCGCCGTGCAGACTCTGGCGAAAGAAATCCCGACGCATCTCGCGCGCCGCCACCAGATCGTGGCGATTCGACAGGACGATGACGGCCTGGTCGTCGCGATGATCGATCCGTTCGAGCCGGGACTCGCGGAGCTGGTCGAAGCGGCCACCGGGATGCCGATGAAGCGGGCCGTCGGAGTTCGCTCAGAGCTCGAGATGGCAGTTCTCGAACTTTACGGGATCGACGAGCAGGCGGACGTGACGCTTCTCGTGCCCCGCACGCTCTCGCTCGAGCTCGGCTCCGCCGTCGCAGCGGAGGAGGACGAGTACTCCGGAATCCCGGACGAGTGGAGCACGACGCAGGAGCGACCATTGCCGCCGACTGGCGAGGACCCGCCGCGAGTGCCAGCTCCGAACTCTGAGGCAGATAGCACGGCGCCGAGCACGGCCGGCGGGTTGTCCGACTCGGAGCGGATCGCTCACGTGGAACGGCAGCTTCTGAACGTATCCCGTGCACTTGCCCTCATCCAGTCGCGCCTCGACACGATCGACGCAAGGCTTGTGAATCTCGCGGGCCAGCGAAAGGTATCGGGCTAGCACGCCGCTCGCCCGCGGAGCAAGGCCCGGTTCTGACCCATGACAGACGCCTCGAGCAGTGAAGTCGGCCGCGTCATCGCGCACTACCTGGTCGAGCGCGTTCTCGGTCGCGGTTCGGCCGGTATCGTCTATCTGGCGCGCGACCAGCGTATCAACCGGCTCGTCGCGCTCAAGAGCATCGACGTGGCGTCGCAGCGGTTCGAAGACGCGCGGGACGCCGACGAGTTCTTTCAGCGTCTGCAAAGGGAGGTCGAGGTCTGCGGCGGGCTCAACCACCCCAACCTCGTCACGCTCTACGACGCTGGCTACGAGGAAGGCCGTGTTTCCTGGCTCGCGCTCGAGTATGTTGATGGAAACTCTCTGCTCGAGCTGATGCGTGCCGCGCGGCCCGATCCGCTGCCAATCGGACGCACCTTCGCCATCGCCCTCGACGTGCTGCGCGGGCTCGCGTACGCCCACGAAAAAGGCATCGTCCATCGCGACATCAAGCCGGCGAACATCCTTGTGAGCGCCGAAGGAGTTGCGAAGATCGCCGACTTCGGCATCGCACGACCCGCGGAATCGCTGATGACCGTGACCGGGACACTGATGGGGACGCCGAACTACATGTCGCCCGAACAGGTGAAGGGTCAGACGGCAACCGCGCGGAGCGACCTCTTCTCTTTCGGCGGGATGCTCTACGAGATGCTCTCGACCAGAAAGGCGTTCGGGGCGAGCGACATCTCCGGCGTGCTCTACAACATCGTCCATCGCGAGCACGCGCGGCTCGAAGGGCCCGAGGTCACCGGAGAGCTCGCGGATCTCGTCGATCGCCTGCTGGCGAAGTCTCCCGACGCACGCCCTTCTGACGCACGTGAAGTGCTCGACGCGCTCCGAAAGATCGCAGTCGACGCTGCGGCCATCCCTGCCGCCGTCGAGGTATCGGATACGGAGGTGACGGAGAAAACCGATCTGTCGCCGTCACCGGCCGCGCTTCCTGCTCGGACGCGCAGGCGCGACGTTTCTCCGGCGGTTGCGCGCGGCATCATCGCTACGATGGGTGTCGCGTTGCTCCTCACGATCATCGCCCTCGCCGTACAGATCGATCCCTCACCGACCGTGTCGATTCCCGAGGAGACGTTGAAGGAGTTTGCCGAGAAGCGAGCATCACTGCAGGCGGCGGAGAATCTTTGTTCCCAGGGAAAACTCGACGATTGCATCGCGGCGTACGATGCCTATCTCGAGCGCTACCCGTGGGCACGGGCCGCCAAGGACTCCCGCGCGGAAGCCGCGCGCCTCAAGCAGGAGGCGCGGCGCGGCGGGACGACGGTCGAATCGACGAAGGGCGCGTGGCAGCGATTCAAGGGAAGAGTCAAAGGGGTCTTCCGGAACGACTGAGTTCCGGGCTCATCCCAATTCGATCAGCGCGTGAAGCGCTTCTCGAGACCCACCAGCCGCAGTCCGTCTTCGAGCGTCCGTCGTTTCACGATCTCGAACCCGTGCCGCTCGTAGAGGCGAATGGCCGGAACGTTGTCCTCTCCCGTGGATACCGTGATCGAGTCGCGATCTTCGCGCAACAGTTCGACGGCCTCGATCAACCGACTCGCAACGCCGCGCCGCATGTGCGACGGCTTGACGACCATGCGACAGATGTCGAGCGCCGTGTCCGACGATGCGATCGAAGTCGCGCCCACGATTTCCCCGTCGATCTTCGCAACGATGAACCGCTCTCCCGAGACGCGCAGGTCGTCGACGGATTCGAACAAGGGCGGAAGCTGCGGGTACGCGAGCAACTCCGCCTCGATCGCGTATGCCGCAACCTGAACGGCGAGAAGCTCTCGAGTCTCGTCGTCGCTGGACAGATCGATCTCATCGACTCGGATGGTCACGGGCACGATCTCCGGCCGGCGCGGAAGTAGGCGATCGCACGCATCGGTGCATTGGACCGTCGCGTGGCGGGAGAGTCAAGCGTGCCAACGGGGATGCGGTATGCTTTCCGTTCCATTTTGGGAGACGTCGCCTCGCGCCCTTCCCGAACGGAACGAGTCCACGGGTTGCGGGGATGCACAACTTCAGTGCCAGACCAGATCGTCCATCTCGTCCGTCAGATCGCGAGGGAACTCGGCGACGCGCCGCTGCTTTTCCCTCCGGTCGAGAGCGGGGCAAACCTACCTCCCGCCCTGGTCCCTCTCTACTCGTTCTCGGACGGCATCGAGCTCCCGTTTCTCCGCTTCGCCCGCACCGACGAGATCCACGAGCTCACCCACCACCATCTCTTCGGAGAACACTGGATCTGGTTCGGCGAGGACTTCGGCTTCACCGACTACCTCTGCCGTCTCGACCCGCGGGACGAGCGGCTCGCTGTCGCATCGTGGAACCGGGAAGATGACGCTCCGATCGAAGGGACGCACGCGAACGTCCTCGAGCTGCTGCGCGAGGAGTACTCGCGATTCGTCGAGAACGACATGCACGTCGCCGACCTCCACGTGAGCGCCGTCCCTCCCGAAGCCGTGCCGATGCAGGTCGTCAGGGTGATCCGATCGCTCAACAGCCAGGCCGTATCGGGACTGTCGGCTGATCTTCGAGACCTGCCCCTGGTGCTCGAAGCCATTCCGAGCGACGTCGCGATCGAAGCCGTCCGAACGATTCTCGGCACGGGCGCGACGGCGTTCCTGCACAACGTCCGCCCCCGTACTGCCGGGTGAGCGACGGGGACGCGACGCGATGTGGCTCGTACCTGCGCTCCACGGTTTTTCGAGGTTTCTGGTACGCACCTACTACCGATTCGAGGTGCAGGGCTCGACCATTCCCTCGTCCGGACCGGTGGTCGTCGTCGCGAATCACCCGAATGGTGTAGTCGACCCGGGCTGTGTCATCGTCGCCGCGGGACGGCCGATCCGCTTCCTCGCGAAGGCTCCCCTCTTCGACGATTTAATTCTCGGCCCGATCGTCAGAGGATCGGGAGCGATTCCGGTGCGGCGCCGCCAGGACGAGTCGGGTGCCGAGATCGACAACAGCGGGATGTTTGCGGCCGCGCGCGAGGCGCTCGCCTCCGGCAGCGCCGTCGGCATCTTCCCCGAAGGGATCAGCCACGACGAGCCGTCGATGACGCCGCTCAAGACCGGAGCGGCGCGCATCGTCCTCGGCAGCGCGGCCGAGGGGACGCGCGGGATTCGGATCCTTCCGGTCGGCCTCAACTACAGGGCGAAGCAGACTTTTCGCTCGCGCGCCCTCGCGCTCGTCGGAGATGACGTGGAGTGGTCCGATCTCGAAGGACGGCCCGAATGCGGCGAGGGCGCGGTGCGGGAGCTCACGGCACGAATCCAGCGCGCGATTCGCGACGTGACGGTGAACCTCGAGCGATGGGAGGACGCGGCGCTCATCGAACACGCGGAAGCGATCTGGTCGGCGGAATTCGGACGTCTTGACGCGGATGAGCGGCAGGAGGGACGCATTGCGGCGGGCAGCATCCTCGCGCGGCTGCGGCAGAACGATCCTGAGTCGGTCGAGGCGCTCACGGAGTCGATTCTCTCGTACGCGCAGACGCTCGATTTACTGCAGCTCCGCCCGCGGCAGCTCGACACGACGCCGTCGATCCTCGGCGCGCTCCGATGGGCCGCGCGCCGCCTGTCGATCCTCGTCGCCGGCGTTCCGGTGATCGGCGCGGGAGTCGCCGTCTTTGCACTTCCTTATCTGCTCGTCGCGTTCCTCGACCGGCGCAGTGACAATCCGCGCGACATTCGATCGACATACAAACTGTTCGGCGGCGGTCTGCTCTACGTCGTCTGGATCGCGCTGCTCGCCGTCCTCGTCGGATGGCGCTACGGCCTCGTCGCCGCGTCGATCACGGCAGCAACGCTGCCGCTTCTCGGCATGGCGACGCAGTGGCTGCGCGAGCGCTGGGGATACGCGCAGCGCGACGTGAGCCGCTTCTTTGCGCTGCGCCAGGCGTCGCTGCGAGAGAGACTGCTCGCGCGCCGTAAGGCGCTCGCAATGGAAATCGACGCGCTCGTGGAAAAGGCGTCGCGCCCGTAGCGGCACATTCCGATGTGCCGCGGTTCCCTCCGGTGCCGCTATCGCGAGCCTAACAGCTCTCGCGTGGCCCCCGTTGCGGCGTCGAGCATCACCAGGCTCCCGTCGCACGCGGAGAACAGGCGCGTGCTCGCAGCTCCCGGCTCGGGCGACACTCCCCAGCTGATCGCCTTCGGCCATCCTTCGAACGCGAGTTCCCTCATCGATCCCGAGGCCATATCGAGGGCGACTACATGGGGTCTGCGTTCGCACGGCTGCAAGAAATTTTCGCTCTCCGACCAGACGAGGAGAAGCTCTCCTTTGCGCTGCTCGCCGGCGAGCATGATCCGTCTGGCGCCGGGAAGCGGAACGCGCAATCGCTCCGTTCCGTCGAGGGCGTAAACCACGACCTCGGACTCTCCAACGACGTCCGTCTCCGTGCGGCGGCGCCGGCCGTCGTCGGGCACGAGGGCAAGTGCGAATCCACCATCTGCGAGCCAGTGGAATCGCCGCCCCATCGCCGAGACCGGAGTTGAGATCTCTGCCAACAGCGCTCCCTCCGAGACGTCGTGAACCGCGAGCACGCCATCTTTCCCCGCCTTGCTCGAGCTGATCGCTACGTGTTCCGCGGCGCGATCCATCCGGGGGCGCCCACCGCTGAAGACATGCTCCGAAATGCGTTTGCGACTCGCGATGTCGAACGTCGAGACTACCGCCCCGTTTTCGGTGTTCGTTAGGACTCGCACTGTGTCGGCGTCGAGGAGGCGAACCTGGGACCAACGATGCTCTGGATCCAGTGGGAACACGGCGAGCAGCTTCTCCTCGGGAAGCGAGTAGACCGATAGTCGCTTCGATTCGACGATCGCAAGTCGAGAGCCGTCCGCCGAGAGGGTCGGCGAACTCCAGATCATCACGGGCAGCACGATTCCGAGCTCGCGTGCTGTCGGCTTCGGAGCCGTAAGGTCGACGATCTGCATCGTCGTGTCGATCCACCGCGGCGGGCGCCAGTTCCACGACCGCTTCGCGATCACTGCCACGCGCCGGTCCGCCGACACCGCCACGGTTTGCGAGTCATCGACGCGCATCCATGCCCCGGTCTTCGTCGACATCAGGAACTCGTGCGGAATGCCGCCCCTACCCTTCTTCTCGCCCGACCCGATGCCGATCCACTCGCCGTTGCCGTCGATCTCGTGCGCCCAGCCTTTCGAGAGGTCGATTTCGTGGGGGCTCACGGCGAATACCCACGTCCTCCACGCGGCGAACGAGAGCAACGCCACGGCAACGAGCGACCAGAGCGTGAAGGCCGACCATCGATGCACCGCGACCGGCGCGATCCGTCCTTTCGCGAGGCCTGCCCAACCCGCGATAGCCAGGCAGGCAGTGAGCAACGCGAAAAGCGCTCCGAGCGACTGCGGCCTGCCGAACCAGAACGGGAGGAACGGGAGCGAAAGCGTCCACAACATGCCAGACGCGATGCAAAGCGCGACGACATCGAGAGCGAGCCACGCCGAGCGTGACCGCAACGCGACACTCGTGTAGTGCGCCGCCAGCGGCAGGAGAATCGCAAAGATGGCCGCGGTCGGCAATTCCTGGTTTCCTCGTCCGCTCCAGAGATGCCGCATTCCGCCGCCAATCAGGGTTCCAGGGAGCAGGACGAGGAAGGTCGCGAGGACGAGCGTCAGAAACATCCCGAGGACCCGCCCCGCCCAGATCTCCCAGGCGTCAAGCTGCCGTGTGAAGAAGAACGCGATCCGTCCGGACGAGAGATCGCGACCGATGGTCGTCGCGCCGAGGACCACGCCGCCACCGACCACGAGAAGGAATGCGAATACGAAGGCGGAGGTGTCCACCACTTCGCCATACGCATATCTGCCCGGGAGCGGCATCAGCGGAACGAGCAACGTGATCACCGCGACGAGCGCGGCGCCGAGAAACAGGAGTTTCCGCTCCACGATCTCGCGAAGCGCCAGAGCGAATACGCGTGTCATCGCGACACCTCCCGGTCACCAGCAACTGCAAGAAAGATCTCTTCGAGGGACATCGGCGACACGTCGACACCCGCCGGCGCAAGCGCCGCAAAGCGCGCCTCGTCGAACTCGCCGACAACGGCCTCGAGCCCTGCACCCCAGCGCTTCGTTCCAATCGCGCGGAGCGGCGCGAGCGCTTCCTCGACTCCAGGGTCCGCCTGCGCGAATCGGAGACGGCGGAAGCGCGACTTGAGAGCGTCGATCTCCTCGTCGAGGGCCATCCGCCCGTCGAGCAGGATCCCGACGCGGCTCGCGACCCCCTCGACCTGCGCGAGATCGTGCGTGGTCAGCAGCACCGTCGTCCCTCGGTCCGCGAGCTCGCTGACGAGCTCCTCGAAGAGGCTCGTTTTCGCGACGACATCGAGACCGAGTGTCGGGTCGTCGAGAACGAGCAGTTCGGGCGAGGTCGCCAGCGCGATCGCGAGCGACACCTGCTTGCGTTGTCCCTTCGAGAGCTTCCCGAACGGAGTCTTCAGTGGCACGCCGAAGCGCGAGAGACGCTCGCGCGCCTGCGCGTCGTCCCAGCGTGAGGAGATCCGGCGGCAGAAGCGGAGGATTTCCTCGCTCGTCATGTCCTGCGGCGCGTCCGGCTCCTCGGGGACGACGGCAACACGCGACATGAGCGACGCGCGCCGCGACCAGGAGTCTTCGCCGAGCAGAGACGCGCGGCCGTGGCTCGCTCGCTGCAGGCCGAGGAGCACCCGTACGAGTGACGACTTCCCGGCCCCGTTGCGGCCGAGAAGAGCGAACACCGCGCCGCGCTCGATCGTGAGCGTGACACGGTCGAGCGCGAGCTTGCGTCCGTAGCGGACCGATACATCGTCGAGATGCACGACGGGGTTCGGGGGTGCGTCACTCATCGCTTGCTCCTCTCGTCGCGGCCGCCGATGCGAGACCAGGCCGTGTCGACCTCGTCCGTCGCTTCCTCGAGGCTCGCGCCGATGGTCATCGCCGTACCCGCATACTTTTCGGCCGCGGCGCGAATCGCCTCGCGCCGCTCGCTCTTCCGGGAAGTGGGCATCGTGTCGGCCACGAACGTCCCCTCCCCGCGCTTCACCGTCAGCACTCCCGCGTCGGTCAGCTTCTGGTAGGCCTTGGCCACCGTTGCCGGATTGACGCGGAGCTCGCGTGCGAGGTCGCGCACCGAGGGGATCGCACCTCCCGGCGGAAGGGAGCCGACTGCAATGAGGCGCCGGATCTCGTCGTCGATCTGGCGGAAGATCGGAACTGCGTCGGTAGGATCGATTTTCAGCATGATTGTGTATTACTGTACTAATACACTAGGTCGCCACGCCGTCTGTGTCAAGGGCCATGTGGAGTGCGAAAGTAAAGCTCTCGCGGCGGTCCGCGAAGCGGAGCGCTGGGCGAACAGGCATTGCGGCGCTTTGCGCCGCCGCGAAAGCTGCGCTTTCGCACTCCACATGACCGCCGGCCGCCTCGATGAGCTAATCTCTCAGCCATGTTCGAGCGTCGGCGCGAGATCGTTGCGTGGGGGTTCTACGATTTCGCGAACTCCGCGTTCACGACGCTCGTCGTAACGTTCATCTTCAGCAGCTACTTCACCTCGGTAGTCGCAAGCGACCCGACGCACGGCGCGGTGCTCTGGTCGCGCGCGGTCAACGTTTCCGCGATTCTCGTCGCACTGCTCATGCCGCTGCTCGGCGCGATCGCCGACTACTCCGGGCGCAAGAAGCTCTTCCTCGCCTGCTGCACCATCCTCTGCGCGACCTTCACGACGCTGCTGTTCTTCGTGAAGCCCGGGATGGAAACGAGCGCTCTCATCTTCTTCGTCGTCGCCAACATCGGATACGAGGCCAGCTACGTCTTCTACAACGCGTTCCTCCCGGAGATCTCGACGCCCGACACGGTCGGTCGCGTGTCGGGATTCGGTCAGGGGCTTGGCTACGTCGGCGGGCTCCTCTGCCTCCTCGTCGCTCTCGGGATGATCCGCGGATGGGTTCCCTCGGAAGCCCACTTCGCGGTTCGCGCGACGAATCTGCTCGTCGCCGTCTGGTTCGTCGTCTTCGCGATTCCGATCTTCCTCTTCGTCGGGGAGCGCCGCCCCGAGGGCCGGCACTCGCTTCTCGAGGCGACGCGCGCTGCGTTCGGACGGCTCGCGGCGACTGCGAAACAGTTTCGCCGATTCCGCGAGGCGGCGAAGCTCCTCGTCGCTCTCGGGATGATCCGCGGATGGGTTCCCTCGGAAGCCCACTTCGCGGTTC
>JBPPMG010000011.1:0-11903 GCA_051305935.1 Thermoanaerobaculia bacterium
CGACGTTCAGCGTGCGGCCGCGCGTGATCGCGCTCGGAGACGCCCCGATGGACGGCGAGTTCCTGGCGCTCGCGGACGTCCCGGTCATCGTCTGCGGTCGCGACGGAACGCCGAACGCCGCGCTGCTCGCGGAAGTACCGGCTGCCATGGTGACGCGGGAGCCGGCACCGCAAGGATGGTCCGACGCGATTAACGCGATACTCGACGGCAAGACGAGGTTTGCGGATGAGCCTGCTCGCGTCTGACTCCCGGATCGCTGCGCTTGCCTCGGAAATCGGCGACGCGCGCGTCGTCGTCGGAATCCCGAGTTTCAACAATGCGCACTCGATCGGCCACGTAGCGGCGACGGCGGCGCGCGGTCTCGCGTCCGCCTTCCCGGGAGCGCACTCACTCGTGCTCAATTCCGACGGCGGCTCGACCGACGGGACGCCGGAGCGATTCCGGGAGCATGCCGAGGCGGCGCGCGAGGAGATCGGCGGCGACGCGGCGCGCGCGATTCGCGTCGCGAGCGTCCGCTACCGAGGCCCATCGGGAAAGGGCTCGGCGTTCCGCGACATCTTCGACGTCGCGTCACGCGTCGGCGCTGCGGCGGTGGTCGTCCTGGACGCCGACCTGCGTTCCGTCACCCCCGAGTGGATCGCGCGGCTCGCCACGCCCGTGGAGAGCGGCGAGTTCGACTTCGTCGCCCCGCTCTACCGCAGGCACAAGTTCGACGGCACGATCACGAACTCGATCATCTACCCGATGACCGCCGCACTCTATGGCGGCAACGTGCGCCAGCCGATCGGCGGCGACTTCGGCGTCGGGGCTCCGCTGCTGCGCACCTACCTCGACGCCGACGTCTGGTCGACCGACGTCGCACGGTTCGGGATCGACATCTGGATGACGACGACGGCGCTCGCGGGCAACTTCCGGGTCGCACAGGCGCACCTCGGCGCGAAAGTGCATGACCCGAAGGATCCGGGACACCACCTCGCGAAGATGCTCGTCGAGGTCGTCGGCACGGCCTTCGGGCTGCTCGAGCAGTACGAGAGCATCTGGACGAATGGCATCCCGTCGGGAAGTGCACGAACGCTCGGAAGCCCGCTCGACAGCCCGCACGATCCGGTGAACGTCGACGTCGGGCGGATGCTCGAGCAGTTCCGATTCGGCGTCGACACGCTGGCGCCGGTCTACGGGATCGCGATTCCCCCGCCGCTTTTCCGGCAGGTCGAGACAGCCGCGGCGAGCGAAGGCAGGGAGCCACTGTCCGACATTCTCTGGACACAGTTGGTCTACGCCTTTGCCACCGCGTTCCGTCGTCGCGTCATCGCGCGCGACCAGCTTCTGTCGTCGCTCACCCCGCTTTACCTTGGTCGCGTCGCGTCGTTCATCCTCGAGAACAGGGATCGGAGCGACGAGGACGCGGAAGAGCAGATTCAGCAACTCGCGCGCACGTTTCGCAGCCTGCGAACCGAGCTGGTCTCAGCGTGGCGCGCGGAAAGGAGTGCCTCATGAACAGTGATACGGCATTCGGAACCTGGTTACACGACTTCGCGCAACGACTCGGCACGATGGCGGTTGACGTTCTCGTGTTTCTCGCCGTGCTCGTCGCGGCACTCGCCGTCGGATGGCTGATCCGGGCCCTCCTCGCGCGCGTGCTGCGCGCGGTGGGCTTCGACGCGCTCGCCGACCGTAGCGGCGCCGACACGACGCTGCGCCGCGCCGGGCTGGCGCGACGACCGTCCGACTACGTCGCGCGGTTCATCGGCATGCTCGCGGTGCTGGTCGTCGCCCTCTCCGGAGCCCTTTCCCTCCGAATCCCCGGCACCGAGATGATCCTCGCGAACGCGCTCGCGTTCGTTCCCGCCCTGCTGACGGCGGTGCTGATCATCGTGATTGGCACGATGCTCGCGGAGTTTGCCGCGCGCGGCATCCTGATCACGTCGGTGAACGCCGGCTGGCGCGGCGCGCGCCTCGTCTCCGGCGTCACGCGCCTGCTCGTGCTCGCGCTCGCGGTGGCGATGGCGCTCGACCAGCTCGCCGTCGCGCGCGCGGTGGTCGTCGCGACCTTTTCGATCGTGCTCGGCGGCGTCGTCCTCGCGCTCGCGCTCGCCTTCGGGCTGGGCGGCCGCGACATCGCCCGCGAGTACCTGAAGCGCTACGTCGTCCCGCCTCCGGAGACACGGCCGGGAACGGAGATCGACAATCAGTGAGTGAATCGCTCGCGAGCCTCGACTACGCCGTGCTCGCGGTCTACTTTGGCGCGATCGTCGCGATCTCGATCGTGATCGCGCGGCGCCAGAAGACGGGAGAGGACTTCTTTCTCGCCGGCCGCTCGATGCGCGGCCGCACGCTCGCGCTCTCGATCATGGCGAACCAGGCGAGCGCGGTGAGCCTCATCGGAGCTCCCGCATTCGTGGCACTCCAGGCCAACGGCGGCCTTCGCTGGCTCCAGTACGAGCTCGCCCTTCCGATCGCGATGCTCCTCGTCATCGCCCTGCTGCTTCCAGCGCTTCGCTCGGCCCGTGGCGCGTCGATCTACGAGTTCGCCGAGCGACGGTTCGGGCGTGGAACGCGCCGGCTGCTCGCCTCGATCTTCCTCGTCTCCCGCGGCCTCGCAACCGGAGTGATCCTCTACGCCGCGGCGCTCGTCGTCGCGCCCGTCCTCGGGGTCTCGGTACCGGTCGCAATCGCGATTACAGGCCTGTTCTCGGTCGGCTACTGCATCCTCGGCGGGATCGTCGCCGACATCTGGAGCGACATCGTCCAGCTCGCGGTGCTCTGGATCGGCGTGATCGTCTCCGCAGGCTACATCCTCGCGCACGCGGGGCTCCGCGTCGTCGATGCCGTCCCGCTCGAGCGAACACGCACGATCGTCGCCGACTCCTTCGGCCTTACCGACGGAAATTCCTTCGCCCTTCTGCCGATGCTCGTCGGCGGGATCATTCTCTACATGTCGTACTACGCATGCGACCAGACGCAGGGACAGCGGCTACTCGCTGCCGCGAGCGATCGGGATGCGCGATCCGCGCTCCTGCTCAACGGCCTCCTCCGCTTTCCGCTCGTGCTGACGTACTGCGGTTTCGGGCTCCTGCTCGCGGGCCTGCTTCGCGTCGATCCGGCGTTCGCGGAGAGGATGGCAGGCCAGCCCGCGGACAGCGTCGTTCCGACGTTCATGATCGCCTACCTGCCCGCCGGCCTTCGGGGCCTCCTGCTCGCGGCGATCCTCGCGGCGGCGATGTCGTCACTCGACTCGGCGCTCAACTCGCTGGCTGCCGTCACGCTCGACGACATCGCCGGCGCCGACTCCACGCGCCAGAATGTCTGGCTCGGGCGACTGATGACGCTCGCGTGGGGAATCTCTGCGATTCTGTCGGCGATCGTCTTCGCCCGCAGCCAGTCGGGCATTCTCGTGCTGATCACGCAGCTCGGCTCGATCTTCTACGGGCCGGTTCTCGCCGTGTTCCTGCTCGGCGCGATGACGCGCGGCGTCGGCGGCCGGGCGGCGTCGACCGCGATAGTCCTCGGCCTGGTCCTCAATCTCGCCGCGGCGCGCCATGCGACCGGAATGTCGTCCCTCTGGTGGAACGTCATCGGCTTCGTGGCGACGGGCTTGGTCGCACTCGCCCTCACGCGCGCGCCCGGGTGGATTCCGTCCTTCGACATCTCGCGGCGGCAGTCGTTCGTGCTCGGCGGCGCGGCCGCGGTGATGCTGCTGGTCGTCGCGCTGCTGCCTCCATTCCTCGCACTGCTGGTGGCAAACTGATCCGCCCCCGGCCGGCTGTACAATTCCAACAGGTATCTCGCTATGATCATCGACTGTCATGTCCATCTGAATCGCTATTACGACACCGAGTCTGCCTCGCTCGGCGAGCGTCTCCGCAAGCTCAAGGAAGAGATGCTCGTCGCGGGCATCGACTACGCCCTCGTGCTCTCCAGCTACACGACGAATGACCGCAGGCCGTCAGTGCACGAGGTGCTCGAGGCGGTGGGTGACGACCCGACCATCGGCATCGTGGCCGGAGTGAGCTACGACACGTACAAGGCCCACGACCTGGCCGACTACCGCTCGCTTCTGAGCGCCAAACGAATCCGCGGCTTCAAGATCTATCCGGGCTACGAGCCGTTCTATCCGAGCGATCGCCGTATGCGCGTGATCTACGAGCTCGCGGGCGAGTTCGGCGTTCCGGTGATGATCCACTGCGGCGATACCTTCACGCCGACCGGCAAGGTCAAGTTCGCGCATCCGCTCGAGGTCGACGAGGTCGCCGTCGACTTCCGCAACGTCACCTTCGTGATTTGCCACCTGGGCAGTCCGTGGGTCACCGACGCGATGGAGGTCATCTACAAGAATCCCAACGTGGTCGGTGACATCTCCGGGCTGACTCTCGGCGAGTTCGAGGAGCGCTTCGAGCGCTTCATGCTCGAAGAGGTCAACGACGTCGTCGCATATGCCGGCGACCCCACGAAGCTTCTCTTCGGAAGCGACTGGCCGATCTCCGACATGCGCAGCTACATCCGCTTCGTCCGGCAGCTCGACATTCGCGACGACGAGAAGGAGATGATCCTCTGGCGAAACACGTCGCGCGTATTCGGGCTCGGGTTCGAGGAGACCGCGCCCGAGGCCGACGAAGGGCCGATCGTCGTGCAGGGCGAGGATGTGCTCGATATCGTCGACGTCACCGACGAGCGGACGCCCCTGGCCGCCCGTTCGCTCGAACTCCTCGGTGCGAGCTTCGACGTGCACGAGCGGCATTCGTTCGAGGACTTCAAGTCCGAGCTTGCCGAGAAGCGGCTCGACCTGCTCAAGCCGTTCGACTTCCACATGCTCTGTGCGATCGATCGCAACGGCGATGCCCATGGGACGTGCGCGGGCGTCTATCTCGCGGGGGTGAACGCGGGCTTCGTGCTCTATCTCGCGGTGGCGGAGTCCGGGCGGGGGTCGGGCCTCGGACACCTCCTCCGTGAGCAACTCGTCCGCCGATTCCGCCAGAACGCAAAAGATGCGGGCTTCGGCAATCTGAACTGCATCTTCGGAGAAGTACGGATCGACAATCCGTGGCTCGCCCGGCTGGTGCGGGACGGAAAGATTCTGCCTCTCGACTTTCGCTACTTCCACCCGGCCGCCGGCGTCGAGTCCGTCGACCGCTACGTGCTCTACCGGGAGCCCATTTCCGACCGCCGCGAAGCGATACCGGCCGCCGAGGTCAAGCAGGCGCTCTACGCGATCTTCCGCCGCGCGTATCGCGTGCGCTATCCGTACGAGCGAGAGAACTTTCGCGCGATGCTCGAGGAGATCGGCACGCGCGAGGAGATCGGCGCGAGCCCCGAAGTGCTCGCGCTCGCGGAAGCAGGAACCACGGAAGGCGAAGCGTGAGAGGCCTCACGTGACGCAGCACGGAGTGTCTGCGCCACGATCAGCGTCGTAGCGACACGCGACCACGCGCGCCTACGGAATGAGCAGGACGACCCTGAGCTCGCCGGCAGGAACCGAGTCGTCCGTCCCGAAGCTGATTCGAGCTTCGTCCAAGCCCGCTCGCTCCACGAGCACGCTGCGCGCGGCGGCAACTCGTCGCTCCGAAAGCCGCGCGGCCCCCGAGAACGCCACAGCGACAGTCGCCTGCTCCACACCGACCGCCTCGCGTCCGATCGATTCGAGAGCCACGACGTGGTCGGTCGAAAGCGCGCTCGAGCCGTCCGGAAAGCTCACGCGAAACGGCGACGGCACGTGAACGCAACGAACTCGGACCGTCTTCAATCCGGTGATCTGCCGGATGTTCCCCTCGATGAGCTCCCTCGCTTCCGGGGGTAAAGCCGCCTCTGCGAGGTAACGAAGCTCGATCACCGGCTCACCTTTGCCCAGCGACAGAGCGCTGCCCAGCAGCTTCGCTCGCCCCGGAAACCTGGTCTCGCCGAGGATCGGATCGAGCCTCGACTCCAGCTTGGCAACGAGGTCGGCCACCGACGCCGGTTTCTCGGTCGGCGTCAGCGGCGCCATCGTGGCCTCCGCTGCCGGAATCTGGATCAGGTCGAGGTCGATCGTCGATGGATCGCGGTCCATCGCCGCCGCGACCAGCCGCGCGTACATGGCGCGCTCGGAGAGCGTGAGCGGCGCCGTCGTGACGACGCGCAGCCTGAGCTCGAGCCGGGTCGTCGAGTGGGCCGAGGAGAGCGAGAGGATCGAGGAACGCGGCTTGCCGTCGAGCGTCTTCGCGAAATTCTCCTGCCAGAGCGAGTTCGCCTTCTGCTGGATCATCGCCACCTGCTTCCGCTCTGCAAGCTCGGACTTGATCTTGTCGAGCGATTTCGAAAGCGGCGCGAACAGAACGACGACGAAGATCAGCGGGATCGCGAGCCGAACCGGGCCGGTCCCGACCCGATCGAGCCAGTCGGGAATCGGATAGCGGAGAATCAAGTAGTGAATGAAGCGGCTCTCGGGATCGCTTTCGCGCCCTTCCCGGATCTTCCCCCGCATCTCGGGAGCATCGAAATGCAGCAGGAGAAACACCAGCATCGCCGAGAAGATGATCGCCGCGAGATTCGTGAGAAACAGCAGCCCGCCGCCCCGGAAGATCTCGGCTCCCTGCCTCGGATCCACCGTGACCGCCAGGCCCGCGCCGTAGCCGACGACGCCGAGAGGCGGCATCAGCGCGACTGCGATTGCGACGCCCGGAATCGACGTCCCGATTCCCCGCGCCGACTTGCTGATGGCCAGCGCGCCGACGGCGCCCGAGAGGAGCGCGACGACGAGGTCGAGCGTCGTGGGACGCAGGCGCGCCGCGATCTCTCCCGTCATTTCGCGAAACGGAAGGAACGCGACGAACAGCATCGCGAACAGCACCGCGACGACGGAGCTCAGCAGGATATTCACCGCCGTCCTCGACAGCAGCACGAAATCACCCGCCGCGAGCGCGAGCCCCGCCGCGAGGATCGGGCCCATGAGCGGCGAGATCAACATCGCGCCGATGATGACCGCCGGGCTGTCGAGGCTCAGCCCGAGAATCGCGATCCCCGCCGACATCAGAATCTCCAGCCAGTACGTCGGGTCCCGCAGGGTCGAGGTCTGCGCCACGTGCCGGTAGACGCCGTCGCGCGACGCGCCGTCGACGCCCAGAGAGCGGGCGATGCGCCCCCGCAGCCCTTCGTCCTCCGGCCCGGCGATGATTTCGGATTCGCTCACCGCCCGCATTATCGCAGCAACTTCTTGGAATCGGGTCAGCTGAACGTCTCGTCGCCGATCTCCTGATGCTCGCGGTATCGGGCACGAACGAGGTCCGACGGGCTCACGAAGCCGCGCGCGACACCTTCCCGGTCGAGCACCACGCACCGCTCGGTCTGAGCCTCCCCCATCCGCGCGAGCAGATCGTGAAGTTCGTCGTCTTCGTGCGCCACCATGCCGGGCGGCCGCGCCAGCGCGCCTGCCGCTACCGCTGTCTCCCCTTCCCGGAAGCAGCGCGCCACTTCCTCACCCGGAAGCAGTCCAACGAGCCGGCCCGCCTCGTCGATTACGGGATAATCGTGATGCCTCTCGACACGGGTGCGCTCGAGAACTTCCGCGATCGTCGCGTCCCGCGAAAACGCGACGAGGCTTCTCGCCATGACGTCGCGAACCCGGAGGCTGTCGAGCGGGTCCCGCGAACGCCGCGGCTCCCTCACCCCCTCGTGCTGGAGCTGATCCTCCTCGAGCGTGTGCGGCGAGAGCGCGTGCGAGATCGTGTTCGCGAGGACGACGCCGAGCATGAGCGGGACGATCAGCCCGTAGTCATTCGTCAGCTCCAGGACGATGAGCACCGCTGCGATCGGTGCCCTCAGGGTCCCGGCGAAGTACGCCCCCATCCCGACGAGCGCGTACGCTCCGACGTTGATCGGACCGGGAAGGATCGTCGCACCTGCGAACCCAACGAGCGCCCCGAGAGACGACCCGATGTAGAGCGCGGGCGCGAACGTTCCACCGAGGAGCCCCGCCGCCATCGCAATCACGAAGCCGAGCACCTTCGTAACGACGGCCATCGTGGCGAACTCGAGAGAGCCCCCACCCGTCAGAAACAGTGAAGTCGTTTCGTATCCGACGCCGAGCATCGACGGATTGAGCACCCCGAGCATGCCCGCCGTCGCGCCGCCGAGCGCGAATCGCAGCGGAACTGACGGGAAGCGGCGGCGCGCCCGTTCCCGCAGTGCCGTGCCGTAGCGCAGCACGGCCCCGGAGATCACGCCCGCAAAAATACCTACGACGGCGAAACCGATCAGCTCGCGCGGATCACTCCAGTCGGCTGCCGACGCGGGGAGAATCCTCGCGTGGTCGGAGGCGAGACTCTGCTGCACCACCGCCGCGGCCACGGCCGCAATCAGCGTTCCACCGAGAACGCTCTTGCTCGAGGTTCCGGAGAGCTCCTCGAGCGCGAAGACGACACCGGTGATCGGCGTGCGGAAGATTGCCGCAATGCCTGCGGCCGTGCCGACCGGAATCATCCCGCGCACCATCCGGCGCGGCAGCTTGAACACGCGCGCGACCCAGGCGGAGAGGCCGCTCGTGACGACGACGGTCGGCCCCTCGGGTCCGAGGGGCGCGCCCGAGCCGAGCGACAGCGGCGTGAGGACGAAGGTCGCGAGAAGCGTCCGCCAGTCGAGATGCGAGACATCTTCCGTGTAGCTGCGCTTCACGCGCGCAAGATTCGCACCGAGCGCCGAGGGCGCGTAACGCTGCACGGTCCAGCCGATGAGCGCCGCGACGATCGTCGGGATCGCCACGATCAGCAGGCTTCGGGGAACCGCCTGAAGCGCGAACACGCGATCGAACAGGAGCGAACGGCTCAGCTCGATCCATCCGTGAAAGAGCACCGCCGCGAGGCCCGACACGACCCCTGCCACGATGAAAACGAAGAGCAGCTTGCGCCGCGAGATCCGGGACACGAACGGCCATTTTCGCACGGACCGTAAATTGACGCCAAGAACGGGATCTCGGCCGCGGCAACGGCCGTTGGTGAATCTCGCGACGGACGTACGAGTTCTCGTCCTGAGCGCCAGCGAAGGACCTCTCAGGGTTCTACAAATTCGCAACTGGGCCGGGACTCGATGGGCTGAAGGCGTTGCCTGTAGAACCCTGCGAGGTCCTTCGCTGCGCTCAGGACGACATGTCGTGCGAGCGACGCAGAGTGGCCTGGGCTCGGAAGATCGATCAGATCCTGGGCCTGACAACCTCGCTTCGCGGGATGACGGGCCGACTTCTCCTCGCGTTGCTCGCTGCCTAACCCTTCAGCTCGCGCAACCTGCTCGGGAACCTCGCAAGCGTCGCGATCACCGGGTCGAACTCGCGCGAGTCGATGCACTCGCCGATCTTGTGTGTGTTCTGTTCCAGCCCCGGGCCGATTCCCAGCATCGGCGGATACTTGAAGGTCCCGTCGTTCACCCAGCGCTTCTTCTCGCCGACGGTCAGAGAGTTGTCGCTCATCGGGATCGGGAAGCCGACGCCGTCGGTCGAGAAGATCCAGCGCGCGACGCGCGGCTCCTTGCTCATCGCCCCCGTTCCCGTCGTCGGCTCGATGATCGGCGCCGCGCAACTCTTGTATGCGTCCACCGCCGCCAGAATCGCGGGATGGTCCGCGGGCGTGACCCAGCCGGGGTAGATCTGCGGATTGTCGGCTTTCGTTCCCCGCCACGACGGTTCGTCGTAGTACGGCGCGCGCACGACGACCTGCAGCCCTGCCTCGCGCGCCTTCTTCACGCTATCCATCGTCTCGACGTGCAACAGCGCCTTCTGCGGATCTTCGCCGGCCGTGAGGCGGCGATCGAAACGGAACGTGAACCGCTCCGGCACGGCACAGTCGCTCGGAGATTGAAGCGTCGCCCAACTCGCTGTCCGCGTGCCGCCGCCCAGGAACTCGTCCTTCCCGAAGTCGACGCCTTTCTGGTAGCGCTCCGCCGCCTCGACGATGATCGCGGCGCCGAACTCGAGCGGATTGCGGCCTTCCCACGGCATCGAGCCGTGGCAACTCTTGCCCGTGACCTCGACCTCGATCTGCATCCGCCCCCGCTGCCCGCGATAAATGCCGACCGCGCCGAGCCGCGCGCATCCCGTCCCCTCGGTGAGGATGATCGCGTCGGGAATCATCTCCGCGCCGGCGCCAGGCCACTCGTGGCGCTTCACGTGCATCATGCTTCCACCGTCGTTGTCCTCTTCGGTGACAGTGCCGTAGCTGCGCACGATGACGCCGCGCAGCGAACCGAGCTCGCGCGTCTCGAGCAGAATCTTCGTCGCGATGACCTGGCTCACCACGCCCGAGAGCTGGTCCGCCGAGCCGCGACCCCAGACGAGGTGATGCCACTCGTCGTCCGGTGGAAGGAACCCGAGCTCCGAGCGCAGGAAGTCCTTGTTGAGCTTCGATGCGTCGACGAGCCCGTCGTACGGATCGAGCCCGCCCGTCGCCTCGTGCCAGCGATTGCGCAGCGGCTTCACCGTGTCGGTGTGCCCGTCGTAGTAGACGACCGTCTTGTCGGCCGCCGCGATTCCGTCCGTGCGATCCTGCACGACCCAGACGAGATTGCCGAACGCGTCGAACCCTACGTCGTCGGCATGCTCGACGGCGCCGATCTCCACGATCTTCCCGCGCAGGTACTCCACCCGCGGCCCTTCGTGATTCGAGAGCCCGCAATGCGGATCGCCCCCGTCCTCTTCGGGCCGGTCGACGTAGTCCGCAGGAACACGGATCGTCTCCTTCAGGATCTCGATGGCGAGAGGGCGGTACTTGCGGGCGAGTTGGGAGATGCGGGAGTCGAGTGTCATTTGTGGTCGTGCCTCGTTAGTTCGTATGAGAGCACGAAAGGCCGGGCTCGGGATCGGGCTCGGGATCGGGCTCGGGTGGAAGTGCCGTTAGTCGTCTGTTTGTTTGGCCTTGATCAGTTTCGTGAGCATCTGCCCGATTCGGGCCAGAAGCGTCTTATTCTCTTCCGCTGTCGCTTCGTTAACAAGTTTCAAAACGACACACCCATCGAATACGGCCGCGGATTCGGTCACAGATCCACGCGCACGCAAGTAGAACGCAGCCTTGTCCGCCGAAGAGAACTTGCCCGCGCCCTCAGCGATATTCAGCACGATGCTCAGCGCCGCGCGCTGCAGTTGATCGCCGAGATAGCCTCGTCCGCGCGGCAGTGCTGCAACAACTTCGTCAGCCTGGGCAAGGAACTTGATCGCGGGCTTGTAGACCTCGAGCTTTTCGTGATCGAACGCCATACCCGTCTCCCCGCCTTTCCGAGCCCGATCCCGAGCCCGATCCCGAGCCCGGCCTTTGACTTCCGAGCCCGAGCCCGATCCCGCGCCCGGCTCTTGACTTTCGATCCCGAGCCCGATCCCGAGCCCGAGCCCGGCCGTTGACCTTCATCTCCTACCGCAACGCCGAGCGTTCCAGCACCGACTTCAGTCCCTTTCCCTTCGCCGCCGCCAGCAACGCCATGATCGCGAATACCTTCTTGTTCGCTTCGCGCGCGAGGTCGTGGCGGAACTGCTCCATGACGCCGGGACTCACCTCGGCGCCGATGTCGGCGGGGAGACAGTGCATGTAAAGCGCCTTGCCTTCGTTCGTCAGACCCATCCGCCGCTCGTTGCAGATCCAGCTCGTGCTCAGGCGGTTCCGGTCGAGCGCCTGCTTCTCGATGCTCTTCATCGACTCGGTGTCGCGCTTCCTGTTTGCCTCGACGCGCTCGAGCATCAGGTCGTACGGGCCCCAGCTCTTCGGATAGACGATGTCGGCGCCTTCGAACGCGGAATCCATGTCGTGCGTCACGGTGAACGAGCCGCCCGACGCCGCGGCGTTCGCCTTTGCCGCGTCGAGGCACGGCTGCATCAGCTGATAGCCCTCCGGATGCGCGAGTCTCACGTTCATTCCGAAGCGCGTGAAGAGCGTGATGATCCCCTGCGCGACCGAGAG
>JBPPMG010000177.1:0-3005 GCA_051305935.1 Thermoanaerobaculia bacterium
TCCGGGTTCTACAGAGTAGCTCTTCAGCCCATGCTGTCCCGCGCCTCGTTGCGAGCTTGTAGAACCCGGAGAGGTCCTTCGCTGCGCTCAGGACGACAAGGGGCTCGTGCGATGCAGAGTGGCCTGCGTCCGGCAGGTCGATCACGTCAAACCGCGGAGCGCATGGCCGCGGAGGCGGCCACTTCTGAATAGCCCCACGCGTCAGCGTGGGGTACCGACGAACAGATTCATCAGCGCCGCGCAAGCGGCGCATTCTGACGTGCAACGCGTCAGCGGGGCACCTTGGCTCACGCCTCACGCGCCGCTGACGCGGCGCCAACTTCCAACCGACATCACGACCCCACGCTTACGGGTGGGGCTATCCAGAAACGGCCGCTGGCGCGGCCGTGAGGCTGACCCCCTCCCCCGCCCTAAAAGCTGTACCGAACCGCGGCCTTCAGCCCCTCGAGCTCTTTCGCGAGCTTCTGCCCCGGCGCCACGCGGAAATGCGTACTCAGCCGGATCGTCACGCTCCCCTTCGCGGCCTCGGCCACCGCCATCTCCTCGGGGAGCTCGGTTAGGCGCACGATCACAGGGATGCTCCCGGGATGCCCCTCGATGATCTCGCGGATCTTCACGACGGCTGCTTCCGACGCCTCCCGGTACGGTATCTCGACGCAGATCTCTTTCACCTTCGCGTCGCGAATGCCTTCGAGCGGCATGATCTCGATGCAGTTCAATTCCGGCGTGATGTTCGGGTCGCCCGAGCGTGCCTGAAGCGCGGGCTCGCCTTCCACCGCGGCGCCCGAGCCGTTCTCGCCGCCCGCCGCGCCGCCGTTCGATTCGGCGACCACGAGATCGGATTCCGCCTCGGGGTGCCCGCCGTATTCGTCTTCGAAGTACTGCGCCTGCTGCTCCGCGCTCGCGAGCGAGGCGCTCTTCCCGCCCGGCACGCCTCCCGTGTCCTTGACCGCGGCCGCCATGAAGACGGCGACGCCGTTCTCGAGCCAGCGCGCGACCTTCGAGTACATGTCGGCGAAGACGACGACGTCGACGCTGCCGTACTGGTCGTCGAGGACGAACTTCGCCATCAGCTTCCCTTCGTTAGGCCCCTTCTTGATCTTGTTCTTCTTGAGCTGCCCGACGATGCCGCCGATGTTCACGATCGAGTCGACCTTCTGCCACAGCGTCTCGGTCGACGCGTTCCCGAACAGCGCCAGCTCCTCGGCGAACCTGTTGAGCGGGTGGCCGCTGATGTAAAAGCCGAGCGTCTCCTTCTCGTGCGCGAGCTTCTCCTCGTCGGGCCAGTCGGCGTCCGCTTTCGCATCCGTTTCCGACGCGCGCGGCCGCTCCATCGCGATCGACGACACGGGAGCGCCTCCGAAGAGCGAGCCCTGGCCGCGCTCCTTCTCTTCGCGCGCCTTCATCGCCTGGTCCGCCGCACGCTCGATCTCGTCGAAGATCCCCTTGCGAGGCCCGCCGAACGAGTCCATCGAGCCCGACTTCACCAGCGCCTCGAGCACTTTCTTGTTGCAGGAGCGCAGGTCGATCTGCTCGCAGAAGTCGAGCAGGCTCTTGAACCGCCCGACCTTCTGCCGTCCGGCGAGGATCGACTCGATCGCTCCCTCGCCCACTCCTTTAACTGCACCGAGGCCGAAGCGGATGTTCTCGCCGACGACGGTGAAGGAGAAGTTCGACTCGTTGACGTCGGGCGGGAGGAGCTTGATCCCCATCGCCGAGGTTTCGTTGATGAACTTCACGACGCTGTCGGTCTTGTCCATTTCGGACGAGAGCACGGCGGCCATGAAGTGCCGCGGGTAGTGAACCTTCAGCCAGGCCGTCTGGTAGGCGAGCAGCGCGTAGGCGACGGAGTGCGACTTGTTGAAGCCGTAGCGGGCGAACGGCTCGATGTAGTCGAAGATCTCGCTCGCCTTCGGCTTGTCGTATCCCTGCTCGCGAGCGCCCTTCACGAACTTCTCGCGCTCCTCCGCCATGATCTCGACTTTCTTCTTGCCCATCGCCTTGCGCAGCAGGTCGGCCTGCCCGAGGCTGTAGCCGGCGACGCGCTGGGCGATCTGCATGACCTGCTCCTGGTAGACGATGACGCCGTACGTCTCCTCGAGCACTTCCTTCATCACGGGGACGATGTACTTCGCTTTCTCGCGCCCGTGCTTGCGCTTGACGAAGACCTCGACCATGCCGGCGTCGAGCGCGCCGGGGCGGTAGAGGGCGTTGAGCGCGGCGAGATCCTCGAAGCGCGTCGGGCGCGCCTTGCGGAGCAGGTCGACCATGCCGCCCGACTCGAACTGGAAGACGCCTTTCGTGCGCCCTTCCTGGAAGAGCCGGTAGACCTCCGGGTCGTCGAGCCCGATCTTGTCGATCTCGACCTCGATGCCTTCGCGCGACTTGATCGACTTGAGCGCGTCGTCGATCACCGTGAGCGTCCGGAGCCCCAGGAAGTCCATCTTCAGGAGGCCCATCTTCTCGACGACGTTCATGTCGTACTGCGTAACGATTTCGTCCTTGTTCGTCCGGAAGAGCGGGACGAAGTTGCTCACCGGCTCCGGCGAGATGATCACGCCCGCGGCGTGGACCCCCGCGTGGCGCGCGAGACCCTCCAGGCGCGAGCCGATCTCGACGATCCGCGCAACTTCCTTGTCGAGCTTGATCGCCTCGGCGAGCACCGGCGACGACTTCGCCGCTTCCTTCAGCGAGATCGCTTCGGCGCCGCCCGGGATCGCCTTCGCGATCTTGTCGACGAACGCGTAGCTCTGGCCTAACACGCGCCCCACGTCGCGGACCACCGAGCGCGCCGCCATCGTCCCGTAGGTGATGATCTGCGCGACGTTCTCAGCGCCGTATTTCTGGCGGACGTACTCGATCACCTCGCCGCGGCGGCGCATGCAGAAGTCGATGTCGATGTCGGGCATCGAGATGCGCTCGGGGTTCAGGAAGCGCTCGAAGAGCAGGTCGAAATCGAGCGGATCGACGTCGGTGATCCCGAGCGCCCACGCGACGACCGAGCC
>JBPPMG010000183.1:0-3488 GCA_051305935.1 Thermoanaerobaculia bacterium
CCTGCCTGCGCGTCGCCGACGGCGACCGACGGCTGAAGGAACGGGCCGGCGCTTCGCGCCGCGCGCCGGCCAGAGTGCCTGCGCCACACGGGTCTGCTGATTGCCTCCGCCTGCTTTGGCCTCCGGCCTCTGGCCTTTGGCCTGTCGTCCTGCTAGATTCGCCGCCGCATGCTGATACTCCCTTACAACGGTACGAATCCAAGGATCGGGGAGCGAGTCTACATCGCCCCCAATGCCACCATAGTCGGTGACGTGACGATTGGCGACGATTCCTCGATCTGGTTCGGAACGGTGGTGCGCGGCGACGTGCACTCCATCCGGATCGGCGCGAGGTCGAACATCCAGGACAACTGCGTCGTGCACGTGACGAACGGAACGTGGGCGACGGCGATCGAAGACGATGTGACGATCGGTCACGGCGTGATCGCGCACGGCTGCACGATCCGGAGCGGCTGCCTGATTGGCATGGGCGCCAGAATTCTCGACGGTGCGGTAATCGGCGAGGAATCGCTCGTTGGCGCCGGAGCGCTGGTGACCGAAGGCATGGAGATTCCTCCGCGATCGCTCGTGATCGGCTTCCCGGCGCGCGTGCGCCGCGAACTGACCGCGGACGAGCTCGAGAAGCTCCGGCAGTCGCCGCAGAACTATGTCGGCTACAAGAATGACTATCTCGCCCAGGCGAAGGAGACCCGATGACCACGAACGATCGCACACACGCAGGAACGCTGCGCGCCGACCACGCCGGGCGCGATGTCGTCCTGGCCGGCTGGGTGCAGAAGCGACGCGACTTCGGTGAGTTGCTTTTCATCGACCTGCGTGACCGCAGCGGGATCTGCCAGGTCGTCGTCGATCTCGAGCAGACGGAAGCTTCGGTCGTCGCGGCGGCGAAGGAAGTACGCTCCGAGTTCGTCGTTCGGGTGCGTGGAAAGGTCGTGGAACGCGCGGCGGAGACGAAGAACCCGAAGATGCCGACGGGAGAGATCGAGGTCGTCGCGTCGAGCGTCGAGATCCTCGCGAAGTCCGATACGCCGCCGTTCGCAATCGAGGACGACTCGAATGCCGCCGAAGAACTGCGCCTGAAGTACCGCTACCTCGATCTGCGCCGCGGATCGCTGACGAAGAACTTCGTGCTGCGGGACAAGGTGTCCTGGAAGGTGCGCGACTATCTGCACCGAACCGGCTTCCTCGAGATCGAGACGCCGATTCTCACGAAGTCGACGCCCGAAGGCGCGCGCGACTTTCTCGTCCCGAGCCGTGTCCACAACGGCGAGTTCTACGCGCTTCCGCAGTCGCCGCAGCTCTTCAAGCAGCTGCTCATGGTCTCCGGCATGGAGCGCTACTACCAGATCGCGCGCTGCTTCCGCGACGAAGACCTCCGCAGCGACCGCCAGCTGGAGTTCACGCAGGTCGACATCGAGGCTTCGTTCATCGACGAGGAGTTCATCTACGGTCTGATCGAGGGGCTGTTCGCCGAGGTCTTTCCGCTGGCGGGAATCCCGGCGCCGACTCCGTTCCCGAGAATCACGTGGCAGGAGTCGATGGACCGCTACGGCATCGACAGGCCCGACACCCGCTTCGGAATGGAGCTCCGCGACCTGTCGAAGGCGCTGGAAGGGCTCGACTTCGCGCCATTCAAGAACGCGCTGGCCGAAGGCGGCATGGTGCGCGGGATCGTCGCGCCTAACGCCGCGAACTTCTCCCGCAAGCGGATCGACGAACTGACCGAATACGCCAAGGTCTTCGGGGCGAGCGGCCTCGTCTGGATCAAGTTCGACGCGGAGACGGGCTCCTCGATCAAAAAGTTCCTCAACCCCGCGTCGACTGAGTCGCTGCAGAAGGCGCTCGGTGCGGAGCAGGGGAGCATCGCCTTCATCGTTGCCGGCAAGCCTAACGTCGTCTGCGACGCCCTCGCGAACCTGCGGCTTCGCCTCGGGCGCGAGGAGACTCTGATCCCCGCGGAGAGCTGGAACTTCCTTTGGGTCGTCGACTTCCCTCTTCTCGAGTGGGACGAAGAAGGCAGGCGCTGGGCGGCGAGGCACCACCCGTTCACGTCACCGAAGCTCAGCGATACTTCGAAGCTCGAGAGCGATCCGGGCTCAGTCAACGCGCGGGCGTACGACGTCGTGCTGAACGGCCTCGAGCTCGGAGGCGGGAGCATCAGGATCAACGACACGAATCTTCAGTCGCGCATGTTCACGACGCTCGGCATCGGCGAGGAGGAGGCGAGGGGCCGCTTCGGCTTCCTGCTCGACGCGTTCCGGTTCGGCGCGCCACCTCACGGCGGCATCGCGCTGGGGCTCGACCGGATGGTGATGCTGATGTCCCGGTCGCAATCGATTCGCGATGTCATCGCGTTCCCGAAGACGGCGCGAGCCCAATGCCTGATGACCGAGGCGCCGTCGTACGTCGACGATGCGCAGCTGCGCGAGCTTGGGATTGCGCTGAGAAAGAAGAGCGAGTGACGGGATTCACGAGGACGGTCCGGCACGGCGCGCGCGACTGTGTCGTGCATGTCGGAGTCGGGCTGCTCGAACTCCTCGGGGAACTGACGGAGGCGCATCGGAGCCGGTTCGTCGTCGTGGCCCGCCCGGTGTGGTCGCTGCTCGGCGAGACGATCGCGCGGGCGCTGCCGGGCATCGATCCGATCGTCATGGCGGACGACGAGACGGAGAAGGGGCTTGCTTCGGTCGAGGCGATCGTCACTGCGCTGCTCGAGCGCGGCGCCCGACGCGACGCGACCGTGATCGTGATCGGAGGGGGAGTCGCTGGCGACACAGCAGGCTTCGCCGCTGCGATCTTCCTTCGAGGTGTGACGCTGATCCATGTTCCGACGACGCTGCTCGCACAGTGCGACAGCAGCATCGGCGGGAAAGTCGCGGTGAATCACCGGCTCGGGAAGAACCTGGTCGGCGCGTTCCATCCGCCGGCGATGGTGATCTCGGACGTCTCGGTGCTCCAGACCCTGCCGCGACGCGAGATCCTGTCGGGGATGTACGAGGCGCTGAAGAGCGGAGTGATCGGCGATCCGGCGCTCTTCGAGTTGACGGAGAGCCAGGTCGGCGCGATCCTCGAGCGCGATCCCGAGGTGATGCTCCAACTCGTCGGGCGGTCGGTCGAGGTGAAGGCCCGTGTCGTAGAGATGGACGAGCGGGAAGGGGATCAGCGGCGCCTCTTGAACTATGGGCACACGTTAGGCCACGGCATCGAGACGGTGCTCGACTACTCCGGCATGTCGCACGGCGAAGCGGTCTGCTGGGGGATGATCGGCGCGAATGCCATCGCCGTTCGTCGCGGGCTTCTCGACGCGCGTGTCGCGGAACGGATCTCCCGCGCCGCGCTGGCATACTCGCCGACGAGAATTCCGCCGTCGGTCGGTCGTGCGCCGATCCTCGCCGCGGTTGGGCACGACAAGAAGTTCACCTCGTCGTCGATGGTGATGGCGCTGCCGCGCGAGCTCGGCCGGTGCGAGGTGGTCGAGGTGACGACGG
>JBPPMG010000234.1:0-5481 GCA_051305935.1 Thermoanaerobaculia bacterium
CGCGCACGCCGGGACACTCGAGGATTACGGACTCGATCTCGCGGGGATTCACCTTCTTCCCGGCGGTGTTGATGAGGTCGCCGGCGCGGCCGATGAGCTCGATCTCGCCCGTGGCGTTCCGGCACGCGAGATCGTCGGAGAGGTAGCGCCGCCTCTCGAAAGGGACGATCCCGTCGCTGCTTCCAAGGTAGTAGCCGTGCGCTACTGCGCCGCTCTCGACGAGAAGGCGCCCGTCGGGCTCGATCGTGAGCGATACGCCGTCCATCTCCGCGCCGACGGTGCCGCGTTCGACCGATGCTCCCGTGCGGTCGTACGCGATCCCTCCACATTCGCTGCAGCCGTAGAACGAGTGAATGTCGATCCCGAAGCGCTCGCGAAATTTCCGGGAGACAGAGGCCCGCAGGGGCGCGCCCGCGGAGATCAGGGTTCTCGTCTGCTCGAGCTTCCCGTCGTCCTCGGTGAGCTGCGAGAGATGGTCGAACATCATCGGGATGCCGGGCAGCACCGTGCAGCCGTGACGATTCGCCAGATCGAGGATCGAGAGCGGGAGGTAGAGATTCGTCGCGACGATGGGGGTGCCCGTCAGCAGCAGCGGAGTGACGAGGTTCGAGAACCCGTACGAGTGAGAGAACGGAATGGCGCCGAGGTTGAGGTCGTCGGGACTGATGCCCATCGTGGAGCAGATGCTGCGGCAGTCGGCGACGAGGTTGCGCTCGCTCGTCAGGATTCCTTTCGGCAGCCCCGTCGAGCCCGACGTCAGTTTGAGCAGCGGAACGGGCTCGTCGAGCTCGATGCGCGACCCGCCCGAGAGGCGACGAACCGCCGTCGAGCCCTCCAGGTCGCGGCAGACCAGCGCGCGGACGCCGAGATGCGCGACGATCGCGTCGATCTCGCGCGAGCGCGTGTCCCGGTCGATCGGAACGACCGTGGCGCCGATGCGGAACAGGGCGAGCACGGTCGCGAGGAAGTCGACCGAGTTCGGCAGCTGGAGAGCGGCGAGATGCCCGCGCTCGACGCCGATCCCTGCAAGCATCGCGGCGAGCTCGTCCGATCGTGCCGCGAGCGAAGTGCGCGAGGTGACGGCGCCGCTCTCTCCGTCGATGACCGCGGCGCGGCCGGGATTCTTCTCGGCGAGAGAGTAGAACGACTCCGTAATCGAAGTGTTCGAGAGTTGAGGCTTCTGAGGGACCGGCATCAGGGAACCAGCCGCGAAGGATAACGGTAGGATTTTTCGAGCGTCAAGGAGGGTATAGAATCCAGCCATCGGCGGCCCCCGGGCCACTCCGTGCGATTTCCTGCATGAATGACCAGAATCTGATCGTCGTCGAACGTCTCATTTGCCGCGCTGCCGGAACCGGCGCGGCGCCACGCTTCGGAGGGAAGCCGTGCCTGAACTCGAATCATTGAAGCATCGCCTCAAGGAGCTCCTCATCGAGCGCCTCAAATTCGAAGACATGACGCCTGACGACATCGGCGACGACGACCCCCTGTTCGAAGGGGGGCTCGGTCTCGACTCGATCGACGCGCTCGAGATCGTGGTGATGCTCGAGAGCGAATTCGGGCTGAAGATCAAGAACGAGTCGTCGGCGCGCGAGCACTTCCGCTCGATCGGAAGCCTCGCGAAGTTCGTACAGGAGCGAACGGCCGCGAAGGCAGAGGCTTGAGCTCGCCGCTTTCGGGGCTGCCTCACCAGATCCCGTTTCGTGCGACCTCGCGAATCGAGGTCGTCGATGACGAGCACGCCGAGGGTGTCTTCCACCAGTCGGCTGCGGACTCGCTCGGCGAAGGGATTCCGATCGAGTTGCTCGTCATCGAGGCGATGGCGCAGACGGCCGGCGTGCTCGCATTCCGCGGCACGTCCGAGCCGGGCTTCCTCAGCGCGATCGACGAGGCCCGCTTCGATCGCGCCCTCTTCGGCGGTGATTCGTTCCGCCTGAAAATCCGGCTCGTGAAGTCGTTCGGAGGAATCCACCGATTCGACGGCGTTGCGCTCGACGGCGAGACGGAGTTCGCCCGCGCCAGGTTCTACCTGGCGGCGCAGGAAGGTGAGTCAGCAGGAGACAGTCCGCGATGAAGATCGCTGACACCGGCATCAGGCTCGCCGTCACAGGCCTCGGCATCATTTGCGCGATCGGGAACGATCAGCACGAGGTGTGGAGCTCGATCGTCGCCGGGCGCGACGGCATCGGGCCGCTCGACATGTTCCCCGGCGAGACGTTTCCGACCGATATCGCAGCGCAGACCGCGATGGAGCCGTTCGTGCCTGCAGGTTTCTCCCGGAGCGAGGCAAAGCGACTTTCGCGCACCGACCTGCTGGGCATTCGCGCAGCGGGCGAGTGCTGGGCGCAAGCGAACGCAAAGGGCGGGCCGCTCGCACCCCAGCGTGTCGTCGTCTCCAGCGGCACTTCGACCGGCGGCCTTCTGGAAGGCGAAGAGTTCTTCATGCGGCGCGAGCGGCTCGGCGTCCGTCATGCGGCGCCGTCGGCCGTGCTGCAGCAGCCGACCTCGGGATCGTCCGACGCGATCGCGCGACACCTCGGGCTGGGGGGCGGAGTCTTCTCGAACGCGACCGCGTGTGCTTCGGGAGGCGCGGCGATCGGCCTCGCCGCCGATCTCCTCCGCTCGGGCCTCGCGGATGCCGCGATCGCAGGAGGGACCGACGCGCTGTGCCGGCTCACCTACAGCGGTTTCAACGTTCTGCAGGCGGTCGATGCGAAGCCGTGCCGCCCGTTTGACGCCGCGCGCCAGGGCATCACGCTCGGCGAGGGCGCGGCCTACATCGTCGTCGAGCGATGGGACGACGCGGTCGCGCGCGGCGCGGAGATTCTCGCCGAGCTCTGCGGCTACGGAGCGTCGTGCGATGCGAGCCATCCGACGGCCCCCGCCGAGGACGGCCGCGGAGCTCGCGCCGCGATGCTTGGCGCGATCCGAGACGGCCGCGCCGAGGGGATGCAGATCGATTACGTCAACGCGCACGGGACAGGGACGCTGCTCAACGACTCGGCGGAGACGAACGGCATCATCGGGGCGGTCGGCACGGGAGTTCCGGTCTCGTCGACGAAGTCGTACTTCGGGCACACGCTCGGCGCCGCCGGCGGGCTCGAGGCGGTGATCGCGATCCTGGCGCTCCGGCATCAGCTCGCGCCGCCGACCCTGCGGCTCGAGACACCCGCGGCTGATTGCACGCTCGACTACATCCCGAAGGCGCCGAGGCCGATGCGCATGGAGCGGGTGCTGTCGAACACCTTCGGCTTCGGCGGCAGCAACGTGTCGCTGTTGTTCAGGTCGGCGTGAAGCCTCCTGTGCGCAAACGGCCTGACCGCCGCGTCGTGACGCCTGCGATACCGCTTTTGAATTTCCTCTGCTAGAGTGTCGCCTCTTCGAGGCGCCGCGAGGCGTTTCCGTGCAATTCATGACGAATTCTCCCCGAATCGCAGTGACCGGCATCGGCGTGATCGCGCCCGGCGCAGTCGGTGTCGACGCGTTCCGCGCCGCGCTTTATTCGGGCGTGAGCGCTGCGGCCGAAATCGATCGATTCGACACGTCGGCGATGAAGTCGCACCGTGCCGGGCTCGTCCGCGAGTTCAAGGCGAAGGACTTCATTCCGGTGATGAAGCTCCGCCGGATGAACAACCTCTCGCGGATGGGGCTCGCCGCGGCGAAGATCGCGATCTCCGAGACCGGTCTCGACGTCGCCGGGCTTGCGCGTACCGACATCGGGGTTGCGATCGGCACCGCGTTCGGGCCGGTGCAGACCTCGGTCGAGTACCTCCGGGAGTACATGGCACGCGGCGCCGCGCTCGCACCTCCGCAGCTGTTCGCCGAGTCGGTCGCGAACGCACCGGGAAGCCACATCGCGATCGAGCACGGATTCGAGGGGTTCAACGTCACCTTCACGCAGCGTGAGAGCTCGGCGCTGACCGCGCTCATGTTCGCCTGTGGCCAGATCGCCAAGGGAACGACGAAGGCGGCACTGTGCGGCGGCGTCGACGAGATGAACGAGGTGCTCTATTCGGTCTTCGACAGGATCGGCGCGCTCGCCCGCGCCTCGGCGGAGCTCACTGAGGAGGGCCGGCCTTTCGACCGCCGGCGCAATGGCATGCTGGTGGGTGAAGGCTCCGCGGCGATCGTGCTCGAGCAGCCCAGCGCGATGCGTGCCGCGCCGTGGGCGTACGTATCGGGTTTCGGAATAGCGAAGGACGAGACCGCGACGATCTCCGACTGGGGAACCGACGCGGGGGCCGTCGTGCGGGCGATGCGCGCCGCGCTCGATGACGCGGGGATCGGTCCGTCCGACGTCGGCGCCGTGTGGGCTTCGGCCAGCGGCAGCGTGCGCGGCGATGCGCTCGAAGCGGGAGCGATAGGCGAGCTCTTCGGCGCGTCGTGCCCTCCGGTCGTCGCGACCAAGGGGATCTTCGGCGAGTACGTCGCGGGCGGCGGAGTTCACCTTGCGTCCGCGATCATGGCCGTGCGCGACCAGCGTCTTCCCGCGTCCGTCGGTTTTGCAGAGCCGGAAGCGGGCGTCGCCCTTCCAGTCACCCGGGAACCCGCTGCGCTGGAGCTCGGCCACGTTCTCGTGAACTCACTCTCCGCGGGAGGCGGGATCGTCTGCGCCGTGATCTCGAGGAACGATCTTGGCTGAGCGCTTCCTGGTCGTCATTCCCGCGCTCGATGCAGGCACTTCGGTCGCCGGAGTCGTGAAGGCGAGCCTCGTGCATCTCCCCGAGGTCGTCGTCGTCAACGACGGCTCCAGGGATGCCACGGCGAAGGCCGCGGCCGAGGCCGGCGCGACGGTGCTGCACCACGCGCGAAACCTCGGCAAAGGAGCGGCGCTAAAGACGGGTTTCCAGTTCTCGCTCGAGCACGGGTTCGATGCGGTCGTGACTGTCGACGCCGACGGCCAGCATCTGCCGTCCGAGATTCCGAGGTTCCTCCGTGCCTTTCGCGAGACGGAAGCCGACCTGGTGATCGGAGATCGGAGCCACCTCTTCGGCGGAATGCTGCCGCGGAGACGGAACGCGAACATGTTCTCGGCGTGGGCGATCTCGCAGTGCGCGGGAACGCGCGTTGGCGACTCGCAGAGCGGGTTCCGGCTTTACTCCGCCTCGCTGCTGCGCGAAGTGACGATTCGGGCGAACGGCTTCGCGGCGGAGAGCGAGATCATCGTCCGCGCGGGGCGCCTGAACCGAAAGGTGATCTCGATCCCGATCGACCTCGGGTTCGTCAACGGGATCTCCACGAGCCACTATCGCCCGCTGCTCGACACGCTCCGCATCGCGGGAGTCGTGGCGAGAACCAGAATATTCGGTTAGGGCGAGAAGCAGGCCAAAGGCCAAAGGTCAGAGGCCAAAGCAGGCAGGGTATGAACCGGGCGGATAGGTAACAAAGAAACCGGGCGGATGGGTTACACGGCACCTCGACGATGAGTCGAGGGGGAATCGTGGCCTGGAAGGAGACCGACCCGGTGAAGGAACGCGAGAG
>JBPPMG010000328.1:0-7352 GCA_051305935.1 Thermoanaerobaculia bacterium
TGTCAAAGACCGACGACGTGCAGCCGCTGTGTGAGCGCGTGTCTGCGATGTCGTCTTGATCTACACCACTTGCCTCGATTTTGTTTTTCGGAAGGCCTTTTTCGGTTTGCGTGAATGATACGTTTTCATGATGAATATCGCAATCGTTTTCTTCGCGCGCGACGGGCGTCTCCCTGGTGCGTGCTAGAATCCGCCGCACGAGGTTTTCTGATGCGTAAACTTCTGTTTCTAGCCACTTTGCTGGCTTTTTTGGTGACTTCCGCCCACGCGGCCGACGTCGCCGGATCGGTCGCGTTTCAGACGAAGCGCGGGCAGAAACCGCGTGTCGACGACTCGGTCGTCTGGCTCGAGCCCGTCAAGGCCCCCGGCATCCCGAAAGCCACTCCCGGCACGTTCACGATCACGTCGCGGTCGAAGGCGCTGCTGCCTCATATCGTGGTCATCCCCGTCGGTTCGGCCGTGTCGTTCCCTAACGAGGACACCATCACTCACAATCTCTTCTCCGTCTCGAAGCCGAACGACTTCGATCTGGGCTTTTACAAGCGAGGCACCGCGATCACCCGGAAGTTCGAGCATCCGGGCATCGTCAACGTCTACTGCAACGTCCATCCCGACATGTCGGCGGTCGTGCACGTGGTGACGACCCCGTACTACGCAAAGGCGAACGCGCAGGGCGCCTGGAAGATCCCCGGCGTCGTGCCCGGCACATATCGCCTGAACGTCTGGAACGAGATCGGCGGAAGCGTGATCGCGGACATCGAAGTGTCGCAGACCGGCGTCGTCGGCCAGCTCAACCTCACCATCGATTCGCGTCAGCACAAGCGGACGCGGCATCTCAACAAGGAAGGCAAGCCTTACAAGACCCGCACAGGGGATTACTGATCGTGGCGGGCGAGGCGAAGCAGACTGGGCTCGAGACGCGGCGCCGCCGCGGCCAGGGTCGCGCGAGGTTTCCCCTTGCGCTGCGGTTCTTCCTCGCGACTGGTCTCGTGATCGCGGTCGTGGTCGTGATCGCAGTCGGAGCGACGATCCGACGCTCCCACCAGGTCGCCCGCACGACGGTCGACAAAGCGATCTCGAACGCGGGCATGCTCTACAAGGACGTGGAGGCGGAGCGCCTCAAGCTGCTGACCCTCGGTGCGCAGTCGCTCGCGCGAAACCCTAACTTTGCGAGCTACATCCAGGCGTCGGTCGCGGGCGCGGCGCCCGCGGAGGCGGCGCAGGGATTCGCCGATTCGGAGGATGCGGAGCCGCTCGGTGGGCAGCAACCGCCACCCGGCGAGACCGATCTAGTGTCCATCCTCGACATCGCCGAACAGAACCGGGAATCGCTCGAGAGCGACCTCGTCATCATCACGGACGACCAGGGCATTCTGATCGCGAGAACCGACGTCGGGGCCACGGCAGGCCCGCGGCAGGCTGAAGATCTGTACGAAGGGATGCCGCTCCTCATGCAGGCGATCGACGGCGCGGAGCGCAAGCCCGTCGAAGGGGTCGTGGAAACGAAGGGAAGACTGTTCCACGCGGCGATCGCGCCGATCGACGTGGGGGCCAGCGGTGCGATTCAGGGATACGTGGTCAACGCGAAAGCGATCGACGAGAAGTTCGCCAATAAGATCGCCGAGACCACGCAGACAGGCGTCGCCTTCTTTCCCGCGTCCCAGGACGGTGCATCGTCCGCGCCGCGCTCGACCAATGCGCCGGCAGTCGCGAGCCTCGGAACGATGCCCGAGATCGGGCAGGTGATCGCGACGGGAGCGATGAGCCCAGCGCACTCGGCAACGATCGACCGCAGCGATTACATCCTCACGGCCGAGCCTCTTTCGGCCGGCCCAAAGACTCTTGGCGTCGCGGTTTTCGTCCGGTCGCTGGACGCGGAGCTCGCTCCCTTCCGCGAGATCGAGCGCACGCTGCTCTACGCCGGCGCACTCGCCCTCGTTCTCGCGTTCCTCGTTTCGTTCCTGATCGCACGGAGAATCACGCGGCCCATCGAAGAGCTTGCGGCGATCGCCGAGCGCGTAACCGACGGGGACCTTTCGGTCCTTCCGAAGTCGGGCCGCGCCGACGAGGTGGGCGTTCTCGCCGGTACGTTCGGCGAGCTGATCACGGCGCTCCGCGACAAACACGAGCTCGAAGAGCTCTACGAGCAGATGGCCGCGCGCGGCGACGTCGCTACCGTACCCGCGAGGCGACGCCTTCCCGAGACCGGCGTTCGCGAGGGGGTCGTGCTCGTAACCGACCTGCGGGGAGTTCCCGCATCGCCCGCGTCGGCGGAATCGATCGTCAAGCTCCTCGACGAGATCATGGCGATGCAGGAAGGCGAGGTCTCGCGCCAGAACGGCGAGGTACTCGAGCTCTACGGGCATCAGTTGGTTGCGCACTTTCCGGGGGATCGCGGAGCCGTTCGCGCGCTGCGCGCCGCACGAGCGATTGGCGAAGAACTGGCCGACCGTGGCGAGAAGGAGCCGATCGGTTTCGCCGGGGGCATGGCGACCGGCACCTTCGTGGCGGGACCGGTACGCCTCGTCGACGACGACGCGCTCGCGATTTCGGGCGAGGCGCCGCTGCTCGCGACGATTCTCGCGCTCGAGGCGACGACAGGCTCCGTTCTTGCGTCGGCCGACTCGGCCGACCGGGCCGGGCAGGAATTCAGCGGAGCGGCCACCATCGAGCGCCTTCAGCTCAGGAGGATGCCGAATCCCGTCGCGGTCGTGCAGATTCCTCTCGGCTCGATGTCGGCCGGCATGATGCGGGTGCTTTCCGGCGGCACGACGGAGACGACGATGCGAATGGACGTTCTCGCGGCAGCGCAGCGTCCTGTCGGCGTTCCGCGCGATCTCGAGTCGGGGCGGACCTTCGCTTCGCGCTATCGCATCGAAGGCCTCCTCGGACGGGGAGGGATGGGGGTCGTCTACCGGGCCACCGACACGCAGCTCGACGAGGTCGTCGCGATCAAGACGCTTCCCGCGAGCGCGATGAACACCTCGCCGGAGGATGTCGAGCGCTTCAAGCGCGAGATCCGGCTCGCCCGCAAGATCACGCACCGGAACGTCCTCCGCACCTTCGACTACGGAGAGGCCGAGGGCTTCTACTTCATCAGCATGGAGTTCGTGAAGGGCTACGCGCTCGCGGACATGCTGGAGGAGAACGGCCAGCTCGCGCCGCGCGTCGCGCTCGGCGTCTCGCGTCAGATCTGCCGAGGGCTCGAGGCCGCGCACGAGCAGGGGATCATCCATCGCGACATCAAGCCGCAGAACGTGTTGATCGACCACAAGGGCGAGGTCAAGCTCATGGATTTCGGCATCGCGAGAATGCAGGAAGCCGAGGCGATGACGCAGCAGGGGATGATCATCGGCACGCCGCACTACATGAGCCCGGAGCAGGTGCAGGGCCTGACGCTCGACGCGCGGAGTGACGTCTACTCGATGGGCGTGATGATGTACGAGATGCTCTGCGGTACGCGTCCGTTCAACTCGTCGTCTCTGACGAGCGTGCTCACCGCGCACATCTCCGAGGTGCCGCAGCCCCCGATTGCGCTGCGGCCCGAGATCGGTGGCGAGCTGAACGAAGTGATCCTCCGCTGTCTCGCGAAGTCTCCCGCGGCGCGTTACGCGGGCGCAGGCGAGCTGCTCGAAGCGCTCGAGCGTCTCGCGACGGTGCCGGCGGTGGCGTGATGGCGGGTTAGTTGAACAGAATTTTCGGGCACGAGCCCGAAGGCGCGGCATGACATGGCGTCGTGTTCGGCATCAACGAACAGGGAGGACCTCCATCTTGCGAAAGTTCGTCACCAAGCTCAGTTCGCTCTCTCGACTTCAGCTCGCGCTCACGCTCGCGCTGGCGATGTCGATCCTGGCCGGGACGGCCTCCGCTCAGCCCTTTGGATCATGGCTGACCCTCGGAGGTAACCCCAACACGGGACACGCGCGGTTCGATGCGGCAGCCGCACTCAACCCGACCGATGCGTTCACGTTCGAGGCCTGGGTGTCGATCACGAACACCTCGACCAGCGAGGACTGCCGCTCGATCGCCGGCAAGAACTTCAACCAGGCGTGGTGGATCGGGCTCTGCACTGTCGGCGGCAAGCCGACTCTGCGCTCGTACCTCAGAGGCGGCGCTTCGTCGAGAAACGGCGGAGAGATCGAAGTCGCCCGCTGGACCCACGTCGCAGTGGTCTTCGACGGCACGAAGAGGCTGCATTACATCAACGGCGAGCTCGCGGCGTCGTTTGACGAGACCGGTCCGCTCACGACCAGCGACTCCGAAATGAGAATCGGCAGCGACGTGAACTGGATGTTCCCGCCGACGGGCGCAATCGACGAAGTGCGACTCTGGAACGTGGCGCGCACCCAGGCGCAGCTTCGAGCCAATCTCAACCGCGAGATCACCGCCCCGGGCGATGGGCTCGTCGCGGTATGGGCGTTCAACGGAAACGCCGCCGATGTAGTCGGTCCGCACGACGGCACGACGACCGGCACGGGCGTCGGGTTCCTGACGTTTCCACCGGCACTCGATTGCGGCAGCAACACGCCGACGTCCCTCTGCCTGCTCGACCGGTTCGCGGTGTCGGCAAGATGGCGGACCGACCCGGCCGGAACGCTGACGAACGATCAGGCAAAGGTCGCTGGTGCGGCCAACGACGGCTCGGGCCTCTTTCAGTTCTTCGGTCCGGACAACTGGGAGATCCTCGTGAAGGCACTCGACGGCTGCGGCATCAACAACAGGTATTGGGCCTTCTCGGCGGCGACGACCAACGTCTTCTATCGCATGGAGGTCACCGACGTGCGAGGCGGGAAGCAGAAGATCTACTTCAACTACCCGGGACCCCCGGCGCCGGCGGTGACCGACACGGACGCGTTCGCGAGCTGTCCCTGACGGGTAGACGCATCTACTGGACTGTTGCTTCAATCGACGACGGGCGGCCTTTCAGCCGCCCGTCGTCATTTCATAGCAAGCGTGATCTCTAGAACGTCGCGTCGAGGAACGGGCGCAGCTTCTTCGAACGCGAGGACGGGGTCACACCCAATGGCCTTAAGTTAAGGAGAAAACGCTGAAGTTGGGACGCTGAACGTTGAATTTCGAACCCAGAACCCTCCGCCCTGGGCCCTTTTCTGGGTTCAACGTTCTGCGTTCTCACTTCAAGGGTCGCCCCCTTAACTTACGGTCATTGGGTTTGACCCCCATGTTCGCGAAGTGCTCGTGCCATGCCCTAGAGGATCCCTCGGAGTGGCCGAATTGCCGAGGAAATCGATAAGAAGCGGGGGATCGAGGTCGAAGTGAGCTCGAAACCTCCTCGGGATGGAAACTCGAGTGGTGTCGCTCTACGATAGGTAGAGTCGGGTGGTGGCGGCAGAAAGGAGAAGCTGTGACCCCTTCTGCGGTGATCCCCGGAAGTCGGAGATGGGCGGGGAGGGATCGCCCCAAAAGGAAACTTTCGAGGTGTGACCCCCGATGCGCCCCAAAAGGAAACTTTCGAGGTGTGACCCCCGATGTGCCCGATGCGATGCGATGCACAGTTCACCGACGATTTCGTAGCGATCCGAGAGCTTCGTCCCGATCATTCCGGGTCTCCGTGCGGGGAAGCAGATTGTGATTAAGGGGGTGATGCTATCACGGCGAAGAATGGAATATGAGGAGTGGGCCCAGGGGTGTGTGCCGCACAGGCTCCTGGCCGCGCGCCGCGCGATGGGCTGCCGGATCCGTCGAACAAGCGACCAATCGCTGGGCGCCCACTTCCCGTTTTGGCGGTTGCGGCCTTGCAGAGGTGTGAGTATCTTGAATCAAACAACCAATTGATTCCGGGTGGAGGTGCCATGAGCCTCTATACCTTCCGTCGCGCGGTCTCTAGCGCGGCGCTGCAACTGGTCGTCCTGATCGTTCTGGTGCCCGACGCGGCGGAGGCGAGTCGGCGTAGGCCCGTGCACGGACGGGTGCCCTCGCTGGTGCCACCTGTCCAGAACTTCGTACTCAGGTTCTTCGACCGAGGCCTCGGACAGGGAGAGGGTGACGCCCTCGTCGCGACGAGCATCAACGGGAGCCTCACGCTCGAGACGTGGATTCGACTCGATTCGATCACCGACGCCCCGCGATTCGTACTCCTTATGAACCCGAACGGGGCATGGGTCGCCGGGCTGAGCCTGACCGAACAAGGACAATGGTTGTTTTTCACGCAAACCGGTTCGGTCGCGTCGGAGTCGGCGGCGACGGTCGGGCGATGGACGCACATCGCGGGCAGGGTCAACGGAACCGCGATCGAGCTTCTGGTCGACGGAGCAGTTGCAGGCGCGTCGACGCTCAACACCAGTGTGACGATCCCGCAGGCGACGCTGGACCTCGGAACGAACGTCAGGGGCACGATGCGCCAGACACGCATCTGGAGAGCCGCACTCTCCGACACTGATGTCAGGCGTTACGCCGGAGAGAAGCCGGAGACGACAGACTCGCGACTCATCGCGTGGTGGCCGCTCGACGACCGCGAGACAGGGGGCCGGCGAACGACCTCGGTGCGCGATCTCGGACCACTCCGGATCACTTTCGCCCCGCCGTCGTTTCGCGCCCGATGGGTGCGCCCGGAGGTTCTTGAGAGCGGCCCGTACTTCGTGCTGCGACCCTTCGAGTACGCGAGCGGCTCCCCACAGGGGAGCGGATTGCCCTTTCCGCGCCTGATCGACTTCGACCAGGATGGCGATCTCGACGTCTACTCCGTGCACCGCATGAACAGTCCCTGCAGCGCTGGCGGGCCTCCCTTTTTTCAAGGGGTGCCGCCGCAACCTGACCGGATCTTCCGCAACGACGGAACCGGTCGGATGGTCGAGGCGAGCGATGAGGTTCTGACGGGAAACCGCATTCAGGGGTTTCTCGTTCACGCGACCGGCGTGGCCGACTTCACCGGCGACGGGCGCACCGACATTTTCGTGACGGAGAACGGGCCCGAGTGCGGTGACACGCCGGAGCTCTACGCGTACCCTAACAGTCTCCGCGTCGGGACATCGGCGGGGACGCTCGACAACCAGAGCAACGCCCGCGTGCCGCAGATCCTCGACGTCGATCATCGATCTGCCTTTGGAGACATCGACGGCGACGGCGACCTCGACGCGGTCTCGGCGACCGTCGAATACGACGTGGTGCGGTTTTACGTGAACGATGGTTCCGGCGTGTTTTCGGCCGAGACGAACCGCACGGCGCCGGCTCGACGAACCCTCACCGGCGTGGCGATGATCGACGCCGATCTCGACGGGGACCTCGATCTGTTCGGCGGCGACAACCTCAGCGAGGACGGCCGCAACGTCCTCATGCTCAATGACGGCGCGGGACGGTTCGCTCCCGCCCCCGAAAGCTGGCTGCCGGCGAAGGAG
>JBPPMG010000343.1:0-2337 GCA_051305935.1 Thermoanaerobaculia bacterium
CGAGCGAGCAACACGACAACGGATCCAAACACGAGCGAGTGAAACGTGACCGCAACAATTCCGCTCAACGCGGAGATTCGTTCGAATTCGCGTAACTCGGATTCTCCCATCGTGATCACTCGCCGGCTAACTTCCCATTGACCTGATTATACGGAATCGGGGGCGCGACTGATTGCCGACTGCTTCGTGTCGCGCTCTCGAAAGCATAACCGTTTTGCGGCTCAACGGTTGCCTCCGTTTTCGCCTCCCTTCGGCCGTGCCGGATCGTCCGGATATTCCGGTGTGGTCCCTGTTATGCCGCGCCGCGATCCGGATAGCGGCGGCGCGTTATCCGGATTGGGCTGACGCATGATCGCGGGCGGCTCGCGCTCGCTCCAGACGTCGAGGGGACTCCGCACTCCACCGCGCATCGCTGTCAGAACGTGCGTGTAGATCATCGTCGTCTCGACGCTCGCGTGCCCCAGGAGCTCCTGGACCGTCCTGATGTCGTACCCATCCTGAAGAAGGTGCGTCGCAAAGGAATGCCGCAGCACGTGCGGGCTCACCGGGCTCGCAATCCGGGCCTTCATTGCCGCGGCTCGCACCGCCTTCTGCACCGTCGACTCGTCGACATGATGCCGCCCGACCCTCCCCGTTCGCGGGTCGACACTCCGGTTCTGCGACGGAAAGACGTACTGCCAGCCCCACTCCACGGCCGCGTTCGGGTATTTCCTGTCGAGGGCATCCGGCAATTCCACTCTTCCGTAGCCCTCCTCGAGATCTACCAGGTGTAGAGCGCGCGCCGCCTCCATCTGCGCGACGATCGGCTCGCGCAGAATGCGCGGCAGCATCGTTCTGCGGTCCTTGTTCCGCTTTCCATCCCGCACGACGATCCGCCCTCCCACGAGATCGACGTCCTTGATCCGCAGCCGAAGCCCTTCCGAAAGGCGCATCCCGCTGCCGTAGAGAAGCGCCGCGATGAGCTTCGCCACCCCGTGCGCCATCTCTCCGAACACCTGCTGCACTTCTCCCTGCGTCAGCGCCGTCGGCAGCCGCTCCGGCCTCCGCGCTCGCACGATGTCGCCGATCCACGGCAGGGGATCCGCAAGCACCGCTTTGTACAGAAACAGGAGCGCGCTCAACGCCTGACCCTGGGTCGATGCCGACACGTCACAGTCGCACGCCAGATACGAGAGAAACCGGTTGACCTCCTCGGCTCCCATCGCAGACGGATGTCGCTTGTTGTGAAAGAGGATGTAGCGCCGGATCCAATGAACGTACGCTTCTTCGGTGTATCTGCTGTAGTGGCGCACGCGGATCGCTTCGCGCACCTGGTCGAGAAGCCTGGGCGGTTTCTTCTCTTCGGCGGGTTGCATACCCCCGAGGATCCCTCGGTTTGGCGGAAATGCCGAGGATTCTACGAGGGGTGGAGTTTGTCGCGACGAGTTTCGAGCACCCACCAGCGGGACGCCCACGCCCGGGCAGGGTCGAGCACGGCGCCATTGCGCCTAACCCATGCGAAACCGCGAGGCGAGCAGGCCGGTGGCGAGGTCGGTGTCGATGTCAGCGACGAGCAGGCCATGAAGGCCGTAGGGCTGGTGGCTCGGCAGCGTGCCGTCGGGACGGACGACAGCCGGGTGGTCGGCGCTCCGTCGCTCGCGTAGTTCACGGTCGCGAACCAGCAACTGTTCTCCGCCGCGCGGCAGAGCGCGGCCTTCTCATGGAACGTATTCGCGGGGTCGGCGAAGGTCGCCGGCACGAATCCTCCCGGCTCCGCCTCGTGGAAGTGCGGGTGGAAGACGACGTGCGCTCCGCGGCGCGGCGGACATCGGAATGTCCGGCTACGAGGCGGCTGCGCTCCGAGACGGCCGCAGTGCCGCCTTTCGCTCCAAACGTGAACGGCCGCGCACTCGTCGTGCGCGGCCGTTCGTGCCGAGGGTGTCGTCTGTCGGTTATCGGGTCAGGAAGAACTCGCTGGCCACCGCGTCCCACTTGCCTTCCGGCAGGTGCGGGGTGAGGTCGTCGCACGCGAGTCCGCCGTCCTGGGCGAGCGCTCCGGCCGTGGCCGGCATCAGCGACTGCAGCCGGCGGGTCGCGTCTTCCATCCAGCCGCGCACCATCGTGCCGCTGATCAGGTTCCGGAACATCGTCTTCGCGTCGGGCGCCTGCACCGTGATCAGCCAGCCTTCGCCGTACGGGTCCTGGCGCGCCAGCTCGGGGTCGTTTGCCACGGCCGCGTTGATCGCCATCACCGTGCCTTCGATCGGCGAGACCATCTTCGCCTGCCGTCCGTCGTGCTCGATCGTGATGACGGCCTGTCCCTGCCGCACCCAGGTGCCCGGCTTCGGGAGCGAGACC
>JBPPMG010000215.1:0-2412 GCA_051305935.1 Thermoanaerobaculia bacterium
TGACGGCTGGCGAGCCGTCGGCCGCCAGCAGCACTCCCTCGGTCGGCTTCGAATCGATCCTGCCGAGCGGGCCGTCCGCGCTCCGGCTCCACAGCTCGAGGTGGCCTCGCGTCAGAATGACCAGAGACCCGGAAAGGAGCTCGAGGTCGGTCGAAGGCGTAGCGGTCCGGATCGACGAGATCGCGCGGACCGCCCCGCCGCCGGTCTCGAAGACGGTGACCCCACGGCCGTCCGCCGCCCAGAACTTCGAGTCTTCGGCTTGCAGCGCCTGCGTCTGGCCGCGCTCACCCCAGCGCTCGACGCGAAGACAGCTCGCGTCGATCTGCGCCTCGAGTGTCGGGACGGATGCGAGGGCGAGAACCAGAGCGAGGACGAACGGGCGCATATTGGTCGCTCCTGCAATGCTTGTGCGCGCGTGCGAGAGGGGAGAACGATAGGACGAATAGGACAAATAGGACGCATAGGACGTATAGGACAAACCGTCCTGACCTGACGGTGGTTTCCGATCTGTCCTATAGGTCCTATTCGTCCTATACGTCCTATTCGTCCTATCGTCTCCCTCCCCCCCAGTTCAAACCTTGAGGTAAATCCCTCGCCGCCACAGCGGCCACAAGATCAGCATCCAGAGAAGGACGAACGAGAGTGCGAAGGCGAGAGATGCCGGTTCGGGAGAGAGCCACGACGCGAACATCTCCCGGTAGACGACTGCCTGCACCGGAACGCGCTCACCGCCGTAGTCGACGCGGATCAGCGAGGCGATCAGCCGCGCCATCAGGCCGGATCCGACGAACGCCAGGATCGGATTGACGCCGTAGACGACCAGCGGCGTCGTCCAGCGCTTCCAGCCGCGAATGTCGATGATCCAGAGACACGCCGCGATGCAGATCGCGGCGAGACCGGCGGTGAAGAGCGAGTAGGAGCTCGTCCAGATGTTCTTGTTGATCGGGAACAGCAGGCCCCACGCGGCGCCGATCGCGGTTCCTCCCGCTCCCCAGAGCGCGAGCCGCGTCACCTTTTGCCCGAGCGGGAGCTCGCTGCGCAGCAGCCGTCCCGCAAAGATGCCGAGAAAGACGATCGCGATCGCGGGAAGGCTGGAGAGGAGGCCCTCAGGGTCCCAGGTCTTCGACTGGACCCAGAGGTGCGGGCCGAAGACCTGCCGGTCGATCCACGCCCCGAGATTTCCCGACGGGTCGTCGAGCGTCGCCCGGCCGATGGCTCCGCTGCCGGGCACGGGGATGAGGGTCATGGCGCCCCAGTAGCCGAGCAGCAGCGCGGTGGCGATGGCGATCTGCGCGCGGGTCGTCGTCTTGAGCCAGATCAGGGCTGCGACCAGGTAGCAGACGCCGATTCGCTGCAGCACGCCTGGAAACCGCCATCGCCCCATCCGATCGACGACGCGCTCCAGAAAGGCCGGATCGGGATTCCCGGGGACCGATCCCCAGGTGAAGAAGGGGAAGCCGCTGAGGAAGAGGCCGAGGGCGATGATGATGAGACCGCGGCGGACGACCTGGAGAGCCAACTCGGAATCGGTTGCCCCGCGCTCGCGTCTTCCCTGGAGCGAGAGCGCGGTCGTGATGCCGACGATGAAGAGGAAGAAGGGGAAAATCAGGTCCGTCGGAGTCCAGCCGTGCCATTCGGCATGGCGCAGGGGAGGGTAGATCGCGCTCCAGCTGCCCGGATTGTTCACGAGCAGCATCGCGGCGATCGTCGCTCCGCGGAAGACGTCGAGCGCGAGCAGCCGGGATGGGGGTGGCGCCGCGCTCAATTCCTCACCGAGCGTGCAACGCTCTGGACGGCTTCGATGAGACGGTCGACGTCTTCATCGTTGGTGTACATCGCCATGCCGCACCGCACCAGCCCGCCCGCGTCGGTCAGGCCGAGAAGCTCGACGGCGCGCCGCGCGTAGAAGTCGCCGTCCCAGGCGGCGATCCCCTGGCGGGCGAGCCGCTCGGTGACCTCGCGCGCGCTCATCCCCACGATCGAGAACGACACGGTCGGCGCGCGCTCTCCTTCGAAAGGAGGCCCGTAGAGAGTGAGGCCTTCCAGGTCCGCGAGGGCGCGGGCATAGCGCGTGGCGTGAGTGCGTTCGCGGCGCGACAACGATCCCATGGCGTCGACGATCCTTTCGCGGCGCGACTCTCCCGTTCCGAACGAGGCGAGGTAATCGATCGCGGCGGTGACGCCCGCAAGCGCGGCGTGGTTGAGGGTTCCCGTTTCGATTCGCCCGGGAGCCGCCTGCTCCGCCGTAATCAGCCGGTCGGTGGGGAGGGTGTCCAGCAGCCCCTCCCGCGAATAGAGGATGCCGACGTGCGGACCGTAGAACTTGTAGGCGGAGCAGAGAAGGAAGTCGGTATCGAGGGCCGCGGCGTCGATGGCGAAGTGCGGCGCGTAGTGGACCGCGTCGACCACCAG
>JBPPMG010000426.1:0-6363 GCA_051305935.1 Thermoanaerobaculia bacterium
ACGAGATGGAAGTCATCCACCAGAAAGCGATCAAGGTGAAGAACAACCCGACGTTCAACGAAATGATCTCGACGTTCTATTGATCGACGATCTCGGTTATTCGAACGGGCGAAGCCGCAAGGCTTCGCCCGTTCGCGTTAGAGGCGAAAGGCGAGAGGCGATGAGCAGGCGGTGACCGCTCGGGCTGCCGCGAGGAATCACATGCCGAACTTCTGAGGACGCGGGTGGCCATGCCTGTTGCGCGTTGGTAGAAGCCTGAGAGGTCCTTCACCCCGCTTCGCTCCGTTCAGGACGACATCCGCCACTGTTCCGTGGCCCGGCCTGCTTATCGCCTCTCGCCTTTCGCCTGTCGTCTGTCCTCGCCCGCCTTTCGCCTTCCGCCTCCTGATGCCCATGAACAGATCGGACACGCGTCCTGGTCGTGCCTGAGCGCGGGACAGTACGTTCTGCCGAAGTAGATGATCTGCAGATGGACCTTGCCCCAGGCCGACTCGGGAAAGAGCTTCTTCAAGTCGCGTTCGGTCTGCTCGACGTTCTTTCCGCTGGAGAGCTTCCAGCGCGCCGCGAGGCGATGGATGTGGGTGTCGACTGGAAATGCCGGCACTCCGAATGCCTGCGCCATCACGACACTCGCAGTCTTGTGCCCGACTCCGGGCAACTCTTCGAGGGCGGCCATGTCCGCGGGAACGTGGCCTCCGTGTTTCTCGACCAGGATCTCGGAGAGTCGCTTGATGTTCTTCGCCTTGCCCGGCGCCAGGCCGCAGGTCCGGATCTTCTCGAGGATCTGGTCGGCACTGAGCCGTGCCATCGCCTCCGGCGTGGAGGCCAGCGCAAAGAGCCCGGGCGTGACCATGTTCACGCGAGCGTCGGTCGTCTGTGCCGAAAGCACGACCGCGACGAGCAGCGTGAACGGGTCCTCGTGCTCGAGCGGAATGTCCGGCATCGCGAAGAGGTCGTCGAGGATGGCGGAGATCTTCTCGGCTTTCTCGGTTCTGTTCATGGCTGGGGGAGTATCGCTCCGTTCGTGGTGATGGGGCGAGGAACCTCGTGGCGGAGGCCTCCGGCCTCCGCGCAACGGCCGGAGGCCGTTGCCACTACGGATATCGGTAGTGTCCGGTCACCGTCCACGCGAACAGCACGTCCTCGAGCCGCGGGCCGGCGCCGATGTTGTGGACGACGAGATGTCTCCTGCCGTCCGCCGACCTCTTCTCGACGACGACGCCGATGTGGGGCATGCCGCTCGTGAGCGCCCAGGTCACGAGATCCCCCGGCCGGTACGCGTCCGGATCGCGCGTCGCGGGGATCGACGCACCGCTGCGCCTGAAGAACGTCCTGAGGTTAGGCACGCGCCGGTGATCGATGTTCGTGTCGGGCCGCGAAAGCCCCCAGCTCCTCGGATACGAGCCGAAGGCCCGCCGCATGTCCTCGTGCACTTCCTTCTGCAGGTCGATGCCCGCGGCCCGGTACGCGCGTATCACCACGTCGGTGCAGACTCCCTGGTCGGCCGGGACGTCACCGCCGGGGTAGGGGATCCGGATGTAGCTCCCGTCGTACCGGACGACCTGTTTCGTCTGTTCCATCGCGGCGTCGACGACGATTTTCGCGATGTCCCGCGGCCGCTGCGCGTCGAGCGCGAGCGGCAAGGCAAGCGCAGCGGCGAGCAGCGCGGTGACTCGGACGATCATGTCCGCATGATGCCCCAGCGATCGGATGGATGACAACGACGACGAATACGCCGCGCGTTCGCCGCTATCCTGCCGAGGCGTTGGTGATAGTCTCGAAGCGGCGGGGCCGCGGCGTCCCGCCTGGGGGCGGAGATGAGCAGCATTACGTTCGAAGAGCGGCCGGACGGCGTCACCGTCCTGACGTTCGATGTGCCCGGCTCGAAAGTCAATGTCTTGTCGAGTGGCCTGCTCGACGAGTTTCGCTCCGCGCTCGATCGCATCGAGAACGACTCGTCCATTCGCGCGTGCGTGCTGCGGAGTGGCAAGGACGACAACTTCGTCGCGGGCGCGGATCTCGACGAGGTCAAGTCGATGACGAGCGCTGCCGAGGCGTCCGCCTTCGTGCGCGAAGCCCATCGGCTCCTCGATCGCCTTGCCGCGAGCCGCAAACCGTTCGTCGCCGCGATCCACGGCGCCGCGCTCGGCGGTGGGCTCGAGCTCGCGCTCGCGTGCCACTACAGGATCGCCACGAATCATCCCAAGACTGTCCTCGGGCTTCCGGAAGTCATGGTCGGCCTGCTGCCGGCGGGGGGAGGAACGCAGCGGCTACCTCGCCTCATCGGCGTGGTCCGCGCGCTTCCGATGATGCTGCTCGGACAGAAACTTCGCGCCGCGAAGGCGGAGCGGGTCGGTCTCGTCGACGACGTCGTAGAGCCGGAAGCTCTGCTCGAGGAGGCGACGCGCGCCGCCGCGCGGTATGCCGCGGGCGAGATCCACTCGCACATCCCCGGTCTTTCGGTGAAGATCGAGAACACCGCGCCGATGCGCACTTTGATCATCGCGCAGGCGAAGAAGCAGGTCGCCGGTCGGACGCGCGGGCTCTATCCGGCGCCCCCGGCGATCATCGAGTGCGTCGAGACCGGCCTGCGCAGTGGCTTCGCTACCGGCCAGGCGATGGAGATCGAGTTCTTCGGCAGGCTGGCCGTGAGTTCCGAATCGAAGCATTTGATCTGGATCTTCGACGCGATGACCGAGCTCAAGAAGCCCCGCACGGAAACCGCTCCGCGCGAGGTTCGAAGCCTCGGAGTCATCGGTGGCGGCCTGATGGGCGAGGGGATCGCGTCGGTCTCGCTCGGACTCTGCCCCGTCGTCCTGAAGGACGTGTCGGATTCCGCGATCACCAAAGTGCGCGCCAGTCTCGAGGCGGGTCTCGCCAAGCGAGTTACCTCAGGATCGATGAGCGACGCCGACGCGGCGGCGCAGCGTGCGCGACTTTCGTTGACGACCGAACCCTCCGGCGTCTCCGGAGCGGATCTCGTCATCGAGGCCGTGTTCGAGAGCCTCGAGCTCAAGCGAAGCGTCCTCGCGGAGACCGAAGCGGTGATCGACGACGACGCCATTTTCGCGTCGAACACCTCTGCGATTCCGATTCGCGAGATCGCGGCGGCAGCGAAGCGTCCCGAGCGGGTGATCGGGATGCACTACTTCTCGCCCGTGCCGAGGATGCCGTTGCTCGAAGTCGTCGCGAGCGACGTCTCGTCGCCGCGCGCGGTCGCGACCGCATGTGCGTTCGGCACGGCGCAGGGGAAAACGGTGATCGTCGTGCGCGACGGACCGGGCTTCTACACGACGCGCATCCTCGCTCCGTTCATGAACGAAGTGATCCTCCTGTTGGAAGAGGGGGCAGAGGTCGCCGCGCTCGACGGGGCACTCAAGGACTTCGGCTTCCCCGTGGGCCCGGTGACGCTGCTCGACGAAGTCGGGATCGACGTTGCCGCGCACGTCTCCGAAGACCTCGGTGAAGCGTTTGCCTCTCGCGGTCTCGCGGCGTCCCCGTCACTCCGCAAACTGCACGAAGCGGGGTTCGGGGGGAGGAAGAACGGGAGGGGCTTCTTTCGCTACGACGGAAAGGACGGGAAGAAGCCGGTGAATCCGGAGGTGTACCAGTTCTTCGGCGGGACAGCGCGAAAGCGGATCGCTCCCGAGGAGATGGTCGACCGGCTTTCCCTCGTGATGGTGAACGAAGCGTGCCACTGTCTCGAGGATGGCGTCCTCTCTTCCCCTCGCGACGGCGACATCGGCGCCATCCTCGGTCTCGGGTTCCCCCCGATTCTCGGAGGGCCGTTTCATTACGTGGATGGGAAGGGCGCTTCCGCGATCGTGGCGCGGATGAAGGACCTCGAGGGGCGCCTTGGGGCGCGATTCTCCCCGGCCGGGCTTCTGGAGCGGATGTCGGCGGAGGGTCTGCGGTTCTACGGGTAAACATGCGTCCTCTCAATCTGACAACTCTGTCCCTTTCGGAGGATTCTCGGGAGCCGGTTTTCCCTGAAAGTGAGCAAAACGGGAGGTTGGAAGGTGGCACGACTTACGCATCTGCCTCGGGCTGGAGACTCATGACGGAGGCACGACATGCGTAACAGAGCACTCATCGCAGCGGTTTTTGTCCTCGCCGGACTTCCGCTTCTGGCCCAGGACGACAGGCATCAGTCGTACGTCACCTATGACGAGAGCGATTCGGTGCTGGTGCAGAACGACGGCCGCGAAGTCGACGTTCGGGTGAATCTCCCCGTCTATCCCGGCGACGAAGTTCGTGCCGCCCGGCGCGGGCGAACCGAGCTTCGGCTTGCCGACGGCAACGTCGTCGCACTCGACCGTGAGTCGGTCGTCAAGTTCGAGTCGATGCTCATGAACTTCGAGGAAGCAGGGGAGCAGACGGTTGTAAGGCTCCTGAGCGGCCATGTCGTCGTGTACCGCCGTTACGAAGGTAGCGAACCGCTCCGCCTCGACTCGTCGAACGCCAGCTTCGTCGCTGACCGTGAGTCGATTTATGGCGTGGAGTCGAATTCGCGCGGCGTGGACGTCGTGACGGTGTTCGAAGGCTCCGTCGAAGTGCGGACGCCGAACGGCACGACGCTGCTCAACGCGGGCGATCGCGCGAAGATCGATCCGACCGGGGTCTACGACCGTCGTGCCATCAGCAACGTGGCCGCCACGGAGTTCGAGCGCTGGTTCCTGGCTCGATCCGAGCGCTACGCGAACAAGGAAAGCCGACACCTCGACGCGAGCCTCGCGTACGCGGAGGACGATCTCAACGAGAACGGCCGCTGGGTCTACGTGAAGGACTACGACCAGTGGGCCTGGCGCCCCTACGTTTCCGCCGGATGGCGTCCGTACTACTACGGCTACTGGGGATGGGGAGCGCGCGGATCCTCCTGGATCAGCTACGAGCCATGGGGCTGGGTGCCCTATCACTACGGTAGCTGGGCCAACGTGGGTCACCACGGATGGATCTGGTTCCCCGGCTATGTCTATGCGCCCGCGTGGGTTTACTGGGCCTGGGGTCCGAGCTGGGTCGGCTGGGTTCCCTGGGGCTACTACAGCTACTACTCGGGTTACTACCCTTGGCTCTACGACCGGAACTGCGACCCGAGGATTTACGGGCAGTACGGATTCCGCGGGCACGTGACGGTCAGCTCCCGTGACCTCGGCGCCTATACGATCGTCGACTCGAGAACGCTCTATTCAAACCGTGTCGATCGCGCGGCGTTGACTGCCGACGCGGTACGGGACCGCCTGGCGCGCGAAGGCGGCCGTGCGACGTTCACAAATCAGCCCCCGCGCATCAATCGCACCGACATGAAGGATCCGTCGACTGCCGTGGATCGGATCATCCGCGGAAGCCGCGACGGTAGTGGTACCGGCAGCGTGGGTGCGGGGTCCTCAGGAGATTTGACGCAGTTCTTCCAAAGGGACCCCGCACTTCCGCAAGACATTCGCGATCGTGTCACTCGTGGCCAGTCCGGCACGGTGGCCGCGACGACCACGACCCGTGGCCGGAACACCTTCCCGAGCTCGAGTGGCGGCTCGGCGGGCGCGACGACGACGGTGCCTGGCCGCGGCGGAGTTCGCGGTGGCAGCCTGGGTGGTGGAACGATCGGACGGCCGGCAACGACGACCGGCGGCTCCCCGACACCGACGACCGGCACGATCCCGCGCGGTGGCGGCACCAGCACCGTGCCTCGCGGCGGTGGATCGACGACGGGCGGAACCTCCAGCTCCGGCGGCGGCACCGTCGACAAGCCGGCAACCAATCGTCCGGGAGTCGGAACGACCCCGAGAACACAGCAGCCAGCCGAGACGCCGACCGCGCCGGTGCCGCGCGGCGGAACCGATTCGCCGACAGTCGACCGATCTGGTTCGAACGGTGCGACCAATTCTTCGACTGGCCAGTGGAGAGGCCGGCCGGTTCGCGGCTCGACAACAGGAGGCTCATCCAATACCACCAGCACGCCGGCTCCGCGCACGACGGTCCGGGATGGCAGCGACAACCCGGTGAGCCGGCCTTCGCCGCCGACAACCGCGCCGAGCTCGTCCTCGACCCGCGGATCAAGCGGTGAATCATGGCGCGGCTCGGGTGACACCGTTCGCCGCGTCATCGGTTCCATTGGCGGTGCGCGACTCACACCGACCGGCACCCGCGGCTCGACTTCGTCGGGCAGCAAAGGGAGCTCGGGCACGTCGACGCGCAGCGGCTCCAGTTCGTCCTCGAAGCCGTCCGCACGCAGCGGCAGCAGCAGCGGCAGCAGCAGCGGGTCGGGTTCGGTGAGCAGGCCGTCGTCCGGCAGCTCGTCACCGAGCAGCAGCGGCTCGAGCCGCTCTTCGGGTTCGTCGTCGTAGGGCGGCTCTTCGTCCTCCGGCT
>JBPPMG010000441.1:0-2683 GCA_051305935.1 Thermoanaerobaculia bacterium
AGCGCGCGGTCCCCGCGCTGCTCATCGCGGGAACGAACGGAAAGGGATCCACCGCCGCGACCCTGGAGTCGATCTGCCGCGCGGCCGGGTATCGCACAGGGCTCTACACCTCGCCGCATCTGGTCTCGATCCGCGAGAGGTGGCAACTCGACGGGGAACCCGTGGGGATGCGCGACCTGCGCAATGCCATTGCCCGGCTTCGAGAGGCGGAATCGCAGATCGAGATCACGCCCACGTACTTCGAAGCCCTCACGCTCGTCGCCTTCATCCTCTTCGAGCAGACCGGCCGGGAGATCGCGATTCTCGAAGTAGGAATGGGCGGGCGCCTCGACGCGACGAATGTCGTCAGGCCTCTCGCATCGGTCATCGCCTCGATCGGACTCGATCACACCGAGTGGCTCGGAAAAACGGTGAGAAAGGTCGCCCGCGAGAAGGCGGGAATCATCCACCGCGGCTCGGTTGCGGTGACGAGCACGCGAGACCCGGCGGCGCTCGAGGTCATCGAGAAGCGAGCGAACCGGCTCGATGTTCCGTTCCATCCGCTCCACCGGGAATGCCGGATCTCGCGGATCACCGCTGATGAGAAGGGCGTCGCCTTCACGCTCGAGAGCCCCGAAGGACGGCTGCGTCTCGAATCGCCTCTCGCCGGCCGGCACCAGGTCGAGAACGTGGCGCTCGCCGCGCGCACGGCTGAGCTGATCCGGCCGCGATTTCCGCGCCTCGACCGGCGCGCGATCGTGCGCGGCGTCTCGGCTACCCGATGGCGAGGAAGGCTCGAGCGTTTCGCAATCGGAGAATCCGCGGTATGGGTCGACGGCGCGCACAACCTGCAGGCCGCCGAGCGCGTGGCGGCTTTCGTCGGGGAAGCTCTTCCGCGCCCGCGGACGCTGGTGTTCGGCGTTCTTCGCGATAAGCAATACGAAGCGATTGCGGACCTGCTGTTCCCGCTGTTCGATCGCGTCATTCTCACCGAGCCAGATTCTGAGCGGGCTCTCGGCGCGCGGGATGCGCTCGCGCAATTCGCTCCTCGTTTCGATGTGCCGATGGAGGCCGAGCCGCGGCCGCGGATGGCGCTCCGGAAAGCGATTCGTGACGGGGAAACCGTCCTCGTCTGCGGCTCTCTCTATCTGGCGGGGGAGGCGATCGCTACGCTCGACCGGCTCTCACGGTAGAGGGCGGCCGATGCCGCGATCAGGACGAGCCAGCTCGCAACCCATCCCGTCGCGATCCACGCGTGGCGGCGGCCGAACGAGACGTTGACGCGGCTCGTTCCCACGGGAACGCGAATCCCCAAACGGTCGATGTTGAGCGGAAAGGTCCCCAGCGCGCGGTCGTCCTGATCCACGGCGCGCCAGGCGCGGAAGAAACTCTCGTTCACCAGAAGCGCGCCTGCTTCTTCGGCCGTCAGCTCGATCCTCCACTCTCCGGCCGCGCGATCGATCCGATTCACGGTGACCGTCCCCTCACTGTCCCATCCCGGAGGTCCGATCCCGAGCTTCCGCGGATCGAACCCCGGGTCCTCGATCCGGCCGACCGCCTCATTGATCGAACGCGCGGACTCGATCGCTCCAATGCCCGTCGCCATCGGCAGCGCGCGGGAGACTTCGAAGACATGAACTCGGCGGGGGCCGATTGCGAAGGTGCCGCTCCGAGACAGCGCATGCGTGTCGAGCGCGGCCTCGCTGACGATCGCGCGCGCACCGAGCATGGCTGCCCATCGTGCCATCCGCTCCGGATCGCCCGAAGCGAATCTCTCCTGAACGATCCTCGAGAGGAGCGAGTGCATCCCGTCGGGCGACCTCTCGAGCGCGTAGTCGAGTCCGTGCGCTCCTCCCCAGGTCGGGTCCGCCGCGGCGGCGGAGATTCGGGACAACGTGCGGATCGAGCTCGATCCGCGGCTGAACTCTCCCGAAGGTACGACCCTGACGATCCGCTCGCCCGCGAACATCTCTGCCGCCGGAGGAACGCTCTCATAGGGAGAACGCCAATCGAGCGGCAACGCCCGAAGCCCGAAGGCGCCGGCAGGAAGGATCGTCAGGAGCGCGAGAAGTCGCCGTCGATTGAGAGTCGGTTGGAGGAGTCCGATCGCGAGGACCACTACGGCAAAGGCGCCGAAAAGGAGAATGCGCTGGCGCATGGGAGCCGACCACGCCGCCGCTCCGCCGAGAGCGGCGGCCGCCAGCGCGGCAATGCCGGCAATCCCTGCGACGATCGCAGTTCGGTCGAGTCGATTTCTCGTCTCGCGCTGAAGCCACTTCGTCACGAGAATCACGAGAATCGCGCACGCCGGAACCGCCAGTTTTTCGGGATAACGTCCGAAACGAAGCAGCTCGACTCTCTCGACCAGGCCCCGGACGAGCGGGTTGTGCGCTCCCGCGGCGACAAATAAAAGCAACACGGCCGCGACCTGGTGCAGACGCAGTTCCCGGCCGGCCGACACGATCGCCGGCACGGCGAGAGCGCCGACGAACAGAAGGATGAAAAGGGGAGGCCACCGCTCCGCTGCACCCGAAGCGGCGAGACCCGTCGCGCCGCCGTCCGTAATCACTCCCCGGATCGGTCCGAGCGCGATCTCCGCCATCTCCCATGGTGAGAGCGACGCGGCCAATACGGTTTCGGCGGAGTAGGCGCGTGAGCCGCGCTCGAGCTCCGCAGCCACCTCGGACCACGCGAGGAGCATCGG
>JBPPMG010000454.1:0-30367 GCA_051305935.1 Thermoanaerobaculia bacterium
GGAGGAAGTGGAGGCGGTGGCGGTGGTGGGGCCATCGCGGCCGGCGCCGGCATGACCGGGGGCGGTGGCGGTGGAGGCGCCGCTGCTGCCTGCGGCATCGGGGCCGGCGGAGGCGGTGCCTGCGCGTGCCCGCTGCGCGGAGGCGGAGCAGGCGGCTTGCCGGGACCGCGCGAAGGAGCCTTCGGGACTGCCTGGGGCTGCGCCCCGCCCTTCTTCCCTTTGCGTGCGATCAGCATGATCGCCGCCACGACCATCATCAGAAAGCCGAGAACCAGAACGCCCCCGGCAACGATCGGAATCAGTTCCATCGCACTATTATCCTTCAACCAGCGCTCGAGTCCGGACTATTCATGCGTAAAGATCGCCGATGACGTCCTTGTATTTCTCCATCACGAACCTGCGCCTGATCTTCATCGTCGGGGTGAGCTCCCCGCCTTCGACGGTGAACTCGGCCGGCACGACGGCGAACTTCTTGACCATCTCGTTGCGCGCGAGCGATTTGTTCACGACGTCGATCTGCGACTCGACGTAGGAGAGAAACCGCGGGCAGGCCGCCGCGCTTTTCGCGTCGCGCGCGGGGCTTCCGACCGCTTCCGCAACGTGTACGAGCCGTTCGGGGTCGAGCGTGAGCAGCACGATGAGGTACGCCATCCTGTCGCCGACGATTACCGCCTGCGAGATCGCCGGGATCGAGCGAAGCTGCTTCTCGATGTTCTGCGGCGAGACGTTGTGCCCACCTGCCGTGATGATGATGTCCTTCTTTCGGTCGGTGATCCGCACGAAGCCGTCGGCATCGATCGTCCCGATGTCTCCCGAGTGCAGCCACCCCTCCGCGTCGAGCGTCTCGCGCGTCGCCGCTTCGTTCTTGTAGTAGCCGAGGAAGACGTGAGGGCCACGCATCAGCAGCTCGCCGTCGTCCGCGATGCGCAGCTCGGTACCGGGCGCGGCGATGCCGACCGTTCCTGTCCGGTGGACGCCGTCCCTCTGCATCGTGCTCGGTCCTGTGCACTCGCTCATGCCGTAGACCTCGTAGATCGGGATGCCGAGAGAGAGAAAGTACTCGAGCGTCGAGAGGGAAATCGGCGCCGCCGAGGTCACACAGTGCCGTGCCTGGTCGAGGCCGAGCTTCTCGCGCACTTTGGAGAAGACGATCTTCTTCGCGAGGCCGTAGGTAAACGGCACGCGCTCGCCGCGCTGAATCGCGTAGCCGCCGGCAAGGCCGACACGCTTGGCCCACGCGGCGATCTTCTTCCGCAGCGGCGGCGCCGAGTCGCCGAACTGCCGCATCTTCGCCTCGATCTTCTCCCATACGCGCGGCACACCGAGAAACACCGTCGGGCGGATCTCACGAAGATTCTCGCCGAGCTGCTCGAGGCTTTCGGCGAACCAGCTCGAGGCGCCCGCGCGCAGCGGCGAGTAAAGGCTGACGACCTGCTCTGCGACATGGCTGAGCGGCAGGTAGCTGACGACGCGATCGTCGGCGCCGACGCCGAGCAGCTGCGCCACGGCCTCGGCCGTCCAGGTGACGTTCTGGTGGCTGATCATCACGGCCTTCGGCGGACCTGTCGTCCCCGAGGTGTAGATCAGAGTGCTGAGGTCGGACGGCTTCTGCGCGGCGATGCGCGCCTCGAGCTCGGACTCCGGAACCTCGCCGCCGAGACGCAGGAGCTCCTTCCACGATACGACTCCCGTCTCGTTGCTCTCACCGGTCATCAGGACGATCGCGCGGAGCTCGGGAAGGTCCTTGCGGACTTCGAGGAACTTCTCGAGCTGGAAGTCGTTCTCGACGACGACGACCCCGGCCTCCGCGTGATGCGCGATGTAGTGGCACTGCTCGGGTGAGTTCGTCGTGTAGATGCCCGCGGGGAAGCCTCCCGCGTGGATCGCCCCGAGGCAGGAGATGAACCATTCGGGACGGTTGTAGCCGAGGATCGCGACGCCTTTCCCGGGCGCGAGGCCGAGACGGATCATGCCGCGAGCGGCGAGGCGCACGTTGGAGCGATACCCATCCCAGTCGATGGTCGACCAGCCCGTTCCGTTCTTGTGGCAGAGCGCCGGACGCGATCCGTGCCTGCGCACGGTCTCGTCGAAGAGATCCATGATCGTGCGCGCGGGAGGTATCTCGATCTGCATTGATTCCAATCCTATCTGATCGTATCCGTCGCGGGCACGAGACCCGCGCGGCGACGCGTTTGAGTTTTCGAACTTGAGGGGCCAGAATACGTTAGAGGGCCGGACGATGAAAGAGGTGAACCTGAAAGGCACCCCGATCAACGGGCTCGTCGAATTCGTCAAGACCGAGCTCACCCCCCAGCAGTTCGAAGACGTCATCGCGCGGCTCCCGGCGGAGCAAAAGAAGTACTTCACCGGGCACGTGCTGGCGCACGAGCTCGTGCCCGTGTCGATCGTCAATACCTTCACCGAATACGCGGCCGAGGCGAAGAGGGAGCCCTTGAAGGCCTTCGCGCGACGCGCGGGGCGGCATGGCGCCGAGATCGGGCTCAAGACGGTTTACAAGTTCGTCCTTCTCGTCCTCTCGGTCGACTCCGTGCTCAAGAAGGCGCCGCTCATGTGGACGCGCGTCTACGACGGCGGCGTGATCGCGGTCGAGTCAGGGGACGGTACCGCGACGATCACCGTCACCGAGTTCCCGTCGCACCAGGCAGTCTGCGGCCGGATCACCGGATGGTTCGAGGTGATTGGCGAGCGCGCGGGAGCGAAGGGGATGAGAGTCGTTCACGACAGTTGTGTCGCGGAAGGCGGCAAGGTCTGCCACTGGAAATTTACCTGGACCAAGTGATCCGCCCCGGGAGTCTCTGCAACATTCGGTTACGGTGCAGCGCGAGGCGAGAACTCCCGGCTGCGCGCCGGCGTATACGCCGTACATGCGTGCCGCGACCAGTGAGCGATTGATCGAGCCCCCGACCGCCCGACAGGCGATGCACGATTCCTCCTCAGTGGCCGATCCTCCAATCCCAGGCAAACCTGTGCGACCCGACGGACGTTCGCGCTTCTCGCGCCCGTTCCGCGCCCTAACCTACCGCGACTACCGGCTCCTCTGGCTCGGGGCGTTCACGTCGACGACCGGAACCTGGATGCAGACGGTCGCGCAGAGCTGGCTCGTCTTCTCCCTGACGGGATCGGCGTTTCTCCTCGGCGTCGACGGATTCCTCGCGGCGGCGCCGATGCTCTTCTTCTCGCTCTTCGGGGGCGTCCTCGCGGACCGGATCGAGAAGCGGCGCGTGATGCTCGTGTCGCAGGTCCTTCAGATGACGTTCGCGTTCGCGCTGGCGGCGCTCGTCGCCTTCGGCCGCGTGGAGATCTGGCACGTGTTCGTCCTCTCGTTCCTCACCGGAACGGCGCAGGCCTTCAGCGGGCCGGCCTACGTCTCGCTGCTGCCGACGCTCGTCCGGAAGGAGGACGTCCCGAACGCGGTCGCGCTGAATTCCATGCAGTTCAACCTCGCGCGCGTGATCGGGCCGGTGATCGCAGGGTTCGCGTTCGTGGGGCTGGGCGCAGCCGCCTGCTTCGCCCTCAACGGGCTCTCGTTCGTCGCCGTCATCGTCGCGTTGCTGATGATGAGCGCCGGCTCGCTCGCCGCGTCGCCACGCACGGCGGGTGGCACGAGCGTTCTCGAGGAGATGCGCGAGGGCTTTGCTTTCGTCGCGCACCACGGCTCGCTCAGCCAGCTCTGCCTGCTCGGCTTCGTCGGCACCTTCCTCGGCGGGCCGATCGTCACGATGCTCCCGGTCGTCGCGCGCGACGTTTTCGCGCAGGGACCGAGAACCTACAGTCTGTTACTCGCGGCGTACGGCATCGGCTCCGTCGTCGGCGCGGTCGTGACCGCGTCCGTCAGCGATGGAGTGAGGAAGGGCCGGCTCGCGCTCGGGATGCAGATCGCGTTCGCGCTCTTCCTGCTCCTGTTCGCGCTCTCGTCCTGGCTGCCGGCAAGTCTCGTCCTGGCGTTCCTCGCCGGCGCGAGCGTCGTCGGCGCGATCTCGATGTACAGCTCGCTCGTGCAGCTGACGACGACCGACGCGATGCGCGGTCGCGTGATGTCGATCTTCATGCTCGCGTTCCGGGGCGGAATGCCGCTGGGCGCGCTGGTCTCGGGATACGTCGCGCAGACCGTATCGGTGCAGGCCGCGCTCGCCGGGAACGCGATCGTGCTAGCCGTGATCGCGGGCGGATTCATGGCGACCAGGAGCCGGGTCAAGGAGATCTGACCTCCCTGAGATCGGGGTTAGGCGCCTCCGACCGGAGTGTGTTGCGCAACACGAGGGATCGCGCCAGGCTCAGGACGACAACTCGCCCGACCTTTCGAAGCGACGGCTCACTTCGGGCGGTGCTTCCAGGCGACGCGCCATTCTCCGGGAGCACTGCGCTCGAGGCAGGCCACCTCGCCCGTCGAGAATCCGACGGGAATCGCTCCCGCGTTTCCCTCGACGAGCAACCCTGCGAGCTGGTCGAGAAGCGGCAGGTGGGAGATGAAGAGCGCAGGCGTCTCCAGCTCTTCGATGTCCTGCGCGAGCGAAAAGAAGTCCTCGTTCGGGCCGAGACCTTCGCGCGTTTCCGTTCCCCTCGGAGGAGAGAGCTTCGAAGCGACGATCCGCGCCGTCTCGCGCGCGCGCCGCTTGTGGCTGTGGTAGATGACGTCGATCGTCGCGCCGCGCTTCGCCAGAGTCCGCGCGCTGTCATCCGCCTGCCTCTCGCCATTCAGCGTCAGCGCCGGCTCGGAATCACCCTGCTTCGCCACCGCCTCGCCGTGGCGCATCAGATAGACCTTCATTCCTCGTGTCTCTCCCGGGGAGAGCATAGCGGCAGGAGGGGGGAAATGAGAATTGAGAATTGAGAATTGAGAATTGGCTGAAGCCGGGGGCTACCGATGTCTCGTCGCTCCGCGACGAACAACGTCTGCTCGTCGCTTTTCGCCTTTCGCCTATCGCCTATCCAAACCCTTCCGCCCCAATTTCGTATGATTCATCCAAACGCCAAACAAGAGAGGCTCATGCCGACAGCGATTGACGTCGTCAACCTGACCAAGACTTACGGAGACTTCACTGCGATCGAAGGGCTTTCCTTCTCGGTGGGCGAAGGGCGGATTCTCGGGCTCGTCGGTCCGAACGGCGCGGGGAAGACGACGACACTGCGAGCGATCGGCGGCATTCATCCTCCGACCGAGGGGACGATCGCCATCTGCGGGATCGACCTGAGAGAAAAGCCGGTCGACGCAAAGAAGCTCCTGGCGTTCATGCCGGACGAGCCACGGCTCTTCGACTATCTCAGCGTCGAAGAGCACCTCCGCTTCGTCGCGCGCATCTACCAGGTGACCGCGTGGCGGGAGCGCGCCGCGGAGCTGCTCGAGGAGCTGGAGCTCAACGACAAGCGCAAGGCGCTGCCGGGCGAGCTCTCGCGCGGCATGAAGCAGAAACTGATGATCGCGTGCGGGCTGATTCATTCGCCTCGCGTGCTGGTCTTCGACGAGCCGCTCACCGGTCTCGATCCTCTCGGCATCCGGAGGATGAAGGACACGATTCGCAAGCGCGCCGGGGGCGGCGCGGCGATCATTCTGAGCTCGCACCTGCTTGGCCTCGTCGAGGAGCTATGCGACCGCGTCGTCGTCATTCACAAGGGACGCAAGGCGGCCGAAGGTACGATCGACGCGCTCAAGCGGATGGCCGACGCCTCCGCGGGCTCGCTCGAAGACGCGTTCATCCACATCACGACGCGTGACGCGCCATGACGATTGCCACGTTCCTCTGGTATGCATTCACGTCGTTCCGCAACCGAGCGCTGCACCGTCTCCGCCGGCTTCGCCAGTTGCGTTACCTCGTCTCGGCGCTGGCCGGGCTCGCCTGGGTCGGATTCTTCGTCTTCCGCCGCGGACCGGACGCGGTGCGTTGGGACCATGCGGCACCCGAGGAGATCGCGTCGGTGCTGATCGTCTCCGCCTTCACCCTGATTCTTGGCACGATCATGCTGCTCGCCTGGGCTCTGCCGCGAAGCGAAGCGGGGCTCGAGCTGAACGAGGCCGAGGTTCAGTTTCTCTTCCCCTCGCCGCTCAGTCGCGCCTCGATCGTCCTCTTCGTGGTGCTGCGCGCGCAACTCCCGCTCTTCGTTTCGTCGGTGGTGCTTCGCGCTCTCTTCCTTCGCGGCCAGAATTTTCTCGGGATCTGGGCCGTGCTCGCCACGCTCCAGGTCTACTTCCTGATGGTGCGGATGGGGCGGGCGCGACTCGCTGCAGCCGGCATTGGCTTCGTCGTGAGAGCGTTCGCCGTGCTCATCGTGATCGGAATCCTGAGCGCGATGCTCTACGGCGAGCTCGAAACCGCGATGCGCGGCATCGAGAACGCGGAGGGGCCGCGCGGGGCCGAGATGTTTCTCGAAGCGCTCAGAAAGCCGCTCGCGAGCTTTCCGCTCGCGGCCGTTCTCTTCGTCCCCGGCCTGATGGCGAAGGCCGGGAGCGCGGCGACGTTCGCCGGGCTCGCACTTCCCGTCACAGCGCTCGCGCTCTTCGCGGCGCTCTGCGCGCTCGTCGCGGTGAAACTCGACGTCTCCTACGAGGACGCGACGATCGAGCACGCGCGCAAGCGCTTCGAGAAAACGCGCGCCGCGTCGCCAGGCGGAAGGACGCGACGCGTTACCCTGCGACGAACTCCGGTCCCCTTCGCGCTTGCGGAGACCGGACCGCCGGAGATCGCGATCGTCTGGAAGAATCTCATCGCGGCGGGGCGGACGACGCTGCCGATCTTCCTGATTCCGCTCGTCGCGACGTTGCTGGTCGCGCTCTTCGCCTGGTGGAAAGTCGACTTCGAGAGCGCGATGAAGATTGCCAGCGGCGTGCTGTTCCTGTTCGCGGGATTCATCGCCATCTTCGGTCCGATCCTGAGCAGGAACGACCTGCGCCTCGACTTCGAGCGTCTCGACGTGCTTCGCGCCTACCCAATCAGCGGCGCGCGGATGGTCGGCGCCCAGATTGCCGCGGCGGCCTTGCTGATCTGCGGCCTCGGCATCGGCGCGGCGCTGCTCGGCGCGCTCCTCTACTTCCCCGTGCGGAGCGCCGACGACTGGCATGGCATGCTCGCGTGGGGCCCGATGATGCTCCTGTTCGCGATTCCGCTGACGACCGTGCAACTGCTCATCCACAACGGCTTCGTCATCCTGCTGCCGGGCTGGGCGAGCATCTCGCGCGACGAGGCTCGCGGCATCGAGGGAACCGGGCGCGGAATCCTCCTGCTGCTCAGCCAGCTCGTGCTGATGGGGCTCACGATGCTCCCCGCTATAGGAGTCTTCTTTTTCGGCTACTGGCTCTCCGGCTTCGGGCTCACGTCCGAGGCGGCTCGCGCGTGGGTCGGCGCGGTACCCGCAGCAGCGGTCATCGCCGGCGAGATCGTCCTGGCGATCGGGTTTCTGGGAGCTCAGTTCGAGCGGATCGACGTCTCGGACGATCTGCGCGTCACCGAAGCCTGAAACGAGCGAGTGCTTCTGTTAGGATTCGGTTGACCGGAGACCGACGGAACCATGCCAGAGAACATCACTCCACTCGTGCTCGTGTCGTTCGCCATTCTCCTGCTGCTGATCCTGATCGTGTCCTTCCGTTCACGCGCGGTCGTCTTCTGCCAGTACCTGCAGGCAATGACGGGAATCCAGCTGAAGCCGAAAGAGGTCAAGCGCGTTTTCGCGGAGAAGGGGAAGGACGGCGTGCGCCAGCTCTTCCTCGACCTGATCATTCGCGAAGATCTCAAGGAAGGCCCGCTGCAGATCCCGGAGAAGAAGTAGGCCCGCGACGGTTCAATGGGGCGCAGGCACTCCTGCCAGCGCGCGGCGCGACGCGACGCATTGATTCATCGACTGGTGCCGAAGGCGACCGGTCGCCTTCGGTGACGCGCAGGCAGGAGTGCCTGCGCCACACAAGCGCGGCCTTTACAGCGCGAGCCAGACGCTCTTCGTCTGCGTGTACTTGTCGAGCGCGTCGCGCCCCTGGTCACGGCCGAATCCCGATTCCTTGAAGCCTCCGAACGGAAGCGCCGGGTCGTAGAGATTGTAACTGTTGATCCAGACCGTTCCCGCCTTGATCGCCCGTGCGACGCGATGCGCCTTCGACACGTCGCGCGTCCAGACCGCGGCCGCGAGACCGTAGAGCGAGTCGTTTCCTTTCCTCACTGCGTCGTCGACATCGCTGAAGCGGAGGGTGGCGAGCACCGGGCCGAAGATCTCCTCGCGCGCGATGGTCATCGACGGTTCGACGCCGGTAAAGACGGTCGGCTGCACGAAGTAGCCCTTGCCGGTGCCGATGTCTGCGCGCGCGCCGCCCGTGACCACCGTCGCGCCTTCGCTCTTTCCCTTGTCGATGTAGCCGAGGACCGACTCCATCTGTTTCTTCGAGACGATCGCGCCGAGGCGCGTCTTGGGGTCGAGCGGATCGGCGGCGACCATCTTCGCAGCACGTTCGCGGACCTTCTCGACGAGGGCGTCGTGGATCGAGTCCTCGACGAGCAGGCGCGAGCCCGCCGCGCAGACCTCTCCCTTGCCGTAGAAGATCGCGTTGAGCGCGCCGCGTGCGGCCGCTTCGAGGTCGGCATCGGCGAACACGATGTTCGGCGACTTGCCGCCGAGCTCGAGCGAGACCTTCTTGATCGACTTCGCGGCGCGCATCATGATCTCGCGGCCGACGACGGTCGATCCCGTGAACGCGATTGCGTCGACGCCCGGATGGTCGACGAGCGCCGTCCCTGCCACGGTTCCCTTCCCCGGGACGATGTTGAGCACGCCGGGGGGCAGCCCCGCCTCGCGAGCGTACTCCGCGAACTTGAGAATCGAGAGTGACGTGTTCTCCGCCGGCTTGAGGACGACTGTGTTGCCGCAGGCGAGCGCCGGCGCGATCTTCCAGACGGCGAGCATCAGCGGGAAGTTCCACGGAGTGATCGCACCGATGACGCCGAGCGGCTCGCGCAGCGTGTAGGTGAACGCGCCTTCCTGGATCGGGATCGTCTCGCCGGTCACCTTTCCCGACCATCCGGCGAAGTAGTAGAGGCATTCGGCGGACGCCGGAACGTCGACGTACTGCGATTCGAAGATCGGCTTGCCATTGTCGATCGTCTCGATGCGGCCGATCTCCGCGGCGTGCGAGGAGAGGATGTCCGCGAGCTTCCACATCACCTTCGCGCGGTCGCGCGGCTTCATCTTCTGCCACGCGGAGCCTGGCTCCAGTTGTGCGCGCGCGGCGGCGACCGCGGCGTCGATGTCTGGCGCCTCGGCGGAAGCGACCTCGCAGATCGTTTCCTCGGTCGCCGGATTCACACTGGAAAAAGTCGCCCCGCTTTTCGCGTCGACGAACTCGCCGTTGATGAAGAGCTGGTGCTGGATATTCGATTCGGGCATGGCGCGCATTCTTCTGTGGCTGCTATGAAATGTCAAAGGGCGGCCCTGAGGCCGCCCCGGTTCGACTTCCTGGATCCCGGCGCTACTTGCCTTCGAACTTCGGCGTCCGCTTGGTGACGTAGGCGTTGAGGCCTTCCTTCGCATCGCTCGACTGGAAGAGCTGCTGCTGGAGCTCGCGCTCCAGGGTCAGCGCCGACTCGAACGGAAGCTCCGAGCCCGACTGCACCGAGCGCTTGATGCGACCAACCGCCCTCGCGGCCTTGTTCGGCGGGCAGAAGCTGCGCGCGTAGTCCATCACTTTATCCCACCACGCCTTGCCATCCTCTTCGGCCGGCCAGAGATAGCTGACGATCCCCATCTCGACCGCGTCCTCGAACTCGAAGAGGCCTCCCTCGATCATCAACTGAATCGCCTTCGTCTTGCCCACGATTCGCGAGAGCCGCTGCGTTCCGCCAGTGCCCGGAAGCACGCCGAGCGAAACCTCGGGGAGGCCCATCTTGCCGGCGCCCTTCTTCGCGATGCGCATGTCGGCCGCCATCGCGATCTCGAGGCCGCCACCGACGCAGTGGCCGTTGATCGCGGCGATGACGAGCTTCGGCGTCTGCTCGAGACGGCTCAGCGTCTCGTTGGCGTGAAGGCAGAAGTAGTACTTGAAGCCCGGAGTCACCTCCGAGAGCATCTTGATGTTCGCGCCCGCGGAGAAGAACTTGTCCCCCGCGCCGCGCAGCACGATCACGTGAACGCTGTCGTCCATGCGAGCCTCGAGGATCGCCGTGTCGAGCTCCTTGTTCATCTCGTAGGTGTAGGTGTTCGCCGGCGGGTCGTTCAGCGCGATGACGGCGACGCCGTTCTCGGCACGGTAATCAACAAGAGTTCCCATCGTTGCTCCTCGATTGACGTTAGTTGGGGGGAATTGTATGCGACGTGTCAAGAAGGCAGGTTCGAGGTCAAAGGTCAGAGCAGGCGAAAGGCGAAAGGCGATAGGCGATCCGCCGGCTGCGAAGCCGTGTCGAGTGCGTAAGCGCAGCTTGCGCTGTCAATTGCGTAAGCTGCAGCTTCCGCTTCCCGGCAATGTCAGTCGATGGAGCCGAACCTCATTCGCGAGGTCGTACCCGTCTTGTCGATCGACACGAGCGCGAGATCGCGCGGCGGCTCGCCCGGGGTGTCGACGACCGCGTCGACGTTGCCCGCGGCGTCCCCCTTCACGAATCCGAGATAGTCGATGCGGCCATTCACCCGGGAGTAGACCTCCACTATCGACTCGGGGCAGACCTTGCCGGTCACATGGAGCGAGCTCGCGTCACGCTTGATCGTTGCGACTCCCATGAAGTCGAGCGCGCGATCGACGCTCGTGCCGTTGTCGGAGCATGACACGGCATCGCCGAACGTCTTTGCGGTGAGGTTGCCGATGCCCGGGATTCCCTCGAGCGAGATCGGCTCGCCGTCGCCGATCCAGCGGTTCTGCGTGATCCGATTCCCTTTCGGTGTCCAGAACGCTCCCATGTGCTCGAACGTCACCCCGCGCGTGGCAAGGTCGATGACGTTCTTCTCGATCACGTTGTCGAGAGCTCCCAGCTTCAGGAAGATCCCGATCTCGAAGCCGCGGATCGTCGATCCGGCAACGCGGTGGTTGCGGCAGATCTTGCCTAGCGCCACGCTCTGCCCCTGGAACTCGATGCCAGTGCCGGCAACGCTCGCGTCGCAGTGATGGATGTAGGAGTTTTCGATCGTGGCGCCCGCGGAGCGGATCTGAAGAGCGGAGTAAGCTCCGCAGCCTCTCGCCTCGAGATCGCGCGCCGTGAAGCGCGGGCGGCCGTCTTCCGACCAGACACGGATTCCGATCGTCGAATGGCCCGCGACGAGGGAGCGCGAGACATTCAGATGGTTCGTTGCGTCGATTCCAATCAGGGTTGCCGCCGCGGGCGCGGTTCCGTCGGCCGCCAATCCCACGACGCCATTGTCGACGGAGAACTCACCGGTCGCGACGATCTGCTGCTGCGTTGCACCAACGACCGCGAGGTTTGCGATGCCGCTCTTCGCGGCTGTGGTCAGCACGACGGCGGTGGCTCCACGACCGTCGATCTCGAGCTCCGGACGATCGGGGTTTTTCAGGGCGTCGCCGTCGACGCCCACCGGGCTGGCCGAGCCGAGCGTGCCCGGATTCGAATCGATCGCCGTGCCTGCCGGGCTCCATGCCTTGCCGTCGATGATGGTGTTCTCTGCGATCGCGGGGAGCGGCGACGCGAGCCCGACGCGCCACCACGACGCGTCGCCCGAAGTCGCATTCGCCGGTTCCGTCGGCACGAAGCGCATCGAGCGTTCGCCGGCGGAAGCCTGCGCGTTCAGCAGGTACTGTCGGAGCGACCCCTGAGGGGCGGGCTCCGCGTCCGCCACAGTCGTAACTGCGGAATCGCTGAAGGCGAAATCGAAGCCGGCGAGCGTCGCGGTGTCGTTCACCTCGAGCTTCGCCACGTGCTCTGCGCCAGCGAGCGTCCCTGCCGCGTCCGATACGCCGCCGCGTCGCCCGCCGTAGCAGGCTCCCGGCGTGTCGCGAACGACCGTGCCGCCGCTACCGTCGTTGCAGTGTGAGCCGGCGGGACCCCAGGTCTGCTCGCGCCATGCGCCGGAGGGCGAAGCCGACCGCGAGTCGATCGCGAGCCAATAAACACCCTCGTCGAGCCGGCCGAGCTCGAACGAACCGTTCGAGTCGCTGCGCGATTCGAGCTTCAGGGCGTCGCCGTCGCCCGGAACGCCGTCACCGTTGTCCGCATACAGGCGGGCGACGGCTCCCTCGATCGGGCGAAGCGACGAAGCGTCGCCCGCGGCACGCTCGTCGAGCATCACGCGGCCGCTCGCGACGCGGACGACGGCGAGCTCACGAGGCTTCGACGGATAGCCGTCGAGTCCGGCCTTACTCCGCGCAGTGACGCGCCAGAACAGATTCCCGCTCGGCAGCGAGCCGACCGAGGTGCTGGTTCCGGCAATTCCCGTCTGACGCGCGGCGAGCTGCGCACATGCCGGATCGCGACAGATCTCGACCAGGTAGCTGTCGGCCTTCGCGACCGGCGACCAGGTGAGCTCGGTTGTCCCCCGCATCTCCGCGCCTGCGGCAGGCGCAACGAGAGCGGGAGCGGCAAGCAGTTTCTCCGGTGGCGCCGGGGCGGCGCCTTGCGCGACCGAAGTTCCCATGCCCTTCGCTACCTGCACCTTCACGCCTGCCGACTCGACTTCGCTCGCTCCCGCGTAGACCATCAGCTTTGCGCTCTTCGTCTGCTCGTCGCGGCGCGCGCGAGCCTCGGCTGTCGCATTCGTCGCTTTCGGCCGCGCGGTCACATCGCCAATCAGGATCTCCACGTCGCGCTTCGACCGTGCCTTCGCCGGCGTAAGCGCGAGGTCGACGCCTCCTTCGATGACTTCGATCTGGCTGCGGTCGACCTTTCGCAGTGACGCCTTGTACTCGCGCAGAAAGACGATCGAGTTCTCGGTCATCTGGAGGCGCGAACCGTCGTCGAGACCGAGCTGCGCGGAAGACGCTTCGTACGTGCGAAGTCCCTCACGTTCGACGAGCTGATCGCCGACTTTGGCGGAAAGCCACGCTTCCTGCTGCAGCTTCTTCTCGACCTTGCGCGAGAGCTGATCGACTTTCGCGCGTCGCGCGGCGATCTCGCGAGCCGTGATCACGAGGACCCGCTGACCCGGCGTGAGCCGGTTCGGATCCTTCACTCCGGGATTCAGGCGGTGATTCTCCGGCCAGAGCGTCGAGTCGCCCAGGTACTGCTGCGTGATGCTGCTGAGCGTCTCTCCCGCCTTGACCACGTGCCACGCTACCGTGTCTCCCTGGCGCGCCTGCGGTGCTTCCTGCGCAAAGGCGATAGCCGCGAAGAGAATGCCGAGAATCGTGAGTGTCGTTGCTCGCATGCCTGTGTCTCCCTGATCGCGTGGTTTACGAGGGTGCAGTCGGAGGCTCCGGAGTTTGTAGTTTGCTCGCGCCCTGCTTCGCAAGGAGCGCCGCCGGGAACTCCCATCGCGCTCCGGTCCGCCGCACGATCTCGCCCAGCCGGTCGGCGATCTCCGCAGCGCTGCGCGGCCGCTTCTCCGGCTCCTTCTCGAGCATCGCGGCGACGAGTGCGCTGAACTGCGGATCGATGGCTTCAAGCTTCCCAGCGAGTTCGGGAACAGGCTCGTCGATCGTCGCCCGAATCGTCGCCCCGACGGTGCTTCTGCGGAACGGGTTGATGCCGATCATGATCTCGTAGAGCGTGATCCCGACGGCGAAGATGTCCCCTTCGGGGCCCATTCGACGTCCGAGGCACGCCTCGGGCGAGAGGTAGCTGGGGCTGCCGAAGACGACGTCGGTCCGCTGCGGACCCGAGGAGATCGGCCGCGAGATCCCGAAGTCGGTGACCTTGATCGAGCCGTCTTTCCCGAGCAGCACGTTGCCCGGCTTGATGTCGTGATGAACGATCCCGCTCTCGTGCGCCGCGGCGATCGCCTTCGTGGTCGCGAACCCGATCACGAGCGCCTCCATCCACGGGACGCGCTTGCGACGCGCGAGATAGCGCTCGAGGCTGAGCCCTTCGACGAGTTCCATCGCGATGTAGGCCGTCCCACCTTCGCCCTCGACGTCGTAGACGTTGACCACGTTCGGATGGTTGAACTTCGCGATGGTGATCGCTTCGCGTTTCAGCGCGGTGATCAGCTCGTCACGCTCGTCAGGTTTCACGCTGTCGGAAGTGCGGACGACCTTTAGCGCGACGTGTCGCTCGAGCCGGGAGTCGAAGCCGTGGAAGACGACGCCCATCCCTCCCCGGCCGAGGAGGCCGAGTACCTGGTAGCGGCCGACGAAGACACGGCCGAGGTCTTCCTGGTCGCGGATGCGGCGCTCGATCATCTCGAACGTGTTCTGCAACTGCTGGATCTCCGATCCGCCTCCGCCGCTCGCGGCCGAGGATCCGCCGGCCAGCTTTCGCTGCGCGACGACGAGTTGCCGGATCGGGCGGACGAACTGTGCGTAGGCGAGCCCCGTGAGCAACGCGGTGAGACCGACGGACAGCACGAGCGAGGTCCTCGCCTCCCTCCGCATTTTCCTGTCGACCGCCTGCGCGATGTCGATCGGCTGGCGCGACAGGACCGCCCATCCTCGACTTGGAAGCGGGTAGTAGGCACCGAGCACTCGTCCCGTCTCGGGCGTGCCGAACTCTCCCGCGCCGACGAAGGTCGCCGATTTTCCGAAGGCGACGAGGTCGGGCGGGAAGGCTTCGATCGAGCGCCCCTGGGGAGCGACGATCGCGCCGTTCCGGTCGATCAGCCCGAGCTCCGCCTGGGGTCCCAGCTCGGCACCGACGAGCACCTGGTCGATCGTTCTCGCGTCGACGATCATCTGCACGGTGGCGAGCGAGTCGGGGAGGCGCGAGGAGACGATGAGCCATCGTTCGTTCCCGCGGCCGCCAATCTCGATGTCGCCCAGAATCGGGCGGCCGAACCAGGGCTGAAGATCGCTCTTGAACTCGCGGCTGCGGACCGCGATGACACGATGGCCGGAAGGATCGAAGATCTCGACGGCCGCCAGGTTCGCATCGCCGCCGAGGAGCGATTGGAGAATTTCGCTCGCCTCGGAAGAGCGCGCGTCGGAGAGCACGATCTCGTTCATCGACACCGCGTTGCAGCGCGCGCGCCACGCCTCGATGAACGAGTCGATGCGCTCGCCCGCCGTTCTCGCGGCAACGGTGTGCGTGAGGAGAACCTGGTCCTCCATCCCGTGCTTGTTGATTCCGATCAGTCTGTACGCGGTGAAGAGCAGCGGAACGAGGCCGACGATGAGCAAGGCGGCAACCGCCCTCACCAGGATCGACTTACCCATGCTGAGCCTGCCTGCCATCGCCGCTCTGCCTCTCCCGTTACAGCGACGCGCGCGTGCGGCCGCCGTCAACCGCCAGGGTCACTCCTGTGATGTACGCGCCCTGCTGCGAGCAGAACCAGACGACGGCGGCTGCCACCTCTTCCGGAAGGCCGATCCGCCGGAGCGGCACGTCGTCGCGCCACGATTCGAGAACCGACGCCTTCGTCGTTCCCGTTCGCGCCGCTTTCGCCGCGGCGAGCTGGTCCAGCCTGTCGGTGCCCGTGTAGCCGGGCGCAACGGTGTTCACGGTCACGCCAAAGGGCCCGAGCTCGTCGGAGAGCGTCTTGGCGAAGCCGACGACCGACATCCGAATCGAATTCGAGAGCATGAGTCCCTCGATCGGTTGCTTCACGGAAGTCGACGTGATGTTGACGATCCTTCCCCACTGCCTCGCCTTCATCCCGGGCGTGGCGAGCCGCGCGAGTCGCACGGCGCTCATCAGGTTCAGGTGAAAGGAGCTCTCCCAGTCGGCATCGGCGAGAGTCTCGAACGGCCCGGACTTCGGCCCTCCCGCATTGTTGATCACGATGTCGACCTGTCCGAGCGCCGATTCGGCCGTGCGAAATGCCAACTCCGCACCGTCGGCCGTCGCGAGATCGGCCGCAACCCACGGCACATCCCGGCCATGCTTCGAAGCGAGCATCTCCGACGCCGCCCGGAGTCTCTCTTCGCCGCGCGACACGAGGACGACGCGGACGCCCTCTGCGAGAAGCAGATCGGCGCACGCGAGCCCGATGCCCGAGCTCGATCCGCCGACAAGCGCACCGAAGCCTGTGATTCCGAGGTTCATAGAGCGGTCAGATTCTACATGCGTTGCCAAACCAAGTGTCGCCCTGAGCGCAGCGAAGGGCCTCGCAGGCTTCTACCAACACGCCACGGCCAGAGATCACTTTCGCTTCGAGAAGTTCGGCCGGGCCCCGGTCCCTCGTTCAGCGCGCCCGCCTCGCGACGTACAGCTCCTTCACGTCGGCTCCCTCGAACACGCGTGACGCGAACGGGTCGAAACCGAAGACGTCGACCGTCTCGAGCCCGGTCTCGGCCAGCATCGAGATTACCTCGTCGCGGTACCACGAACGCTGGTAATGCGTCTCGTCGATCGGGTGCCGTTCGCCGCCCGCGTCGTGCCAGCCTTGAACGCGCGCGGTCGCCAGGTTCGCCGCCTCATCGAAGCGCGTCGCGATCTCGAGGTGGTAGTCCTCCCCGCTCGAGACATACGGCTCGGCCGTCGCCCAGACACCGTTGTAGGAGTAGGGATCGTTGAGGTCGAACCAGAACAGCGACGAATCGTCCATGAGCGGCTCCACGCAGGCGAATGCGCGCAGCAGGTCCTCGCGATCGAGCAGATGGTTCAGGCTGTCGTAAAGGCACGTGATCCGCTCGAAGCGCCCGCGCAGCGCGAGCGCGCGGAAGTCGCCGACCGCGACGTCGAGCCCGCGCGCCTTCGCCCGCGACGCCATCGCGTACGACGCGTCGATTCCCCGGGAGCGCCATCCGCGCGACACGAAGTGGCGCATCGCGAGTCCCGTGCCACAGGCGATGTCGAGATGGGTCCGTCGATCGGTCGGGTACTCCGCCTCGAGCGCGCGGAGCACCAGCGCGATCCCACGGAAGAACAACTCACCCAGAGCGCGGTCGTAGACCCGCGCAAACGCGCCGTAGGCATCCGGAGGAAGACTCACGGCTCCCAGTCGTAGAAGCCCTTGCCTGTCTTCTTTCCGAGCAGCTTTTTCTCCACCATCTCGCGGAGCAGCTTCGGAGGCTCGAATCGCGGCCCGAGCGTCTCGGTGAGGTACTCGGCGATTCCGAGGCGGACGTCGAGGCCGACCAGGTCGGTCAGGCGCAGCGGCCCCATCGGATGGTTGTAGCCGAGCTCCATCGCCCTGTCGATGTCTGCTGCCGACGCGACGCCGTCCTCGAGCATGCGGATCGCCTCGAGGCCGATCGCGAGCCCGAGGCGCGAAGTAGCGAAGCCGGGCGAGTCCTTGACGAGAATCGTCTCCCTGCCCATTCGCGCGGTCACCTCGCTGACGATGGCGACCGTCGCGTCGCTCGTCTCCGCGCCGAGGACGATCTCGACGAGCTTCATCACGTGCGGGGGATTGAAGAAGTGCATGCCTACGAACTGCGCGCGGCACTGGACCGACTTCGAAAGCTCGGAAATCGATATCGACGACGTGTTCGATGCGAGGATCGTGTGCGTCGGGGTCAGGACATCGACTTGCGCGAACAGGTCCTTCTTGAGCGCGAGGTCCTCGGGGGCCGCCTCCACGACGAGATCGGCATCCTGAACGGCGGCTTCGAGGTCGCTCGTCACCCAGATGCGCGAGACCCCCTTATGCGCCTCCGACGCCTCCAGTTTCTTCTTCTCGACCGACTTCGCGAAGGTCGACTCGATGAGCCGCATCGCGTTCTGCAGGACGTGGTCCGTCACGTCGTAGAGCCGCGTCTCGTAACCGGAGAGCCCGGCGAGATACGCGATGCCGCGCCCCATCGTCCCCGCACCGAGAATCGTGATTCGCTGAATCGACACGTTGCCTCCGTTGCCCGGCCCGCGGGCGGGTCCCGCTCGCCGCCAGTCGGATTCCGGCAGCGCGACCACAGCGCAAGTCTACCTGTATGCGAGCTCGAGGCCTTCCTCGAAGGCTTCCTTGAGAATCGAGACCCCTTCGAGCCCGACGCTGAATCGGACCAGTCCGTCGGTGATGCCGCGCGCCAGGCGGTCCGCCTCCGGCACCACGCTGTGCGTCATGCTCGCCGGATGCTGGATGTAGCTGATCACGCTTCCGAGGCTCACGGCGAGCTCCATCGGCGTGTCGTGCCGCGCGAAGTAGTTCATCAGCTTCACCGCGGGCTCGTACCCACCCTCGAGCTCGAAGGCGATCATTCCGCCGCCGTTGCGCATCTGCGTGCCGACGAGGTGATTGTGCGGATGCGACGGGAGACCCGGGTAGTAGAGCTTCTCGATGCGCGGGTGCTTTGCAAAGATCTCCGCGAGCGTTGCGGCGCTCTTGCACGCGATGTCCATGCGCTGCGGCAGCGTCTGCACGCAGAGCGAGTTGAGCCAGCTGTCGAACGGGCTCGGCGTCGGGCCGAGATCTTTCGCCCAGACGAAGAACTCGCTGGTCATGAACGGGAACGGGCCGAGCACGTGGCCGCCGACCGACGTGGAGTGTCCATTGACGTACTTCGTGAGGCTCTGCACGACGAAATCGGCGCCGAGCCGGAACGGCTGCTGGAGATAGGCGCTGCAGAACGTGTTGTCGACCACGAGAAGCGCGCCGTACTTCCGCGCGAGCTCGCCCGTTCGGCGGATGTCGGCCATGCCGAGGTTCGGGTTCTCCGGCGTCTCGAGGAAGACCACGCGCGCGTTCGGGTGTGACTTGAACGCGGCCTCGACCTGCGCGAGATCGGTCGTGTCGACGAAGACCGGCTCGACGCCGAACTTGTGCTGGAGGCCTCGAAGGAGGCTGTCGGTGCAGCCGTAGACGTTGCCGCTGATGATGGCGTCCCCGGTGCGCACGAGCGAGATCAAGAGCGATGCGATCGCGCCCATGCCCGAGCCGAGAACCATGCTTCCGACCGTCGGCTCCTTCTCGTCGGCTTCGAGCGCCTTGTCGATCAGGTGCTGGCATTCGAGGCGGAAGAGCACCTTCTCGAGATACTCGGTCGTCGGATTGCCCAGCCGCGTGTAGATGCGCGCGAACGGCTTCTCGCCATGCTTCGACGTTCCGATGAAGCGGTCTGCGCCGTCGCGGACGTTATTGAAGGAAAAGGTCGAGCGCTGACAGATGTCGGGAATCCCGATCCCGACGCAGATGCTGGCGAATCGCTCGTAGTCGAGAAACGGCTCTTCGCTCAGCAGGTAGCGGTCCTTACGACCCTGCCACCAGTCCCACCATTCCCATGCCGGCATCGCGCAACCTCCTCAAAATCCGGGCTGTAGCGTATCCCCACGCTCTGCCGGGGGACATGACGGCGATCACACCGGGGGAATGCGGAGTGCGGAGTGCGGAATGCGGAATGCGGAATGGAAAACCAGGAGAGGACTGAGCTTGGCGCGATCAGTGCGTTCGTTCAGGAGATCCGGCGCGAATGCAGCGAGTCGCGCCGACTCACATTCCGCAATCCGCATTCCGCAATCCGCATTCCGCAATCCGCATTCCGCATTCCGCGTTTCGCGTTTCGCGTTCCGCATTTACTCCTCGACTCCCATGACCAGCGACATCACTTCCTTATGCGTGAAGAAGTTCATGCCGGGATCGTCGAGGTGGAAGCCGTAGGAGACGAGCTGGCCTGCATCCGCGCGGAAGCGGAACACGTAGTAACGGTCCGGCGCTCCTTCGGGGAAATCCTTCACGTTCGGATCGTCCTCCGAGGCCCGCTCGGCGTCGACGACTCGATAGAGGCGGTGCGGCGTGATCGCGAGGCCGTCGGGAGGGTACTGCAGCGACTGGAAGGCGAAGACCTGCGAGGCCTCGATGTCGCGCGGTGGGTACGGGTCGAGATTCTCCGGTGCGCCGGTGAACCACGTCTCGTCTTCCTTGAAGAAAACGAGATGCGCGGTGTTGTCGGTCATCGGGGCGATGCCGCGATCGAGATGGACATGCTCGCCCGGCTCGGTCGAGTTGCGCAGCTGGGTGAGCACGTCGATCAGGTACTGCAGCCCTTCGCGCGTTCCCGTGATCGCGACCTCGTCGTCCTCGTCGGAGATCCAGGCGTCGACCCATGCTCCCTTGCGCAGCTTCACCCGGCTCTCGATGGTGTCGAAGACGACGGGCTGAAAGTCGAGACGGTTTGCCACGGCTCGAAGGAAGTCGTTGCAGTGGGGATCCTCGGCGAGGTGCTCGCGGGCGTGCTCGATCGCCGCCTCGTACGCCATCTTGCGCCCGAAGTCGTGGCTGAGATCGTATTTCGCGAGGATCTCCTCGATCAGCTGCTGGTGCCGTTCGATGGGTCTGGTCATGGAGAGCGGTGCTCTTGCGGCTAACTGAATCCCCTCCGGTTCCAACAAATTTCCCCGCGGCCTCCCCGGCGCGGGATTCGACTCAGGATTATCGCCAAACCTTTTGCATCGGGGCTACTTAGCTCATATCGCCCGGCGCGGGAGCCTGAGGCTCGCGACGACCGCGCTCGATCCCTGCCGCGTGACCGAACGCCGTGACGGTCGCCGGATAGTCGCGCCCTCTCCAGTGAAGCCGCCGCCGGACACCGAGCCGCCACGTCGATCGCAGGAAGATCCACTGCCAGACCAGAACTTCGAGCGGCTGGGTCAGAAGCGCCGCTGCGCGGCTGAATCCGAGTGCCCCGAACAATGCGAGCCGAGTCAGCAGGATCAGCGCGAGCGCGGTCGCTCCCAGCACCGCCGAGCCAGGTGGCAGAAGCCCCGCAGCGAGCGAGGTGACGACCAGCCACGTCCAGACCCACGGCGCCAGATGCGTCAGCGGCACGGCGAGGCTCACGATGGCCGCTCGCGGCAGAGTTCCGGCGAACACCATGTACGAGTTCTTCGTGAATCCCTCGATGATCTCGCCCGCTCCCCTGTACATCCGAAGCGTGATGAGATCGTCTGCCTGCAGCACACGTGTCCGGCGGCCGCTCGCGCGAATCAGTCGCGCGAGCCCGATGTCGTCGATGACCGCGTCGCGAAGCCGCGTGTGCCGGCCGATCGCTTCGTACGCCTCGCGTCTGACCAGATTGCCGGGACCGCCTCCCACGCCGAGAATCGGCCACGTCGTCCGGTTCGAAAGCAGGACCGGCACGCCCATGAAGAGACCGCTCGGTAGCGCCGGCATCACGACTTTCTCCCAGAATCCGCGCATCTCGAAGTGCGGAAAAAGAAAGAACATCGCGCACTCGGGGCGTTCCTCCGCCTCCGCGACCGCCGCCTCGATCGCCTCGGGCGCGTAGCGCACGTCGGCGTCGACGAAGAGAAGCAGCTCTCCCGCTGCCGCCTCGCCACCCTGCTGTAGCGCCCACGGCTTTCCGATCCAGCCCTCGGGGTGCGGCGCGCCCTCGACGAGCCGCACGCGCGAGTCGCGCTCCGCGAGCGCGCGGACCACACCGGCCGTCGCGTCGGTCGAGAGATCGTCGACGACGATGACCTCCAGCCGCGTCCAACTCTGCGCCAGCATCGACTCGACGGTCGTACCGATGTGCTCCGCCTCGTTGCGCGCAGGAATCACCACCGAAACGAGCGGAGCGAAGCCGGGCTGCGGCGATCTGCGGCGTAACCGCGGAACCGTCAACAGGTTCGTGATGGTCTGGAGCGACATCGCGACCCAGAAGAGGAGCACGACGCCCGCGAGGTAGATGATGGTGGGCCTCCGGATCGGTACCGAGCGACGATCAGTTTACTAAAAAGAAGCGCGGCCATCGGCCGCGCTTCGTGATTCGTCGATGCGGAGTCCCGGGCCTTAGCCGCGATTGATCTTCGCCTGCGCGTCCGCAGCATAGGCGCTCTGCGGGAACTCGGTCGCGATGCGGCGGTAGATATCGAGCGACTTCGCCTTGTCGCCGCTCTTTTCATAGGCCTCGGCGAGCATCGTGAGGACGGTCTCCTTGGGCAGGAGCGAGCTCGCCTCGATCGACGCCTTCTCGAGATCGGCGATCACAGCTTTCGGGTCGGTCGCCATGCGGAGCTGGTAGATGCTCATCTGCGCGCCGCCTGCGAGGAGGCTGTCAGGATTCTTCTTCACGAACTCTTCGTACATCTTGATCGCCGCGTCGGTCTGGCCTTTCGACACTTCGATCTGCGCGAGGTAGAGGTTCGCCACCTGCGCGGCGTCGCTGCCTGAGTGCTTCGCCACGACGTCCTTCATCTTCGGTTCGGCAGCGGCGATGCGTTCCGCATCGGTCGTGAATGCCGGTCCCTGACGGTTCGGATCGGCCACGGCTTCAGCGCCGACCTGCGCGTCGAACGTCTCGATCGCCTCGGCGAGCAGTTTCTGCGCCGCCTGCTCCTGTCGCGCGCCCCAGCCCCAGATCGCGATGCCGATCGCGACGACGGCGAGCACGCCGACGACGCCAAGAACCACCTTCTGGGAGTTCTTCTTGACGTCGTCGTAGTAGGTGTTCACTTGGTCGACGAACTTGTCGTGTTTGATGTCGTGTCGTTCCTGGCGATCCATGGTTTCCTCCAGCGGGCGGCAAACTCTAGCTCATGCCTTCCAAGCCAGTCAAATCACGGCCTTTGCGGCCGCTGACTTCGGTACAATGACCCGGCGCGACGCGCGCATTCCCACGACGAGGCCACGATGCTCACTACGAAACAACGAAAGTACCTCCGAGCGCTCGCTCACCACCTCGACCCCGTCGTTCGCATCGGCCAGCACGGGCTCACCACCAGCGTCGCCACCGAGACTGGTCGGGCCCTCGCCTCGCACGAGCTGATCAAGGTCAAGATCGACGCCGAAGGCGACGCGCGGAAGCAGCTCGCCGGCGAGCTCGCCGAGACGACTCAGTCCGATCTCGTCGGCCTGGTAGGCAAGATCGTGATGCTCTACCGTCGCCGCGACGACGATCCGACGATCGAGCTACCCAAGTAGGCGAAAGGCGAAGGGCGAGAGGCGATGAGCAGGCAACGCCGCCTGCGGCGCCTTCCGCATTCCGCAATCCGCAATCACCTGGCCTTCTTCATTCGCTCCAGGAAGGCATCGGGCTTCTCGAATCCCGTCAAGCGCAGCTCGCGGATCTCGCTTCCCTTCGCGTCGATGAAGACGATGGTCGGCACGCCGATGATTTCGTAGCGCTTGACCAGCTCCTTCGACCGCTCGTCGTCGCCCTTCGTGAGGTCTGCCTTGAACGTCGCAAAGCGTTTCGATTCGTCGACGACGCCAGGCTGATTGAAGGTGTTGTGATCGAGCTCTTTGCACGGGAGGCACCAGTCCGCGTAGAAGTCGATCAGCACGGGCTGGCCTTCGCTTGCCGCCGCGGCGATCGCGGCTGCGTCGTACTTCTTCCAGGCGATCTCGGGCCCCGTCGACTTCGGCATCAGGAACGGCACGGCGCCGGCGACGAGGAGCAGCCCGCAGACGAAGCGGATCACGTTGCCTGCCTTGGTCGGCTCCTTGCGCACGAAGAGGAAGACCGCGCCGAGCAGGAGACTGACCGCGACACCCCACTTGTAGACTTCGTCACCCGTCACCGGCCGCAGGAAGTAGAAAGCCATCGCGATCAGCACGAAGCCGAGAGCCTGCTTGATCTTCACGAGCCAGGGACCCGAGCGCGGCAGCGAGCTCGCGCCACTCGAGAAGATGCCGAGCAGCAGGAACGGGACGCCGAGGCCGAGCGCGAGAACGAAGAAGAGAAGGAACCCGAGGTATGGATTCCCGCTCTGCGACACGAGGGCGATGAGCGACACGACGAACGGGCCGACGCAGGGCGCCGCGACGATGCCGGCGATCAGGCCCATCGTGAGTGAGCCGATGAAGCCCGATCGCGCGCTGGCGCGGTTCGCGATGAACTGCGGAACGTTGATGTCATAGAGACCGAACATCGACAGCGCGAGCGCCAGCATCAGCAGCGCGAAGAACGCGAGCACCAGCGGCTCCTGCAACCACGCGCCGAAGAGCGCTCCGGAGAGCGCCGCGAAGACGCCGAGCGTCGAGTACATGATCGCGATGCCGAGAACGTAGGTCGACGACAGCCCGATGCGGCGCGCCACGCTCCCACCGGTCTGCGATGCGAAATATGCCATCGTTAGCGGGATCAGCGGATAGACGCACGGGGTGAGCGTCAGCGCCATCCCGAGCACGAAGACGACCAGCAGCGTCATCCCGAGCCCGCGTGATGCGAACGTCGAGCCGAGGTCGCCGCTGAAGAGCCCTCCGGACCCGCCCGCCGGCGCATCCGAAAGCTTCTGGAAGTTGCCTGCCGGAGTGGCGGTCGCCGCGGCAGGGATCTCGCCGAGTGACTCGACGAAGCTCTCGGAGAGCTTCACCGTCTTCGTCACTTCCTTCGGCGGAAGGCAGACCGTGTCGTTGCAGGCCTGGTAATAGACGCCCGCCGTCACGTCACCGTCGGGCGCGGTCACGCTGCCTCGGACGCGCACCTGAACCGTGCCCTCGTAAACGGGGAGCATCTGCCCACCCGCAAATCCGAACGCGCGCTCGACGTGCGGCGGATAGTCGACCGCGTCGATCGTCAGCGCCGCGGACTCGACCCGCACCTTCGTCGGAATGGCGTACTCGTCCTTCGGCGTCGCCGAGTTGACATGCCAGGTGTCAGGGATGGTGAACGTGACGATGCCTTCGATCTTCCCGTCGACCGGTTTTGCGAATCGGACGTCGATGCTGATCTCGGGAACGGAGGGAGGGCCGCCGAGGGCTGGAGACTCGAACTGAGCCTCGGCGGCTCCGGTCGCGGAGAGTAGCGTCGCGACCAGCAGGAGCAGACGCGCTGGGGATTTCATGTCGTTCTAGTTTCGGGGGATCTGACGTTCGAGCTGCGGAAGCATCACCTCGACCCTCGAGATGAGCTCGGAGTTCGGGTAGCTGGACTTGAATCGCTTGAGTTCCGCGACGGCCGCGGGGTAGTTCTTCGTGCTCATGTAGACCTGCGCGAGCATCATCTGGTTTCGCTCGGCGATGGCGCCGCGCCGGTTGATGCCAAGCGCCTCCTTGAGAGTCGCCTCTGCACGATCCCACTTTCGCTGCAGCGCGTGCATCGTAGCGAGCTGGTGGTACGACTCGTCACGAATCGCGGCGTCCTTGCTCTTGGTGAGGGAGGCGAGCCGCGGCTCGGCGCGCGTGAAATCGCGCCGCCCGATCATCTCGATCGTGAGGGAGAGCCGGTCGCTATCGCTCGCCTTCTTCGACTCGCCGCGCACTCGCTTCTGGAACGAGAAGTAGTCGGTCTCGGCCTGCTGGATCTTCTCGACGAATGCGTCGGCCGCACTGTAGCCGCGGATGTAGCCCGCGACGCCGAGGTCGGGGGTCAGGAGCAGAAACGTGGGAAGGCTCGTCACGCCGAAGTCGCTGGCGACCTTCGTCCCCTCTTTCCCGTCTTCGGTGTCGAGACGGAGAAGCGCATAGTTCTTCGAGGCTGCCTGGAAGACCTCGGACGGGAAGACTTCACGCTCCATGCGGTGGCACCAGCCGCACCAGTCGGCGAACATATCGACCAGGATCAGCTTGTTCCCCTTCTTCGCTTCGGCTTGCGCCTTCGCCACCGTGTCATGCCACTTCCCGGCCTCGGTGACCTGTGGTGCGAGCGCGAGCGCCACGACGAGCGTGGCGAGTACTGGAATACGATTCAAATGAGCCTCCCGTCAATTTCGAGCCAACGAGTCGTCTCCGGGGGCTATTCCGCGCGGGGGTGGCAGAGCCGTCACGACTTACGCGAGCGGCACAGCGCGTTGGCCGCGTCACGGAATGCTGCAAAGAGGCGCGACGCCGATTCCTCCGCCAGCATCTCTTCCGGATGCCATTGCACGCCGACGTAGAACGGGTGCGCAGGGTCCTCGACTGCTTCGACGACGCCGTCGGAGCTGCGCGCCACGACGACGAGACCGTCGCCCGGCTCCTTCACCGACTGATGGTGCCCGGAATTGACCTCTACCGAGGCCCCACCGAGGATCGAAGCGAGGCGGGAGGCCGGCTCGACCGAGACGATGTGTCGCCGGCGCGTACCGGTGCGTCCCGAGTGGCGCAGCGCATCGGGGATGGCGGACGGAATGTCCTGCACGAGAGAGCCGCCCGCAGCAACGTTCAGGATCTGCGCGCCAAGACAGATGCCGAGTGTGGGAATCCCGCGCGCTCGCGTCGCGCGTGCAAGCGCCAGATCGTGCTCCTGACGCCTCTTGTCGAGAAGCCCGCCGCAAGCGACATCCTCCTCGCCGTAGGCGGCGGGATCGAGATCGTCGCCACCCGCGAGGACCACGCCGTCGAGACTCGGGAGGATGCGCTCGATCGCCTCGGCGAACGGCGGGAGGATCAGCCCGATCGCATCCGCCGACTCGATCGCGTCGAGGTAGGTGCCGTACGCGTACATCAACTCACGGCCCTCGCCGCGGGGCGAAGGCTCGATGTCGCATCCGATACCGATGAGCGGTCTGATCGAGGAGGGCGAATTCATCGGTTGGTCATCCTGCGTTAAGCGAGCCGTTGTAAGACTGCGTTGATCGTACGGGAATGGCGGGCTCGCGCTCGGGCAGCAAAGCACCGTTCAGTGCCGGTAGATTCCAGGGCCACGACACCCCTCGACGAATGGCACGATCATGACAGGCTCTCGGTCTCGTCTTTCCCGAGCCCGATCCCGATCCCGGCCTTTCGTCCCGTGGAACCCGCACGGCCCTACTTCGTGATCTTCGCTAGTCCGCCCATGTACGGTCGCAAGACCTCGGGAATCACCACCGATCCGTCGGCCTGCTGGTAGTTCTCGAGGATTGCGACGAGCGTGCGGCCCACCGCGAGGCCGGAGCCGTTGAGCGTGTGAACGAGCTCGTTCCTCTTGCCTTCGCCGCGGAAGCGGATGTTCGCGCGCCGCGCCTGGAAGTCGAGGAAGTTCGTGCACGAGGAGATTTCGCGGAACGTCGACTGGCCGGGGAGCCACACCTCGATGTCGTAGGTCTTGGCCGCACCGAATCCCATGTCCCCGGTGGACAGGGTGACGACGCGATGGCACAGCCCGAGGATCTCGAGGATCCGCGCGGCGTCGGAGGTAAGTCTCTCGTGGTCAGCCCAGGAGCTCGACGGCCTCGAGAACTTCACGAGCTCGACTTTGTCGAACTGATGCTGGCGGATCAGGCCGCGCGTGTCCTTGCCGTACGATCCCGCTTCGCTGCGGAAGCAGGGCGTGTAGGCGCAGTAGGAGATCGTGAGGCGCTCGCCGTCGAGGATCTCGTCGCGATGCAGATTCGTGACCGGAACCTCCGCGGTCGGGATCAGGTAGTACTCCTTCTCCCCCTGGAGCTTGAAGAGGTCGGCCTCGAACTTCGGCAGCTGGGTCGTGCCGCGGAGCGATTCGGCGTTGACCATGAACGGCGGCAGAACTTCGACGTAGCCGTGCTCGCGCGTGTGGACGTCGAGCATGAGATTGATCAGCGCGCGCTCGAGGCGCGCGGCAGCGCCCATGAGCACGGTGAAGCGGGCGCCGGTGATCTTCGCGGCGCGCTCGAAGTCGAGGATGCCGAGCCCTTCGCCGATGTCCCAGTGGTTCTTCGGCTCGAAGTCGAACTTCGGCGGAGTGCCCCAGACGCGCTCGACGCGATTCGCGCTCTCGTCGCGGCCAACCGGCACCGACGCGTCGGGCGCGTTCGGGAAGATCATCTCGAGCGCGTGCAACTCTTCCTCGATCGCTGCCTGGCGAGAATCGAGATCCTTGATCCGATCGCCGAGCTGCTTCATCGCGTCGATCTGCGAGGAAGCGTCCTGCTTGTCCTTCTTGAGGCGCGCAATCTCCTGCGACGCTACGTTCTTCTGGTTCTTGAGCTGCTCGGCCTCGACGATTACCCGGCGGCGTTCGGCGTCGATCTCGAGGAAGCGCTCGAGGTCGACGCTGGCACCGCGATTCTCGAGGGCCCGACGGTAGTCAGCGGTACATTCTCGCAAATAGTCTCGTGACAGCATGGCGGCGCGATTCTAGCAGAGGCAGTCAGCGCTTTCGTGGCAACGGCCTCCGGCCGTTGCCTTGTAGGCAAGGCCTCCGGCCTTGCCCGTTTCGCGCTGAACTTTGGTCGTTCCGTACCCACGGAGGCCGGACGCCTCCGCCACTACGGCAGGTAGTCGACGAGAACCGGCGCCTCGGATCGCGGCAGCGAAAGGAGCGCGAGTGCGGCTTCCATCACTCTGCGCTGCCGCGCGGCATCACTCGGAACGTCGAGCGGGAAGCCGTGACGAAACGGCACGAACAGCGTGCGTGGAGGGCCCACGGCTTCCGAGACGTCACGCAGCATGGAAAGCACCACCGTCGCGATTCCTCGTCGTTCCATTTCCGCGGCGATCAGCCCGACCGTCTGATTGCAGGTCGGTCAGACGGGGACGAGCAGCGCGACGTCGACGCCGTCGCGGACGAAGAGCTCCGCGGCCGCGGGGGCCGTCTCGTTGACCAGTCTTCCCGGGGCGGTGATCGAGCCCATGAACGAGAGGCAGCGCGGGTTGAACCGGCCGATCACGCCGTCGCGCTCGAGCTCGCGCATCCGGTCAATCGGAAGGACGAGGTTCTTGTCCACCACGAGCCCGTCGCGAGAAAACGACTCGCTCCGGTGTGTCTCGACGAGGATCTGCGGGTCGGTCGACGACGGAATCTCCCGAAACGAGAAGTCGCCACCCTTCACGCTCTCGTCGAAGTGCGGCTGATCCGGAAGGACGAGGGCCGCGGTCGACACGAGCCCGACGTTCGCCTGCGCGAGCGGCAGGCGGGGCTCGGCCCACGGCATCGGGTCAATTCGCCGCCAGCGGTAAATCGCGAGCATCGCGCGAACCTTGAGGCTGAACTCGCTGTAGTCGCCCATCGGGAGTCAGCGTACACGATCCTTGCGGCGGCGCTCTACGAAAGACATCACATCCGACCCGGGTGAGCGAAAGCTGCGGCTTCCGCCGAGTAAAACCTGACGCTTGCGCATTCCGCGTGGCCGCGGGGGGCTCGTTGCCCTAACGCGACCGTCGCGCCGGTCGCTTGCGCTGCTGTTGGACCGATTCGACGACGGCACCCACGGCGACGAGCGCGTAACTCTGTCGCGGGCCCTGCCCGATCCGCGTCGCCTCGACGCGCACGCGCCAGCGTCCGGCCGTCGGCGAGGAGACCCGCACGACCTCGGCGTTGTTCCGCATTTCACGCTGACCGGGGTGGAGCCGCTCGTTGCCAAAGCGCGTCACACCCGAAGGGTCGATCACGACGAGATCGAGATCGTTGATCAACTGTGGCGTCGTGCTCGTGAAGCTCTGCGGCGTTCCGGGCGGGTCGGTCCACGCCAGCGCGATGCGCAGTTCCTCCGACGACCCGACCTCGAGGAAGAGCTCCGCGCTTTCTCCGACCGCGAGACCGCTCGCGAGCGGACGGTCGCGAGCGAAGAGGCGTGTCGCGTCGCCGTTGAAGTAGAGCGCGTCGTCGAGCACGGGAAAGCCGAAGCCCTGCTCGTACGACGGGACGGCTGCGATTCTCACCGAGCTCTTGCCCGTGTCCCAAACCGGCGCAAGCCGCGCTCCCGCGATCAATGTCGCCTTCACGAGCGCCGCGCTCGGCGCGAGCGCGTTCCCGGCGACGCGCGCTCCCGTCGGGTACCACCCCTCGAGGTAGTACTGCCGGACGATCGCCGCGGCAGCGGCCACGGGAGGCGACGCGAACGAAGTCCCGCCCTGGAAGCTCCCGTTGCAGTTCGCCGTGCCTACCGAAAGGTCGCTGTCCGCGCCGAACACGTCGGTCGGACCGACCAGGTCGGGCTTGACTCTCAGGTCGCGCGTCGGCCCGGTTCCGCTGTACGACACGACGGTATTCAGTCCCGTCGTGGCAAACACCGCGCCGCCGACCTGGATGCTGTTCTTCGCGTTGCCGGGGCTCGACTGCGACATCGAGCCTAGATCTCCGGCGTTGCCCGTGTTGAACACGACGATCATGTCGGGCTTTTCCCAGACGAACGCGTCGATGTCGCGGGCGCCGGTCGAGTAGTTGCCCGTCGGCGGATTCTGAGAGGCTCCGACTCCCTGCCGGTCGCCCCACGAGTTCGAATGGATCCGCGCTCCCTGCTCGTACGCCTGCCGCAGCACCGGCCGGAGGTCGCGAAGCGGGCAGCCGAAGCCGGGCCGCTGCGCGCAGTTGTCGCCTCCGATGTAGCCACCGTCCTGGATCACGAGCTTCGCGCCGGGCGCAAGCGAGTCGCCGTAGTCGTGCGCGAGCGGTGCGCCCCGATCGCCCGCCGCACCCGCAGCGGCGTGCGTCCCGTGTCCCTGGTTGTCGTACGCGGACGCGTCGAGCGGGCTCTCGCAAAGCGGCGACGACGGGTACTCCACGCAGGAGTAGAGAAAGTTGTATGCGATGACTTTGCGGCGCCGCGTGTCGACGTTTCGATCGTCGATCGTCAGATTCACCGGAGGCGGCGACCCGTCCGCCTCTGAAAAGAAGCAGTTGTCCCAGTCGAGCCCGGTGTCGAGC
>JBPPMG010000503.1:0-8581 GCA_051305935.1 Thermoanaerobaculia bacterium
CTGCCTGCGCGTCGCCGAAGGCGACAGGTGTCCACGGAAGTCTGAGATCCTGAAATGCGGCGCTTCGCGCCGCGCGCAGGCAGGAGTGCCTGCGCCACATGCGGGCTCGCACCATCGAACGAGTTCAGTCATTGACTGCCGATCCCTGCATTCGCGCCGATGCGCTCCGCCATCGCCAGCATCGCCCGCGCGGCGACGGCGGCGCCGAAGCCGTTGTCGATGTTGACGACGGTGACGCCCGGCGCGCACGAGTTCATCATCGTCAGGAGCGCGGAGAGCCCTTCGAACGCGGCGCCGTAGCCCACGCTCGTCGGGACGGCGACGACCGGGCGGGGGAACATCCCGGCGACGACCGACGGGAGGGCGCCGTCCATGCCCGCGACGACCACGATCACATCGGCCGAGGCGATCTCGTCCCCGTGCGCGAAAAGGCGGTGAAGCCCGGCGACGCCGCAGTCGTACGCGCGCCGCGTCTCGATGCCGAAGTGCGCCAGCGTCCCTGCGGCTTCCTCGGCGACGCGGAGATCGGAAGCTCCTGCGCTGACGACCGCGACGCGCCCCTTCATCTGCGCATGCGGATCGCCGAGCTCGGCGAGTCCCGACACGCGGTCGAGCCGCAGCGACGGATGTCGTGCCGCGAGCTCGCCGGCCATCGACTCGTCGAGTCGCGTCACGAGGAGGCGCAGCCCGCGCTCGGCCGCGACGCCGATCACCTCGTCGAGCTGCGCCAGCGACTTCCCCTTGCCGTAGATCACCTCGGGCATCCCGGTTCTCGCTTGCCGGTGCACGTCGAGCTTCTGGTGCCCGATGCGGATGAAGCCCCACGATTCGAGCTGCGATTCGGCGTCGTCCGTGGACAGGGCGCCCGACGCCACGGCGTCGAGGATCTCGCGCAGGCTCAACGGCCGATCTCCCGGTTGAGCTTGCCCGACTTGAAGCCCTCGAGGTCGAGCGTCAGCAGCGGGATGCCGAGCTGCTCGCCGAGATCGACGAGCCTCAGCCGCACCTGCGGCATGGAGGCGCGCGCGATGTCGCCGCCCTCGAGCTCAATCCGCATCGTGGTGCCGTCATAGCGTGCGCGGCAGACACGGAAGCCGAGCTCGTGCAGGAGCGCCTCCATCTGTTCGACATGCGAGAGCTTTGTCTCGGTGACCGCCGAGCCGTAAGGGATGCGCGAGGCGAGGCAGGGCGCGGCGGGCTTGTCCCAGATCTCCAGCCCCAGCAGCTTCGCAATCGCGCGGATCTCCGTCTTGCCGAGCCCGCTGTCGAAGAGCGGGCGGCGGATTCCCTGTTCGGATGCCGCCTGCTGGCCGGGGCGGTAGTCTCCCACGTCGTCGGCAGTGAAGCCGTAGGCGACGTCGGCGATGCCGCGGCTCGCGGCGAACGCGCGGGCCGAGTCAAAGAGAGTCTGCTTGCAGAAGTAGCAGCGCTTCTCGTCGTTGCGGTTGTACTCGGCGTTATCGAGCTCGGAGGTCTGCTCGACATGATGCTCGACGCCGATTCCGGCGGCGACGGAGAGCGCGATCTCGATCTCGCTTCGGGGAATCGACGGAGAATCGGCCGTGAACGCGACGGCACGTCTTCCGAGACTGCGTGCCGCGGCGGCGAGCAGGACGGCCGAGTCGACGCCGCCCGAAAAAGCGACGACGAGCCCGTCGTAGCGCCGGATCTCGCTCTCGAGCCTCCCGAGGAGAGCGATCGGCGAGACTTCGATCGATTCCGCTGCCATCGGGCAGATTGTATGACGTCACAGGCGGCGCGGAGGCGCTCGTTGAGAGCGAATCTGCGCGCGAACGAAGTTGTGTGTGAATTGACACCATTTTCGGGCGTCTGTTATCGTCGCGAGGTATCCCGAATCGAGGATCCGAGAATTGGTCATCGAGTGTCCTCAGTGCGCGGCGAAGTACCAGTACAACGAGGAGCGGTTCGACGGGAAGCCGAACAAGAAGATCCGCTGCTCTAAGTGCCAGACAGTCTTCGACGTCAAGAACCCTTCGTTCGAGGCCCAGGCCCCGGCGGCGCGGAGCATTGTGCCTGCTGAAGGCGGGTTCGATTCGACCGTCTCGCGACGCGGGATGGGAGCGTTCGTCGCACAGCCCGAGAACGCCACTGCGCAGGCGCGGGTCCCCTCGCCGCGCGACACCGGCAAGGTCGAGGACGGGCCGAAGCTCCCCGAGGACAAGCGCTATTCGCTCGCGATCCTCGACGGGCCGGATGCCGGCAAAGTCTATCGGATCGACCGGCCGAAGACCGTGATCGGCCGTTCGGCGGGCGACCTGATCCTCAACGACATCGAAGCGTCGCGGAGCCACGCCTGCGTCGAGATCCGCGACCCCGTCGTGCTCCTCTACGACATGGAATCGACCAACGGCACGCTCGTCGGCGGCGAGAAGATCTCCGGCGCGGTCGAGATCTACAGCCACGCCGAGTTCCAGGTCGGCACGACGACGATCATGCTGATCGTGACCGACGCCGATTAGCGTCGGAATTGAGAATTGAGACTTGAGAATTGAGAGATTGAAGCCGAGGTGCGCGACGGTGGCCCTGCCATCTCTCAATTCACAATTCACAATTCTCGATTCGACGGGCGGAAGGCGCTGATGTTCTCCCGACTCCTCGTCCTCGCGCGCCATCGCCAACTGATCGCGACGCTCACCTCGCGCGACCTGAAGGCGCGCTACCGCGGCTCGGTGCTCGGCTACTTCTGGTCGCTGGCGAACCCGCTGCTGCTACTCGGCGTCTACACGCTCGTCTTCACCCGCTTCTTCCCGCGCCCCGACATCTCTCCCTACGCGCTCTTCCTCTTCGCCGGGATCCTCCCCTGGATCTTCTTCGCGGGCGCGGTGATGGAGGCGACGAACGCGATCTCGGGCAACGCGGGGCTGATCAAGAAGGTGATGTTCCCAGCCGAGGCGCTGCCGATCGTGGTCGTGCTCTCGCATCTCGTGCACTTCGCGCTCGCGCTGCCGGTGCTGGTCGCGGCATTCGGTGTCGCGTTCGTGCTGGACAAGGTCGCGTTTCACCCGGTAATGGTCTTCGTGCCGGTGCTGATGCTTCTGGAAGCTCTCTTCGTCGCGGGCATCGCGCTCGCGGTGTCGTCGGCTTCGGTGCTCTTCCGCGACCTGCGCGATCTCGTCGCGAATCTGCTGCAGCTCGGCTTCTTCCTGACCCCGATCATTTATTCGATCGAGCACGTGCCGTCGCAACTGATGCGCACGCTGTTGCGCCTCAACCCGATGACGCCGTTCGTCATCGCGTTCCAGGACATTTTCGTCATGGGCCGGCCGCCGTCGCTCGTCGACGTCGTGCTCATGACGCTCTTCGCTTTCGGCTCGTTCGCGCTCGGCTTCGTCGTCTTCGACCGCCTGCGCGACACGCTCGCGGAGGCGATATGAGCGCCGCCGCGATCTCGATCCGCGACCTCTCGAAGAGCTATCGCCTCTTCGGGCGCCGCTCGCAGTTGCAGACGCTCAAGAGCGCTCTGCTGCGGCGCGAGCTCCGGCCCGATCCCGAGTCGTCGGTGCAGGCGCTGCGGGGGCTCACGTTCGACATCGCGCGCGGCGAGGCGTTCGGCGTCATCGGCCGCAACGGCTCGGGCAAATCGACGCTGCTGAAGCTCATCTCCGGGATCCTCAAGCCGACCGAGGGGCTCGTGAGCGTGAACGGTCGCGTCTCGGCGTTGATCGAGCTCGGCGCGGGATTCCATCCGGAGATCAGCGGCCGCGAGAACATCTTCATCAACGGCATCATGCTCGGCCTGTCGAGGAAAGAGGTCGAGAAGCGCTTCGACCGGATCGTCGAGTTTTCCGGCATCGCCGAGTTTCTCGACCAGCCGGTGAAGACCTACTCCTCGGGGATGTACGTGAGGCTCGGCTTCGCGGTCGCCGTGCATGTCGATCCGGAGATCCTCCTCATCGACGAGGTGCTCTCGGTGGGCGACGAGGAGTTCTCGCAGAAGTGCATCGCGAAGATCCAGGAGATGAAGGCGCGGGGCGCGACGCTCGTCTTCGTCACGCACCAGCTTCCGCTCGTGCGCGAGCTGTGCGACCGGGCGATCTGGATCGAGAAAGGGGTCGTCGCCGCAATCGGCGACCCGGCCCGGGTCGTCGACGCCTACCTCCAGGAGGTCGCCGGATTCCACCAGGTCGCGCCCGAAGCGGTGCCGCTGATGCGGACCGACGCGGAGGCGACGCTTCCCGAGCCGCGGGAAGAGCCCGAGGAGAAGGACCCGCTCGAAGAGGAGCGGTGGGGCTCGGGTGAGGTGTTGATTTCCGAGGTCTCGCTGCGCGACGAGCGGGGCAGGCAGCTCGTGGCGCTGGGAGGCAGGAGCCCCGTGACGATCCGGATGGAGCTCAAGGCGCGCGAGCCGCAGACCGACTTCGTCTTCGGCGTCGGTATCTACCACGCCGACGGAACGTGCGTGTACGGGACGAACACGGAGATCGAAGGGTGGCGGTCGGAGCGGCTCGAAGGCGAAGGTATCGTGGAGTTCGCGATGCCGGCGCTCGACCTCGTAGCGGGAAGCTACCGGCTAGACGTGGCGGTGCACACGCGGAACGGGCGCGCGTTCGACTACCGTCGCGGCGCGATCCGCTTCATCGTCGGCTCGAGCGTCCACGACGTCGGCGTCTACCGCCCGCCGCACGAATGGTCGTTCCAGGGAGGGGTCGGCCTGGTCCAGTTTGCTGCCCCCGGCCGGAAGGACGTACCGCCGGAGATCGAGGCGACGTTGCGGGAGATGCGGGACGAGGAGTGACGGGGATTGCGCGAATTCTCGATTGCTCGATTCTCTGGGCCGATCGTCAAACGGAGCCGTCAAATCGCGCAATCGAGAATTCGCGTAATCGTGCAATGGGCGCAATGGGCGGGCGGTGGCCATTTCGCAATTCAGCCTCTACACTAGGGCAGATTGAGCATTCCTGAGCCCACCCGGGATCCGCGCAACGTCCCGCGCGTCACTCTCAAGGCGGTGATCCTCCTTTCGGGAGTCGTCTCGATCGTCTTTCTGGTTTCGTTCCTCTTCAGCAAGGGTGGCATCGCGGAGCTGCAGAAGTCGCGGCACCGCGTGGCCGAGCTGCAGTCCGACGTCGACCGGCTTCGGCACGCGAACCAGAAGCTCGGCGGGGAGATCGCGAGCCTCAAGAAGTCGACTCTTGCCGTCGAGCGAATCGCGCGCGAGGACCTCGGCATGTCGCGCGAGGGCGAGATCGTCTACGTGCTGCAGGAGAACGGCGCCGTCGCGAAGGATCCGGCCGGCCGCCCCGTCACCCAACCCGCGAAGTAGGTGATGTGGCGCAGGAGGCTTGTGTGGCGCAGACACTCCTGTCTGCGCACGGCGCGAAGCGCCGCCGTGGCGAGGCACGAAGACGAAATTTGCAGGTCGCCTTCGGCGACGCGCAGGCAGGAGTGCCTGCGCCACATGAGGCATCTCCTCTCCGCCATTCACTCAAATAGATTAACACGTCGTTTAATAAATCTCTTATTTCATAACTAATTAAAACGTATCATTGTGCGAGGCCTCGCTTCACCATTCTCTTCTCCTCATTTCGCCCTCCCTTTTCGCTATAAAAAATCATCTCCCCCGGCTCCGGACCGTCCTATAATCCCGAAGTGCATCGCGACAAGCCGTCGAACCCGCTCACCGAGCGGTACGCGTCGCGGGAGATGTCCCGCGTCTTCTCTCCCGACTTCAAATTCACCACCTGGCGGAAGCTCTGGATCGCCCTCGCCGAGGCTGAGCGCGAGCTCGGCCTGCCGGTCACCGAGGAGCAGATCGCCGAGCTCCGGGCGCACGCCGACACGATCAACTACGAGGACGCCGAGCGGCGCGAGCGCGAGGTGCGCCACGACGTCATGGCGCACGTCCACGCCTTCGGCCTCCAGGCCCCCGGCGCGAAGGGGATCATCCACCTCGGCGCCACCTCGGCCTTCGTCGGCGACAATACCGACCTGATCCAGATGCGCGAGGGGATGCGCATCATGCAGCGGCGCCTCGTCACGCTGATCTCGCGGCTGCGCGACTTCGCCTGGGCGCGGCGCGCGACCCCCACTCTGGCGTTCACCCATTTCCAGCCGGCCCAGCTCACGACCGTCGGCAAGCGCGCGACGCTATGGCTGCACGACCTGCTGCTCGATCTTTCGGAGCTCGAGTTCCGGCTCTCGGAGATCGGCCTCCTCGGCGTGAAGGGGGCGACCGGCACCCAGGCGTCGTTCCTCGCGCTCTTCGACGGCGACGCGGAGAAGGTGCGCAGGCTCGAGACGATCGTCGCCGGGAAGATGGGCTTCGCGCGGAGCTATCCCGTTTCGGGGCAGACCTACACGCGCAAAGTCGACGCGCAGATCGTCGCGACGCTCGGCGGCTTCGCGCAGTCGGCTTCGAAGTTCGCCTACGACATGCGGCTGCTTCAGCACATGCGCGAGATCGAGGAGCCGTTCGAGGAGTCGCAGATCGGCTCCTCGGCGATGGCCTACAAGCGCAACCCCATGCGGGCCGAGCGGATCGACTCGCTCGCGCGGCACCTGATCATCAACACGCAGAACCCGGCACACACGGCGGCGACGCAGTGGTTCGAGCGGACGCTCGACGACTCGGCGAACCGGCGCATCGCGATCCCGGAGGCTTTCCTCGCGGCCGACTCGATCGCGCTGCTCTACGACAACATCGTCGGCGGCATCGTCGTGCACGACGAGGTGATCGCGGCGAACGTCGCGCGTGAGCTCCCGTTCATCGCCACCGAGAACATCATGATGGAGGGCGTTCGCCGCGGTGGCGACCGCCAGCAGTTGCACGAGCGGGTGCGGGTCCACTCGATGGCCGCCGTCGACGCGATCAAGGGTGGGGCCCTCGGCAACGACCTGCTCGAACGGATCGCGGGCGACGCGGCGATCGGCCTGAGCGCCGAAGATGTGAGCGCGCTCGCGCGCCCCGAGGAGTTCGTGGGGCTCTCGCCGGAGCAGGTCGGATGGTTTCTCGAGTCGGACGTCGATCCGGTGCTCGCCGAGCGCGGGCATCTCGTCGCGGCGGAAGTCGGCGAGGTGAGAGTGTGACGAGTCTCCGGCGTCACGCGCGCCGGCACGGCGCCGCGCTGCTGCTCGCGACGGCGTCCCTCTGGCTCGCCGCGTGCGCGACGACGCGCCCGGCGTCGCCGACCCCAGGCGACATCGTCGAGCTTCGCGGCCTCGCGAGCTGGTACGGCGACGAATTCGCGGGACGGCCGACGGCGAACGGCGAGATCTTCGATCCGAAGCAGATGACGGCGGCGCATCGCACGCTCCCGTTCGGCACGATGGTCGAGATCACTTACGCGAAGTCGGGGCGGACGACGCGGGTGCGGATCAACGACCGCGGCCCGTTCGTCGGGAACCGCATCATCGACCTTTCCTACGCCGCCGCGGCCGACATCGGGATGATCGAGGATGGCATCGGCGAAGTGGAGATGGAGATCCTCAGCGTCGGAGCAGGGGAGCGCGAACCGCCGCGGCCGTACATCGTCACGATCCCATCCTCGGCGCCGCCGGAGCCGATGTTGCCCGTCGCGAGACCGGCGGTCGCGGCAGTCCCGCCCCCCGTGGCCGAGCCTCCGCGCGCGGCCGCGTCGCCCGAGCCGGCGGTCCCGTCGTACGGGGAGCCGGTGATCATCACGGAAGAGATCGAGCCACCGGCGGCGCCAGCCGCGGCTCCACAGTCACCAACGGTACGGCCGTCAGCCACCGCGCAGCCGTCGCCGCCCGCCGCGCCTCCTCGGGAGGAAACCCGGCCCGCTGCACCCGTGCGGGGCGGATGGGCGGTACAACTAGGGGCGTTCTCGGTCGAGGCAAACGCGATCGAGTTGAAGGCCAGGGTGGAGAGACTCGCCCGTCCTGTATCGATCGAATCGGTCGGGGAGATGTACCGAGTGCGCGTCGGTCCATGGGCCGCGCGCTCTCGCGCGATCGAGGAGAAGGAGCGGCTCGAAGCCGCCGGCTACCAGGCGATCGTCGTCAGCGTGGAGTGAGCCGAGAGTGGCTCGTCACGCAGCGCGTTTAGTGAACTTTCGAGGTGTGACCCCAGCGCCGTTGTGATCAGGCTCGTCCCGTGGCCGACGACACGAACTGGAACGATTGGTGTGCCGCCTCGCGCCTGACCGTGCGGTTGCTGCGCTAGGCTGCGAGGAGGGCAGGCTATCGCATACGAGGGCGGCGGAGGATTCACCCGTCAACCGACGCGATCGCAACTGCTTGCGGCGAGACGAGCCGAGGAGCAAAGTCGTCGCGGGACGCAGTCCATCACCGTGCGGCGCGGCGCGACCCGCTCGGCGGCGTCGATAGGCCGCGCCGCTCCGCAGCCTATCGCACGGAGAGGTGACCGTCCGCTGAAGCCGCAACCTCCACCATCAAAGGCGGTTGCGGCCAGGCAGGGGATGTGTGATAGTCGGCAGCAATTCAAGTTTCGGCCCCAAAATTTAGGGGACCGAATTACGAGTTGGGCGGCCGGGAAGATCATGCGACTCCAAGTCCTACTCCTTCTTTGCGTATTAATGTTCGGCCGGGCGGACGCTCAGTCCATTCCGGAGAGCGAGCGTGCAGCCCTCGTGCAGATTTT
>JBPPMG010000527.1:0-8533 GCA_051305935.1 Thermoanaerobaculia bacterium
GCAGGGCTTAGCGAGGACATCAAGGCGATGCCGGACGGCGTTGCGACGGTGATCGGCGAGCGGGGAATCACGCTTTCGGGCGGGCAGAAGCAGCGCACGGCGATCGCTCGCGCGATCGTCCGCAATCCCGAGATCATGATTCTCGACGACGCGCTGAGCGCGGTCGACACGCACACGGAGGAGCGGATCCTCCGGTCGCTCCGGGAGTTGAGACGGGGGCGTACCGTCGTGATCGTCTCGCACCGGATCTCGTCGGTGAAGGACGCCGACCTGATCGTGGTCCTCGACGAGGGGCGGATCGTCGAGCGCGGATCGCACGACGAGCTTCTCGCGGCAGGCGGGTTCTACGCCGACCTCTACAGGCGGCAGGCGCTCGAAGAAGAGCTCGAGGAGATCGCCTGATGAGCGCCGTCGAACGGTTCGAGGACGAGGGAACGAAGAAACTCGACCCGAAGCTGACGCTTCGGCTGCTCGGGTACCTGCGGCCCTACAGGATGCGCGCGGGGGCTTCGGTCGCGCTGGTCATTCTCTCGTCGTTCGCCGAGATCGCGGGGCCTGCGATCGTCGCGATCGCGATCGACCTGTTCGTGGTGCCGCAGGGGAGCGAGCGCGCGGGGGTGTCGCGACAGGTGGGCGAGTGGCTGGCCTCGGTCGGGATGATGCCCGCGTCGGCGATCGACGGCATTACCGCGGCGACGCTCCTCTACCTCGCGACGCTCGGCGGCGGCTTCGTCGTGCTTTACGTCCAGATGGTCGTGATGAACATGATGGGGCAGCGGATCATGTTCGACCTTCGCCGCCAGATCTTCGGGCACATGCAGCGGCTGCACGTGCAGTACTTCGACCGGAATCCCGTCGGGCGCCTCATCACGCGGGTGACGACCGACGTCGACGCGTTGAACGAGATGTTCACCGCGGGCTTCGTCGCGATCTTCGGAGACATCTTCGTTCTCGTCGGGATCGTCGCGATGCTCTTCTGGCTCGACTGGAAACTCGCGCTCGTGCTCTTCTCGGTGATCCCGTTCCTCGTGATCACCTCGCTCTGGTTTCGCAAAGGGGCGCGGCGAACGTACCGAATGGTCCGCGCGCGAATCGCGGCGATCAATGCGTTCCTGCAGGAGCACATCTCGGGAATGGCGGTCGTGCAGCTCTTCAACCGGCAGGAGCGCGAGGCGGGGAAGTTCGCGGAGCTCAACGCGAAGCACCGCGACGCGAACATCGAGTCGATCTACTACTACTCGGTCTTCTACCCGGTCATCGAGCTGGTCCAGTCGGTCGGTATCGCGCTCATCGTCTGGTACGGCGGAGGGCAGGTCGTCCAGGGAACGCTGAGCATCGGCGCGCTGATCGCGTTCTTCCAATACGCGCAGCGCTTCTACGAGCCGATCTCCGACCTTTCGGAGAAGTACAACATCCTCCAGAGCGCGATGGCGGCGAGCGAGCGGATCTTCAAACTGCTCGACACCCCGGTGGAGATCGACGATCCGAGCGATCCCGCGGAGCTCGACGAGCTGCGGGAGATCGAGTTCCGCAACGTCTGGTTCGCCTACAGTGGCGAGGAGTGGGTGCTGCGAAACGTCTCCTTCGTCGTGAAGAAAGGGGAGCGCCTCGCTCTCGTGGGGCACACGGGCGCCGGAAAGACGACGGTCACGAGTCTCCTGCTGCGGTTCTACGAGGCGCAGCGGGGGGAGATTCTGGTGAATGGCATCGACATCCGGCGGTACCGGATGGCCGACCTACGGCGTCTGTTCGCGATCGTCCAGCAGGACGTCTTTCTCTTTTCGGGAACGGTAGCGGAGAACGTCTCGCTCGGCGACCCGTCGATTTCCCGCGCGGAGATCGAGGGCGCGGTTAGGCGCGTGCGCGCGGCGCGCTTCGTCGAGCGGCTGCCGGAGGGGTACGATGCCCCGGTTCGCGAGCGCGGCGCCGGCTTCTCCGTCGGTGAGAAGCAGCTGCTCTCGTTCGCGCGAGCGCTTGCGTTCGACCCGCCGGTCCTGGTGCTCGACGAGGCGACGTCGTCGATCGACAGCGAGACCGAGCGCCTGATCCAGGAAGCAATCGAGATTCTGATGGAGGGACGCACCACCGTCGCGATCGCCCACCGCCTCTCGACGATTCGCTCCGCGGACCAGATCCTCGTGTTCCACCACGGGGAGATCCGGGAGCGGGGAAACCACGAGGAACTGCTGCTTGCCGACGGAATTTACCGGCGACTCTACGAACTTCAATATAGAGAGGAGCGCGGTGAGGTCGCATCGGCCTGAAACGCTCCCTGCTATACTGGATGCCAATATGACAAGCAGAGCGAGGGTGGGAAGGGGCATGAAGATCACGCTGTACTCGACGACGAAGGCCGAGAGCCAGTCGATCGCCCGTTTTTTCAAGAGCCACAACCTGACGTACGAGTTCGTGGGCACCGACAAGGTCAAGGCCGTGAAGTCGCACCTGTTCAAGCTCGGCGAGATGCCGGTGGTCGAGATCGACGGCGAGGCGTTCGTCAATCCGAACGACGACGCGCTCCGCCACATCCTGAACATCGACGGCGTCGACGAGGACTAGCCGCCGCGTCGCCGCGGAATTGAGGATTCAGGATTGAGAATTGAGAGATCGCAAGGATCTCTCGATTCTCGCGACGGGTCTCTCTCGCCGCTTTCCGCACTCTCTGATTCTCCCCAGGCAGTCCCGTTCGTGCTCTCCGAGCTGGCTCTGCGCTCCCTCTCCTTTCTCCGCCTCGCGACTCCTTCCCATCGGCCATCTCTCAAATCTCAATTCTTCCCCTCCGCCCGCCGCCCCATCACGATGAGCGAAAGTATGCCCGGTCGAGCGCGCGGTACTGAATTGCTTCGGAGAGGTGCCCCGGCTCGATTCGCGCGGAGCCGCCGAGATCCGCGATCGTTCTCGCAACCTTGAGCACGCGGTCGTACGCGCGCGCGGAGAGCCCCAGCTTCTCGATCGCCTCGTCGAGTCTCTTCACACATTCCTTGTCGAGCTCGCAGAACCTGCGGAGGTGCCGCGTCGACATGTCGCCGTTCGCCTCGATCGCGTGGCGCGCGAAGCGGGAGCGCTGCTTTTCCCTGGCCGTGTCGACCCGCTCGCGGATCGCCACCGAGGCTTCCGCCGGTGCCGTCGCGGCAATCTCCTGCGGCCCCAGCGCCGGCACTTCGATCTGGATGTCGATTCTGTCGAGCAGCGGGCCCGAGATCTTCGCCAGGTAGCGCGAGATCTGGAACTCCCCGCAGTCGCACTGGTGCCGCGGATCGTTGAAGAAGCCGCACGGGCAGGGGTTGAGCGCCGCCGCAAGCGTGAATCGCGCGGGAAACGACAGGCTTCGCAACGCGCGCGAGATCGTGACGTGACCGTCCTCGAGCGGCTGGCGCATCACCTCGAGCACGTCGCGGCGAAACTCCGACAGCTCGTCGAGAAAGAGAACGCCGTTGTGCGCGAGGCTCACCTCGCCCGGCCGGGGAGTGCTGCCGCCGCCGACGAGCCCTGCATTCGAGATCGTGTGATGCGGCGCGCGAAACGGGCGGTCGCGGATCAGGCCGGCGCCGGGACGGAGAACCCCGGCGACGGAGTGAATCTTGGTCGTCTCGATCGCTTCGTCGAGCGAGAGCCGGGGGAGGATCGTCGGCATCCTTCGTGCGAGCATCGTCTTGCCCGATCCAGGCGGTCCGACCATGAGGATGTTGTGCGCCCCGGCGGCTGCCACCTCGAGCGCGCGCTTGGCGTACGCCTGGCCGCGAACGTCCGCGTAATCGGCGGAATCGTCTCCCGGTGGTGGCGCATCGGTCGTATCGGCGACTGCCGGCTCGATGGGCGATTCGCCGCGCAGGTGATCGAGCAGCGCAGGGAGGCTCGGAACACCGATTACGCGGACGCCGCGAACGGCCGCGGCCTCGCGCGCATTGGCTGCCGGGACGAGGAGCTCGCGCAGGTCGGGCTCCCTGCTGGCGAACGACGAGATCGACAACGCGCCGCGCACCGGCGAGACCGCGCCGTCGAGAGAGAGCTCGCCGATGAAGAGCCTGCCGCGCAGCTGCTGGTCGGTGACGACCTCGCACGCGCGGAGGATGCCGATCGCGATCGGGAGGTCGAACCCCGAGCCTTCCTTGCGCACGTCGGCAGGGGAGAGGTTGATCGTGACGTACTTGTGCGGCCAGGTGAAGCCGCAGTTGGCGAGCGCCGACCGGACGCGCGCATAGGCCTCGCGCACGGCGGTGTCGGGAAGCCCGACCATGTTGAAGCCGGGAAGCTTCGCGCCTGCGGCGTGAACCTCCACGACGATACGAACAGCATCAATGCCGAGGGTCGCTGCACTCCAGACCTTCGAGAGCATGGCTTGTGCGACCCGCGCAAGTCCCGCACCGAGGGTACCTCGGTCGCAGAGAGCGATGCAAGAAGGAGGAGTGATTTCAAAGTTTCGAATTGCGAATCGCGAATTCGGATGAGCGCGCTTCGCGATTTTCGCGGGCGGAATTCGGCGTTCCGCGCGATCCGGCGATCAGAGTCTTTTCGCACGTTTCGAATTGCAAGGGTTCGGGATATCGAAAGTTCGGCAGGTGCGCCGGGGTCAGGTTTTCGGTCAAGAGGGTCAGGTAATGGCTTTGCTCACGGGCCAGAGGTCGCGTAAGTGCATGTAAATGCGAGACTTGCAGATTCTTTAATCTCGCTATGGAATATCGGAGGGGATCGGGCTGTAGAAAATAGTCCGGATCCGCGCCCGAAATCGGCGGGAAATGAGTCCGAAATTGTTGACAAAATGCACTTAGGATTTATGATGACTATGCTATCCGATTTCAACGGTAAACGTGATGGGTGAGGAGATGGGAAATGCCGTTTGAAAAGTGGGAACCCAAACCAGACTACGAGCGCGTGCCGGCGTCTGCGACAATCGTGCAGTCGAGATTGATTCGACTCCCGGTTCCGGTCGCCGACATGCTGCGACTTCGCGGCAAAGCCAACGCTCAGCTCTTCTACGATCGCAAGCGAAAGGTGATCGGGATCAAGGCGATCGATCGGAAGGAAGAAGGCGCGGCGAAGATCCGGCAGTCACAGAAGTCGACCTCGATCCACGTTCCCAGCTTCTTCCGGCACTACCAGATCGACGTTCCCGGCATCAAGCGATTCCACTGCTGGTACGACGAGCGCGAACGGATGGCGATCATCGACATCTCACGACCGTCTCCGCGCGGACGCCCGTCCGGCACGTAGCATCCTGAAGCTTCTGAAAAGACGAATGCCGAATGACGCAGGTCATTCGGCATTTGCTTTGTTGATCTGGCTGGCTGTCGCGCTCACTCGTTGCCGCGCCGAGTCGACGGGTTGAAGTCGCGACCGATCCGGACCGGTTTGATCTCGGTTCCCCAGGCCTCGTTGATCGTCCGGATGAAGGCGTTGGCGACGAACACGTTGCCGAGCGGCGTAGGGTTCACGCCGTCGAGGCCGATGAGCCCGCCGAAAAGGAGGCGGAGGTCGAAGCGGACGCCGCCGACGACGACTCCTTCGCCGAGCCTGTGGAACTCCGCGCGCATGTCGACGAGCGGAAGCGAGAAGTCTCTCGCGACGCGCGCGATCGAATCGTTGTAGGCATCGATCGTGACCTCGATCTCCGCGATCTCGTCGGGCGTCAGAACGACGTCAGTCGGCAGTCCACCGCCGACCCAGGGCCGATCGAACAGCGGCGCCAGCTCGGCCGGGATTCCGGCCCCTCGAATGAGATAGCGCGTCGCGCCGAGATTCAGGAGCGCGTTCGGGGGCAGAGGACCGTCCTCTCCGAGGAGTGCGACGGCGCGGCCGTCAGCGCCCAGCACCGGACGCCCGGTCGTGGGATGGATCACGACGGGAGGTACTCCGTTGGCGACGGGGAATCGAAGGAAATCAGGGATGTTCGCGATGACCACGCCGGCGGCGGGAGCCTCGGAGACGATTCGGCCGACGAGCTGGCGCAGGTCGCGCTCGAACTCCTCCGGAGGGGTCATCGCATGCGGAAGCCCGCTCGTGATGCCGCGGAGGGCGTCCCGGTTCCCCACCCAGATCGTGACGAACGTCGGGTCTTCCTCGATCATCTGCTCGAGGGCTGTGCCGTGGCGGCCGAGGATCTCGTCGTAGTAGCGATTGTTGGTCGAGTCGAGTCCGGAGATCGAGAGCAGGTCGCCTACCGTGGCGATCGGAACGGCGAGATTGTTGTAAGGCGCCGGCGATTGACCGCCGATCACGCGACCTAACCCCGACTTCCGTTGGATGTCCAGTGGATTGAGGCGTACGAGAGTCAGCTCGCCGACGAGGCCGGGCTCGCCGACCAGCGGCTGGCGAAACGTCGCCGCTCCCGCCTGGCGAGCCAGCAGCGCGGGGAAGCTGTTCCGCTGGTAACGCTCGAGGAGCGTGCCGTTGGTGAAGCCGGCCGACAGCGAGTCACCGATCACGAAATAGCGGGTGAAGTCGGCATTCCCTCGCGGTTGAGCCGGAACGGCTGCGGCGAAGGAAAGGCAGATGACGACGGACGCGGCGAATGCAGCGGCGTGAGTACGGCGCATGTTGTTCTCCTGTGTCGTCGATTATAGGCCCGAAATGAAAAGGCGGGCCGAAGCCCGCCTTTCATCGATTGAAATCGGAGTCTGTTAGTCGCGCGTACGGTTCGTGACCGGTAGATTGTTCGGAGCGCCGGTGACCTCGAACAAACCGTCGAGCGCCTCGCGCGTGTACTCGAACGAAGTGCCGGGGAGAATCTCCTCACCGTGCCTTGCGTTCACGCTGCGCCTGTTGTTGTTCTGAAAGAACCTCAGGATCGACGTGTACGGGATCTTCGTCCCGTAGTTCGCATTGATCGTGCGGATGAACTCGTTCGCCAGCAGCGCGTATCCGATATCGGTAGGGTGGAAGCCGTCGTAGCTGAACATGCCGCCGGTGAGGAACGCAGTGTTGATCGTGATCCCACCGATCTCGAGCCCCGCCTTGGCGTGCTCGAAGAAGGTGTTGATGTCGACGACGGGGATGTCGCGCGCCGCGCCGGCGGCGAAGATCACGGCGTTCATCTCGACGCCGCGCTGGCGGATCGCTGCGAGCTCGGCCGGGGTGATCACGACCCCGTCGGGGAGCGGCTTGCCGCAATTGTTACCCGGGGCCTGGCAGAGCGGAATCGCAGGGGCTACCTGTGAAGGAATCCCAAAGCCGGTGGAGAGGAACGACGAGGCGCCGAGCGTCACGAGGCTTCCGGGAGTGAGCTGCCCGATCTGTCCGCCGCCAAGGTCCGCGATGTAGAAGATCGGGCTCCCACCGACGATTACAGGCTGGTTCGTGGCGGGATCGACGAGAACCGGCGGAATCGTAGTGGCAAACGGAACCGAAGCGGCGTCGGCGAGGCTGCCGAGCACCATGCCTGCATTCGGCGCGCCGGCGACCAGGCGATCGAGCAGTGCCGTGTAGGCCGCCTCGAAGTCGGCGAGGGGAGTGAGCGCCGCTGGCGTGCCGCCCAGCACCGCTCCGAGAAGGTCGTTTCCGCCGATCCAGACCGAGATGAAGGTCGGCTGCTGAGCAAGCGCCTGATCCGTCGCGGTGCCGAGACCGCGCAGGATGAACTGCGCGAAGGTGGTCGTGGTATTCGTCGGCGGCTGGTTGCCGTTGATCGTAAGCAGATCGAGCACGCGGGCGCCGGGGATGCTCAGGTTGTTGTAGGGGCGCGGAAGGAAGAGGTTCGTCGGGACGCCGTTCGTCGACGCCTTCGGAACGATCTGCAGGGGGCGGATCGACAGTAACTGTAGCTCCGGTCCGATTCCGGGCTGGCTGACCAGAGGCTGCTGGAAGTCGTTGGCTCCGGCCTGCCTCGCGATGACGGCCACGTACCCGTTGCGCTGGTGCGCATCGACCAGGGCGTTACTCGAAACGCCTGCGCCGTAGCTGTCGCCAAGGGCGACGTAGCGCGTGAAGTCTGCCTTGCCGCGGGCCGCCCAGACGGGAGCGGCCGTAAGCATCGTCAATGCAAGAACGGCCGTGAGGTTGATTGCCTTCGTCTTGATTCGCATGGTTGCTTCTTCTCCTCGGGACCGGCTAGAACGTGTAGCCAATGTTCATGCTCACGAGATTGGCCGTTGTCTCGTACACGCCGTTGTAGTTGTCCTGGTTCTGGCCAAGGGTGTCGCGATCGACGAAGGGCAGATAGAGCTCCGAGAGATCGATCCGCCAATTCCCGTGCTTGAGACCGACGCCGAACGAAAGACCGAGACGGTTCGAGTCGGGAAGCAGCGGGCCGACATTCTCGACCGGCTGCGGGGTCTCGTCCCAGACAACGCCGAGGCGGACCTGCCACATGTCGTTGACCTGCTTGTTCGCGCCGAGGCGGTAAGACCAGGAGTCGTCCCAGTTCTCTTCGTTGATGAGGTCGGGAGTCGACGCATTCTCGAAGTCGACGACGAGCGTCTCGAATTCGCTCCACGTCATGAGGACGGCGTCGAACTCGAGCGTCCAGGTCGGGATTGCCGTGGTGGCGATTCCGAAGCTTGCGATGGCGGGGTAATCGACCGAGGTCTTGATCTTCTGG
>JBPPMG010000001.1:0-4187 GCA_051305935.1 Thermoanaerobaculia bacterium
ACTGAACCTCGCCCCCTCTCCTTTCGCGCTCGTGATCCAGATGTTGCCGCCGTGGATCTCGACGATGCGCTTGACGATGGCGAGTCCGAGGCCGGTGCTCGTCTCGCCGCCGGTGGGGCGCGCGCTCAGCTTCTTGAAGGTGTGGAAGACTTCCTTGAGGTCGTCCTCTCCGAGCCCCTGGCCGTTGTCCTCGACGTGGGTGACGATCTCGTTCTCCAGCCGCTCGCACGACACGCGCACGGTGCCGCCCTGCTGGGTGTACTTGATCGCGTTGCTCAGGAGATTGTCGAGCACCTCGCCGATGCGCACGGAGTCGGCGTTGATCAGAGGCAGGTTCTCGACGTCGATCGCGGTCAGCGTGATGCTCTTTCGCGCGGCCGCGTCCTCGTGGTTCGCTACGGTCGCGGTGATCATCGCACCGAGATCGACCTCGTCCCGCTCGAGCGCGATCGCGCCCGACTCGATCGCGGAGATGTCGAGGAGGTCGTTGACGAGCCGTGCCATGCTTTCGGCCGCTGTCCGCGCCTTCACCAACTGCCCCGCCGCGCGTTCGGTGTCGACGTTACCCTTGCGAAGCTGATCGATGACCATCGACACCCAGCCGACGATCACGCCGAGCGGGTTGCGCAGGTCGTGCGCGGCGATCCCCAGGAATTCGTTCTTCGACTTGTTGAGCCGCTCCAGCTCCTCCAGGACCTTCGCCTTCATGAACGCCGACAGTATGTGGCCGCGGAGCTCGACGAGCAGCTCGAGCTCGTTAGGCGCGATGCCGCCCTTGGCGATCGGCGCCTCGAAGACGAGATAGCCTTCGACGCGCTCGGGCCCGCGAAGGCGCAGCGTCAGCAGCGTCAGGAAGGCCGCGCTCTGCGCCGAGCGATCGGCGAGGAAGACGTCCTTCTGGACCTCGTCCGCCTCCGCGGTGTAGAGCCGCTCGAGCTCGTCGGCCGGAAGCGCGATCTCCTCGACGGTGGCCGGATCCCAGCCGAGCGCGGCTTTCGCCCGGTAGAGATCGGACGACTTGTCGTAGACGAAGACGATCGCGATCTCGACGCCGTGAAGGAAGCGCGTGACGCCGAGGATCATCTGGAGCACGCGGTCGAAGTTGATCTCCGCGTTCATCGACTCGACGAGGGAGTTGATCGTCGCGAGGCGGTCGGTCGTCGCGCGAAGGTCGCGCGTCCGCTCGTCGACGACGCGCTCGAGCGCCATTTTCTGCAACTCGATCGTCCGCGTGCGCATCCGGATCATGGCGACGAAGAGGGCGAGCGCGAGCGCCGCGAGAGCGACGCGGAACCAGATTGCCTGCCAGAAGGGCGGCTTCACCACGATGACCAGCGACGCGCCCTCCTCGTTCCAGACGCCGTCGTTGTTCGAGCCGCGGACGCGGAAGGTGTAGCGCCCCGGCGGGACCGCCGTGTAATTCGCGAACCTCTGCGTGCCCGCGTCCCTCCATTCGTCGCTGAGCCCCTCCAGCCGGAAGAGGTAGCGGTTGCGTTCGGGCGCGGTGAAGTCGAGCGCGGCGAATTCGATCGCGAAGAAGTTCTCCCTGTGGTGGAGCTCGATCTCGCGCAGCGTCCAGGGAGGGCGTGTCACCTTGCCGGGATTCGCGAAGACGTTCACGCGCGTGATCACGACGTTAGGCACAACCCGGTTGTCGGGCATGCCGTCCGGGTTGAACGCACTCAGGCCCGCGACCCCGCCGAAGTAGAGCGTGCCGTCGCCCGCCTTCCAGCTCGATCCGGGAAAGAAAATGTTCCCCTGCAGTCCGTCGCCCGCGTTGTACGTGCGTGAGATCCCGCTCTTCGGGTCGATGACCGACAGTCCATTCGCCGTCGACACCCAGAGCCGTCCGGTCTCGTCCTCCTGGACCGACTGGATGTTCGAGCTGTCGAGCGCGGGACGTGGATCGAGGCGCTTGAATCTCTCCCGTTCCGGATCGAAGGCGACGAGACCGTTCGACGTGCCGATCCAGAGCGTCCCGTCGCGCGACTCGAAGACCTCGCGGACGCGGTCGCTCGGCAGCGAGTCGCCCGCCTTCGATCGCTTCCACGATCGGAATGTCTTCGCCTTCGGGTCGAGCAGGTTCAGCCCGCCGCTGTCGGTGCCGATCCAGATGCGCCCGCGCGCGTCCTCGTGCAGTGCGAGCACGTAGCTGTCGCTGAGGCTCGCCGGATCGAAGGGATCGTTCACGAACGCACTGATCGCTCCCGTCTTCGGGTCGAGCTGGTGCAACCCTCCTGCCGTGCCGATCCAGAGCGTGCCGTCTCGCGCCACGAGGAGCGCGCGCACCGAATCGTCGCGGAGCGCCCTCTCCGCGGAAGAGCGCGTGCTCCACGTCTCGCTGCATCGATTCGACGCGCGATCGAACAGGCAGAGCCCCGCGCGAAAGAGGCCGATCCAGAGGCGTCCCTCCCGATCCTCGGTGAGCACTTCGACGTCACCGTGCGGGATCGCTCCGTCCCTCGTCGTGACGTGGCGGAACGCGGTGGCTCCGCGCTCGAGCCTGTCGAGCCCGTCGTGCGTGCCGACCCAGAGGGTTCCCGACGCGTCCCCGAGGATCGCCGACACGCCGCGCGCTGCGAGCCCGTCGGCGTCCGACGGATCCCACGTCCAGGTGGTGAACTTGTGAGGCTTCAGGTCGATTCGGCTGACGCCGCCGCCGCGCGTCGCGATCCAGAGAATCGACGAGCGGTCCTCGTACAGCCAGCGGACGTCGTTGCTGCCGAGACTCCATGACTGCTGCGGGTCGTGGACGAAGCGGCTAACGGCGCCGGTCGACGGGTCGAAGCGATAGAGCCCCTCCTGCATCGTGCCGATCCAGACGACGCCTTGCCCGTCTTCGTGAATCGTGTTCACGCCCCCCTCGGCGACGCGCGCCGCTTCGGACGAACGGACGACCGGAGTGAGCGTCGAGCGGTCGGCGGCGAGGCGCCACGCACCCGTTGGGGTTCCGAGCCAGAGCGTGCCGTCGCGCGTGATCGTGAGGGAGCGAATCGTCTGGCCCTCGAGTGCGCGCGCGTGCTCGCCCGCGCCGTCGACGAAGGTGATCGTGCCGCTCTTCAGATCGAGAGCCTGCAATCCCGTGTCGGTGCCGATCCAGATCGTGTTTGCGTTCGATGCCGCGATCGACCAGACGCGATCGTCGCGCAGGGCCGTGCCCTGGGCGCCGCGACTGTTCCAGATCTGGATCGTCGCCGTCGCGCGATCGAGCCTCGCGAGCCCGGCGCCGCGCGTGCCGATCCAGATCGCGTCATCGGTCGCGATCAGCGACTGGATGCGGTTGTCGGGGAGCCCGGCCTCACCGCCGTTCTCCCGCCGCCGGAAATGAGTGACCGCCTCGGTGAGCGGATCGAAGCGATCGAGCCCGTCGCCCCACGTTCCGATCCAGAGCGAGCCGTCGCCGTCGGGGATGATCCGGCTGACGTCGTTCGAGGCGACGGAGCCCGTATCGGAGCGATCGTGGTCGTACGAAAGCATCGTCTCGCCGTCCCAGCGCGCGAGGCCGTCCTCCGTGGCGAACCAGATGAACCCGAGGCGGTCCTGCGCGACGCCGTAGACGTTCTCGTGGGGGAGACCCTCTTCCATGCCGATCCGCTCGAAATGCGGACGGTCGGATGCGGTCGCGCGCGCGCCGGGCAGCAGCGCGACGGTGGCGGCGACCACGAAGGCGAGATTCCGCGCGCTCCGATTCACAATCATGGCTTCCGGGATTCGCGGGAAATCATAGCAGTGCAGCGCGATTTGAGAATCGAAAGGGAATGTGGCGCAGGCACTCCTGCCTGCGCGTCGCCGAAGGCGACCTGTAAACTCCGGTTCAGTGCCGCGACACGACGCCGCTTCGCGCCGCGCGCAGGCAGGAGTGCCTCGCGCCACATTTTCCGACCTTCGCCTGGCGCCGCCCCACGTTCACCGTTCCGTTGCAAAAATACCGACCGGTTAATCAGTTTTTAACCTTCACTCCCGATACTGACAATCAATCAGTTGGTGCTCGACCGAGCAACGAGGCTTGACAGCTCTCCAATACCTGGCCGCTAGAAAGAGTCCACGAAAACCCGCAACACCGTCTCCCCCCGAGCCATCTCACCACAACCAATTGTCAAGCCCTCGTTGCTCGGTCGAACACAGTTCCTGACCCCGCCCCGCCCCCGGACAGTCTCTTATACACATCTCCGAGCCCACGAGACCGA
>JBPPMG010000014.1:0-1977 GCA_051305935.1 Thermoanaerobaculia bacterium
CTCTCGACCGAGGTGCGGGACTACGCCGACGGCGAGACGATCATCCGGCAGAACGACTACACGAATGTGTTCCTCGTCATCGGGTCGGGACGAGTCGAGATCCGCGTCCGATCCGAACAGGGTGAGGAGCGTAAGGTCACCGAGCTGACGGCCGGCAACTTCTTCGGTGAGATGAGCCTCATCTCCGGCCGCCGCCGCACCGCGACGGCGATCGCCGTCGGGCGCACCCGCATCCTCGAGATCCCGCGCAAGGCAATGCTCAAGCTCCTCAGAACGGCACCTCGCGCGGAAGCGCTGGTCGACCAGGCATTCCTCATCCGCGCCATCCAGGGATATCTCTTTCCGGGCGTGCCGACCTCGCAGCTGGGCGAGCTCGTCGCCCGGGCGACGGTCGAAGTCCTCCCGAAAGACCACGTCGTGTTTTCGGAGGAAGACACCGGCGACGCCTTTTTCCTGATCCGGAACGGCATGGTGAAGATCGCCAAGAAGTCGGGCGACAAGGAGATCGTCCTCTCCTACCTGGTCGCCGGAAACTTCTTCGGCGAGACGGCACTCCTCTCGGACGCGCCGCGCACGGCGACCGTGTCGACGATCTTTCCCTCGGAGCTGATCCGGCTCGACAAGAGCGATTTCGACCACTTCCTCGCCCTCCACCCCACCCTCCGCGAGCAGCCGCTCAAGAAGCTCGAGGAGAGGAGGATTGGAGCCCTCATCGCCGAGGCGACGCCCGGATCGGGATCGATCCTGAGCGATCTGATTCGCGAAGAAGTCGTCATGGGAACCGACTCGCTCATCATCGACGAGCACAAATGCGTCCGCTGCAACAACTGCATCAAGGCGTGCGAGGGTGTCCACGACGACGGGCAATCGCGCCTCTCGCTGACCGGCATCCATCTCTACAACCTGCTCGCTCCGAACTCCTGCTGGCAGTGCGAAAACCCGCTCTGCATGCTCGACTGCCCGCCGGACGCGATCGCGCGCGACCCGCGCGGCGAGGTCTACATCAAGAGCAACTGCATCGGCTGCGGGAACTGCGAGAAGAACTGCCCTTACGGCAACATCTTCATGGTTCACCCCGAGCCGAAATGGTCGCTGTTCAAATGGGTCGCTTCCCTCGTCAAGCCGAACGGGGATGGCGAGGATGGCGTCGACCGGACGGTCGCGGTCAAGTGCGACCTCTGCCGCGGTCTCAAGGGTGGACCTGCCTGCGTTCGGAGCTGTCCCACCGGCGCCGCGATCCGCGTGACGCCGAAGGAGTACCGCACCACGCTCGAAGATCTCGTCGTCTCGCGGAGAGAGCTCTGAGATGGCCGCCCCTCGCTACGCTCTCCGCTGGACCATCATCGGGCTCGTCCTGATCGCGATCCTCGCTGCCTCCTACGTCCCCTACCACCTCTCGGCGCCCTTCACGCACGGCGGGTCGCCTCACGGACTCATTTACGGCGCCGTCGCGCTCTTCCTGATCGGCCTCCTCCTGTACTATGGGATCCGGAAGCGGAACTACAAGAGCCGGTTCGGCAAGGTCGAGGAGTGGCTTCAGTCGCACATCTGGCTCGGCATTCTGGCGTTCGCGGTCGTGGTGGCGCACACCGGCTTTCGCTTCGAGGACACGCTCGCGGTCGCGCTCTTCATCGGGGTCAGCGCCGTCGTCGCCAGCGGGATTTTCGGGGCGGTGCTCTACCGGACGGTACCGCGCGCGCTGACCGAGGTGGAGACGAACCTTTCGGCCGAGCAGATCTCGGATCAGCTCAATCAGCTCGCGCGATCGATGGCGCGCATCGCCTCCGGAAAGTCCGAGCCGTTCCAGCGCATCTACGCCGGACTCGCGCGGGAAGCCGTCCCCGCGCCGCTCGCTGGGTGGACGCTGCTCCTCTCATCTCCCGGCCAGCGCGCTTCGCGCGAGATGACGGGTGACTGGACCGGCCTTCTCGGGCTCGTCGCCCCTCCCGAGCAGGACGAGCTCCGCCAGCTCCTCGT